>JAQRMV010000001.1:0-49780 GCA_028598985.1 Gammaproteobacteria bacterium
CTTACAAAGAGCAAGAAGTGAAAGGCGGTTCTTTCACTACCATTAAGGTTCACTAAGCACTCGCTTAATGCCTTAAAAAACCCGCCTTAGAGTGATCTAATGCGGGTTTTTTGTGCCTGCTATTTTTGTTAAAAATTTATTATGGAACCTCGAGGTTCTTCTGACATTGCAAAGCTCGCCTGAAGCGATTCATACGATTTTTTATATACAGGATGTAGGGTATGCCGCGGTGATATGGATGTCATGGAGCGGCGATGATGAATACTATGCTCTTAAACACCCCGCAATCGCTCACTGTTCTCTACCAAGATAAAGACCTTGTAGCCATCAACAAACCCAGTGGGTTATTAGTGCACCGTAGCCCTATTGATAAACGCGAAACCCGCTTTGCCGTGCAAGAGTTGCGTAATCAACTAGGCCAGCACGTGTACCCCTTGCATAGGCTCGATAAACCCACCTCTGGGGTATTGGTGTTTGCGTTGTCTAGTGAAGTGGCCCGTTTTTACGGCCAACAGTTTCAAGAGCATGAAGTGCGCAAAACTTATTTGGCCCTAGTAAGAGGGTACGGCCCTGATCAGCTAAGCATTGACCATGCCTTAAAAGATGAAGCCGATGACTACGCAGGCATTGCGGGGGGTGGCGAAGCTAAGCAAGCCTTAACCCACGTGCAATGTTTGCAGAAGTTTGCAATACCACTCACCGTAGACCGTTACCCGACCACACGCTTATCATTAATGCAGTGTCAGCCCATTACTGGGCGAAAACATCAGCTCAGGCGCCATTTAAAGTACATAGGGCATCCTATTGTAGGGGATTCCCGTCATGGCAAAGGTTTGCTCAATCGGGCCTGTGAAGGCTATTTTGGAGCAGGGCGCTTATGGTTAGCTTGTACACAAATGGTGCTTACACAAGCAGATGGCAGTGAGTTGAAAATTAATGCGCCTTTGGAGGCGGATTTTGCGAAGCTGTTGTTGGGGTTGCAAGAGGGTGTGAGTTCCCACGCGGAGCATATCTCGTTCCCACGCTCTGCGTGGGAATGCTGAGGCGCTGAGAGTTCCCACGCGGAGCATGGGAACTAGGTAGTCGTCAGCCGCAAACCTAAACCGAGTGCAAACGAGTTTCTTCTGGAATAATACCTTTAGGCATAAAGCGCATGGTGAGTAACAGGGTTAAGCCCATGATGAACAAGCGTAGGTGCGGTGCGCTTTTGAGTAAATGCGCACGCAAGTCGCTAGCTTGATCCATACCCATGGTGACTAGATCCATAAAGGCAATAGACAGTGGTTCTGCTTCAATCCACATAAACCAAATAAAGAAGCCACCAAATACCGCACCTAAGTTATTGCCACTGCCTCCAATTATCACCATTAGCCAAACTAAAAAGGTAAAGCGTAATGGTTGGTATGAAGTCGGGGTAAACTGACCATCGAGTGTAACCAGCATAGCGCCTGCAATACCTACCACAGCACTGCCTAATACAAACACTTGTAGGTGCTGACGGACTACGTTTTTGCCCATGGCATTGGCGGCTTCTTCGTTGTCACGAATAGCTCGCATCATACGGCCCCATGGCGAATTGAGGGCTTTCATGCTCAGTAGCAAAACAGCCACTAATACCACAGTAAATAAGCCGGTGTAGCATAACTTCACAAAGATGCTTGAGCTTTGAATAACCAATTGGTGTAAAGCTTCGGCTCGGTCGTTGTCTGCAAGGGCTGCTAGGCGGCCACTAAACAATGATTGCACCATGTCAATGAACCAGGGCGTGGTTTGTAAATCCAATTCAAAAGGCACAGGGCGGCGGTCTAATCCGGCCACGTTTTTCACCCCACGGGCTAGCCAATCTTCATTCTTTAATACGGCAATGATGATTTCAGAAATGCCCAAGGTGGCTATAGCCAAATAGTCTGAGCGTAAGCCTAGGGTGATTTTGCCCACCACCCATGCTACGCCAGCGGCCATTACACCACCTAAAATCCAGGAAAAGATAATCGGCATGCCCATGCCACCCAGGAAGCCAGAAGTGGCAGGGTTTACGCTTTCTATGGCGTTAACTGCTGGTTCGTAAAAGTGGTTGATGGTGAAGAATGCGCCAATGTACAACACGGTTAAAGCAACCCTACGCTGCCAGCTAGCGGCCATGTTCCGATACACTAAAATCGATAAGATAATAGTGATAACCACTAAAATAAAGCTAACGGCCATGCCTTGGCCACCCACAGACCAGGCTTCTAATACCGGTGCTTCAGACACTAATACAGCGGCTAGACCACCCAGTGCGGTAAAACCCATTACGCCTAAATTCAGAAGGCCGGCGTAACCCCATTGAATGTTTACACCCAAAGACATGACGGCAGAAATAAGGCACAGGTTTAAAATCGCCAAAGCATATGGCCAAGACTGCCCCATGCCTACCGCAAGGAGTAATAGCGCCATTACTGCAAAAGCTAAAGGCGCGCGATTTTGTTGACTCAATAATTCATTCATTAGATGGATTGCCCCTTAAAGATACCCGTTGGACGTATCAACAACACCACCACAAGGATGATAAAGGACACAGCAAACTTATAATCGGTGGATAAGAACTGCATCAACCCCGTAGGCTCTAATGATTCTGGCATTAGGTAGATGAAGAACTTTTTGTAAGCGTAAGTCACAATAACTTCGGAAAAAGCAATCACGAAACCGCCCACAACGGCGCCTATAGGACTGCCAATACCCCCAACAATGGCCGCTGCAAACATAGGCAATAACAACATAAAGTAGGTAAAGGGTTTAAAACTTTTATCTAAGCCGTATAAAGTGCCGGCAGTGGTGGCTAAAGCCGCCACAATAATCCAAGTGATAAATACCACGCGATCTGGGTTGATACCAGACAATAGGGCTAAGTCTTTGTTGTCAGAAAATGCCCGCATGGCTTTACCTGTGCGGGTTTTTTGTAAGAAGTAAAACAACGCGGCCACGGCAATAAGAGTCACAGTTAAGGTAAGTACTTGAGTAGACTTCAGTGCTAACCCTTCGCTTAAACCGGTGAACTCTTTAAACTCGCGAGATCGGAAAAGAAACTTGGTGCCGTCCATAAAACGCTGATCGTTAGGGCCGATGATAAAGCGCACAATGGCGTTGGTCATAAACATAACACCGGTAGACACAATCACAAAAATAACCGGGTCGCTATTTTTAGTGCGGTAAAATGTATACACGGTTTTATCAAACATTAGGCTTAGGCCAATGGCACCTATAATACCAAAGGGCAGGGCAAGCAGTGCTGTGGGTAGTGGCCCAAAGCTAATACCCATCGACTGAAATCCCCAAGTCACAAGGATGACGCACATGGTGCCAAAAGCCATTAAGTCGCCGTGGGCAAAGTTAGAAAAACGTAGAATGCTGTAAACAAGCGTAATTCCCAATGCGCCAAGGGCAAGTTGAGCACCGTAAGATGCTGCAGGGATTAACACAAAGTTAGAAAAAAGCACGATGGCATTTAAAATATCAGTAAATTCTGGCATGGATTAGCCTCCCAAAAAGGTGCGGCGCACCACAGGATCAGCCAGCAGCTCGTCGCCACTGCCTGTGTGTTTATTGGTGCCGGTCACTAGCACATAACCTTTGTCGGCAATGTTCAAAGCTTGAGCTGCATTTTGTTCAACCATCAACACGGCAATACCTTGTTGTTTCACTTCTAAAATACGGTCAAACAGTTCGTCCATCACGATAGGTGAAACACCCGCCGTAGGTTCATCAAGCATCAATACGCTAGGTTGCGTCATCATGGCACGGCCTACGGCAACTTGTTGACGTTGACCGCCAGACAGTTCGCCGGCGTTTTGACGACGTTTTTCTTTAAGAATAGGGAATAGGTCGTAGATCTGTTCCATGGTCTCAGTGAAGTCGTCGGTACGAAGGAAGGCGCCCATCTCTAGATTTTCTTCTACGGTCATGCCGCCAAAAACGTTATGGGTTTGTGGTACAAAGGCAATGCCTTCGCTAACACGATCTTGTGGAGACATGTGGGTAATGTCTTTGCCACCTAAAGTGACACTGCCTTCACGTAAATCCAGCATGCCCAGTAAGGCTTTCATGGCGGTAGACTTGCCAGCACCATTGGGGCCAACGATAACCGCCACTTCGCCTTTGTCTACGGACAAAGAACAGCCGTTCAAAATGTCTGCGCCACCGTAGCCGCCACGCAATTGATCTGCAACTAAGTAGCTCATGCTTTTGTCTCCGGCTTATTCTTTAGTCCAGTACCCAAGTAAGCTTCAATAACAGCCTCGTTAGAAGTTACTTCAGCGGCGGTGCCTTGGGCCAATACAGAACCTTCTGCCATAACGATAACGGGATCACACAAACGGCCAATGAAGTCCATGTCGTGTTCAATCATACAAAAGGTATAACCTTTTTCTTGGTTCAAGCGGACAATGGCTTCACCAATTTCGCGTAATAGTGAGCGGTTTACACCCGCCCCTACTTCATCCAGTAATACCACCTTGGCATCCACCATCATGGTGCGGCCAAGTTCTAATAGCTTCTTTTGGCCACCCGAAAGGTTGCCTGCCAATTCTTGTGCCACATGGCCTAAATTGAGGAAGTCGATCACTTCCATGGCCTTGTCACGCACCTTGGCTTCTTGTTCACGGACCATAGATGGGCGAAACCAGGCGTCCATGAGCTTTTCTCCGGCCTGCTGTGACGGCACCATCATCAGGTTTTCTAACACCGTTAAGGTGCCAAATTCGTGGGCGATTTGGAAGGTGCGTAGCAAACCTTTATGGAATAATTCATAAGGGGGCACGCCGGTCACATTTTCACCGTCTAGGTAGATATGGCCTGATGTTGGCGTTAAGTTGCCAGCAATCATGTTGAATAGTGTTGTTTTTCCGGCGCCATTAGGGCCGATGAGTCCTGTAATAGACCCTTTAGCGATTTCGATGGAGGCGTTGTTAACGGCATGTACACCGCCAAAACGTTTACTCACTGATTCGACTTTGATCATGGGTGATCCTGTTGTCTGCAAGGTGTTAAAGTTGGTTTTTGTATTAACCAAAACTGATCGTTTTTCTAGTTATGTGTTATTGCAATAAAACCGACACAGTGGTCGGCTCTATATCTGCGCAATTATACGGATTAACGATAGACAGGAAAAGACAACAGTGCTTAAAAATGATGCCAATGACAACTTTTCGACAACAGACGTCGCTGAGCGTACATTATTCATCGATTAAGATCGGTATGAATCATCTTGCTGGTCAAGAACAGCCATGATTTGGTTTAAATGCTGTTGGGCAAAATTAAAGCTATAATTTTCCCATTGTTGGGCGGTTTTTTCTGCTATGTTGTGACTTACACAAAAACTACTGGCCGTCAGCAGACACTGCGAAACTAAAGTGATTAGCTATGGATTCATGCATATCCATGTGTGCGGTCCATCTAAAACAAGCCGCAAGTTCTATACGTGTTTGCAGCATGGAGGTGGTTTGCGGGATAGGCATAATGAATACCAGTTGTTTAGTGCTTTAATGTTGGTGATAATAGTGCCCTTATTCCGTTATGTGAAGTAAATTATGGCCGCTGAACAACCCCGCAATCCATTGCATGGCATTAAACTAGAGCAAGTGGTGACTGATTTGGTGGATACCTTTGGTTGGGAAATCTTGGCAGAACAAGTGAATGTAAATTGTTTTCGGTCTAACCCAACGGTTAAATCAAGCCTTAAGTTTTTGCGGAAAACCCAATGGGCTAGAGATAAAGTAGAATCTTTATATGTGTATGCCATTATTCGTGGTAAACCACTTAAACCCCAATTTAATCAATTGCCTAAAGAGTCAAAAAAGGCACCATTGTCACAGCAAGGTAAGCAAAATAGCCATATTTGGAAAACCCCTAGTTAGCCACTAACTGGTTGCCAAATTCTAGGCAGTGACCCAATAACCGCTGTATGTCTTTTTCTTGGGTGTCACCATTGGCTAGTATCAGTCGAATGCCAGTTTCACCTTGGTATTTGGCGTAGTCTACATAAGCACAACCTTGGGCTTGCATGTGTTTACACAGGGCTATATTTAGCTCCCTTAGCTGTGCTTGGTTCAGCGGTGTTAGCGGGCGGTATTGAAACAACACGTTTAGGTACACCGCAGGGGCAATCATATGCAACTTATCCGATGCGCTTATTTGGTCCACGCAATAGTGTTTTAACGCTTGCAACCGGTTTACTTTGTCTGCAAAACCATGGCTACCAATAGCCTTCCAACTTAACCAAAGCTTTAGTGCATCTGCACGGCGGCCACACTGGATGGATTTTTGGCCTAAGTTATAGTCTGCGTTTTCATCGCTGTGGAATAAGTAATCGTCACCGCCACCAGCACAGGTTTGTTCTAACATGCCTCTATGCCGAGTTAGAATCACTGCGGCGGTAATCGGTACATTCATCAGTTTGTGAGCATCCCACGAAAAAGAGTCTGCAAGCTGGCACCCTTTAAGTAGGTGTTTGTGCTGCTGCGAAAATAACACAGGGGCGCCCCATGCGCCGTCTATGTGTAACCAAAGGTTATATTGATCGGCAATGGCTGCGCATTCGGGTATGGGGTCAAATGCACCGGTCACCGTGGTGCCTGCGGTAAGGCCAATATAAAACGGCTTGTGACCTTTTTGAAGACTGGTTTCTATAGCAGTAGTGAGTGCCGCAGGGCAAAGTTTTCCTTGATCATCCGAAGCTACAGCGATTAAGTTGTCGGTGCCTATACCTAATAAATTAACGGCTTTTTGGGAGGAATAATGGGCTTGGTCGGAAACCAAAGCGACTAAGGTTTGATTGCCAAAACCCTGAGTTTTGATATTTGGTAAGCCATGATGACGAGCCATCATCATGGCTATTAGGTTAGCTTGGCTACCACCCGATACCATAACTCCATCACCGGATTGTGTGTGGCTAGTAAAACCCACTAAACGGTTCAGTTGTTCTACCAGCTCTAGCTCCATTAGTGTGGCTACTGGGCTAACTTGGTAGGTGTGCATATTGGCATTGCTTAAACTGGTGACCCAGTCGCCTAATAATGCAGGGTTGTTACGGCCGGAATACAATAATTTAAAAAAGTCTACTTGGGCGGTATCGGGTTGGTAATTTAAATAATGCCCAGCTGCTTGTTTAAGGTCTTCTAGTTCTGTTCCTTTTTTGCCCAGGCTAAGATTAATTATTTGTTTGAGCTGTTCAGCTTTAATAGGCTTGCTTACTGGGCGATCTTGCTGCAAATATTGCTGCGCAAGTTGTTCAAATATGTCGAGGTATTGTTGCACGTAGTGTCCTTTATAAAGGCAAATTGCGTTGTAGGGTTAGGGCGTTTGTGTTACTTTTCGCATCCGGACAAGCACCAATATTTAGGCTACCTTTAATGGCTTCATCTGATAGCACCCCACTTTCTAGCTTTGAAAAACATGGCAAAGTATCTGTTTGGTGTTCTAGCATAAGTTACGACACTATTCCCGACAGCTATTTTGAAGAAAACGATGACGGGCTAGACGCTTGGGCTCGAAATTTTAATATCAGCCAATACGACCATGAAAACATGGAGACTAATGGCGTGGCAAGTGGCACGGCATCAGTTAAGAGTATTGTTGAAGATTGTTCTTATTCCAGTGGTTATGGTGAAGGGGTTATCCATAAAATAAACAAAATGGGGCACCTAGAAATCAGTTGGCTTATTTTGTTATTTGACTTTGAATATCGTAATAAAATTACCAAAATACATGAAGACGAATACGTGCAATATGTGGGTTCTTTTGTGTATGACATGGATGCCATTAGTTTGGCGGAGCAAGATGAACTTACTGCCGCCCGTGAAGAAAAACTGCGTATAGAATCTCAGTTGGCATTAGATATTGCCGCTGCTGTTGAATTAGAAGCCGTATCAGCACCAAAAGAAGCTGAACCTGAAGCGCCTAAAGTTGCCCCGAAAAGCAACAATCCTTGGCTTAAGTCCTAACTCGAGAAGTTCCCACGCGGAGCATGGGAACTAGGTATGTGCGGGTGTTGGGGTTTCTCGTTCCCACGCTCTGCGTGGGAATGCACAGGTGTTGGGGTAGGAATCAGTTCCCACGGGGGCATGGGAACTAGGTATAAAACAGTTAGGCGTGAGTTACTGTTGTGCGTTTTTGATGGGCCAAAATATATAAGAACTCAAGCATTATGGTAGCACCCGCTAGGGCAGTGATGTTGGCGTTGTCATAAGCTGGGTTTACTTCCACTAGGTCAAAACCAACAATGTTAACGTCCTTTAAACCTCGGATTATTTTCAAAACCTTGTCTGTTGTTAATCCACCCACCACAGGTGTGCCAGTACCTGGCGCATAGGCTGGGTCTAAGCAGTCAATGTCAAAAGTAAGGTATACGGGCAAGTTGCCCACGCGCTCTATAATCGAGGCAGCAACGGCGTCGGCAGGCATGTCATTAACTGCAGCGGCGTCAATTACCTTAAAATCGTGGGCTTCTGGTCGATATTCCGTGCGAATGCCTAATTGAATTGAATGATCTGGGTCGATAAGGCCTTGTTTTGGTGCAAAGTGAAACATGCTGCCATGGTCTACTTCGGCTTCATTGGCATTAGGGTAAGTGTCTGTGTGGGCATCAAAATGCACTAGGGCCATTTTGCCATAATGCTTGGCATGAGCTTTTAATAAAGGCAGAGTAAGGTAGTGGTCACCACCCATGCTTATGAGGGTGGTTTTAGACTCAATGATATGGTTCACATGCTTTGCTATTTCTGCATTCAAGTCTTGGGCATCCCCCGGTACAAAATCCAAATCTCCATAGTCGGCGACCTTTAGGTACTTAAAGGCATCGAAGGTCCAAGGCCAGCGGCGGCCTTCCCAGCCAAGGTTGCTACTCGCTTGGCGTATGGCCGTTGGGCCAGAGCGAGTGCCCGCTCTGCCTGTGGTCGCCAAGTCAAAAGGCAGGCCTATTACGGCCGCATCAAAATTGGTTGCTAGTTCTCTCGTTAAAGGGCGTGCCAAGTAGCTGAATTGATTTGCGTACATGGATATATCAACGGGGTCGCCAATGAGTTTATTTCTAGCCATGAAAGTTCCTAATGAATTCGTTTGAAATAATGCACAATATTCCCTAAATTTGGTGAATAATGCAAGAAATTGGTAGGTTATATTGAACGATTTTCGGGTTGCTTACCTATTTAAATTACTAATGATAGTATTGAATATATTGATTTTACTTATATCTTTAAGGCGCATATGATGCACGAGTTTTCTGCACAGTCATTGTTGCAGCCCAACCAAAAATACTAAGGTGAATGCTATGAATCCACTAAACATGCCCCGTACCATCGAAATTCCAAATGGACAAAAAGTGGTTGCCACTTTTTCTAAACAAGAACTCAGCAACCGTCTTGCTAAGTTGCGTGCATACATGGCATCTGCCGGTATTGATGCCGTAGTGATGACCTCTTACCACAACATTAACTATTTCTCTGATTTCGTCTACTGCCGTTTTGGCCGTGACTATGGTTTAGTGGTAACCCAAGACGATTTCACTACCGTCACTGCAAATATCGATGGCGGTCAGCCTTTCCGCCGTAACCAGTTGGGTGACAACGTAGTTTACACCGATTGGCAGAAGGGCAACTTCTTTGTTGCACTAAAAAACCTCATTAAGCCAGGTAGCCGTATTGCTGTGGAATATGATCACATGCCTTTGGCGACAATGGACATCATGAAGCAAACCTTCCCAGCTTCTGAGTTCACCGATATCGGTGTGCCAACCATGCAAATGCGCATGATTAAATCTGCCGAAGAAATTGCAGTCATTAAGCATGGCTCTCGCATTGGTGACATCGGTGGTGCTGCTATCCGTGACGCCATTGCCGTAGGTGTGCCAGAGTACGAAGTGGCCATGGCTGGTACTCAGGCCATGATCCGTGAAATTGCTAAGACTTTTCCAGATGGCGAGTTGATGGACACTTGGGTTTGGTTTCAGTCGGGTATGAACACCGACGGTGCTCACAACCCTGTGACTAGCCGTAAGATTGAAGCAGGTGATATCTTGAGCCTTAACTGCTTCCCAATGATTGCGGGTTACTACACAGCCCTAGAGCGTACATTATTCGCTGAGCATGCTAGCGATCGTCACTTAGAGTTATGGGAAATAAACTGTAAGGTTCATCGTCGTGGTTTAGAGCTAGTTAAGCCTGGCGTTAAGTGCAGTGATGTGGCCCATGAGTTGAACGAAATATTTGCTGAGCACGATGTGCTGCAACACCGCACCTTTGGTTACGGCCATTCGTTTGGTACCTTAAGCCACTACTATGGCCGTGAAGCGGGGCTTGAGTTCCGTGAAGACGTAGACACAGTATTGGAACCAGGCATGGTGGTATCTATCGAACCCATGATTATGTTGCCAGAAGGTATGGCCGGCGCTGGGGGCTACCGTGAGCACGACATCCTTGTAGTGGGTGAAGAAGGTGCTGAGAATATTACTAAGTTCCCATTCGGTCCAGAGCACAACATCATTAAAGGTTAATGCGGGTTCTACATATTGGTTAATTAAAAGCCAGCTTTATTTTTATAGAGCTGGCTTTTTTGTGCCTGCTAAACAGGCGTTGGGATGTTAGAATTAACCGATTACTTTTTAGTTGGATACCATCATGATCAAAAAAATTACCTTAGGACTGCTTATTATTAGCGGCGGTTTAATGCTAATAGAACGGGCAACAATGCTGGTATCTAACCTCAGCGCACAAGCCTATTGTGGCGAACGTTATTTGCAACTTGTGGATGGCGTGATGGGCAGTGCGTCATGCGGGTTTGGTTGGGATATTTACCTGACCATTGTACTGTTTAGTACTATGTTTATTGGTATGTTTTTGTTTTTATTTGGGCAGGGTAAGGAATAGATTAAACCTAGTTCCCATGCTCTGCGTGGAAACTTATAGCCGCTTTTCTAACATAGCCACGTTAATTTTGTTGCCAAACTTACTCCCCACTTCATTAAGCAATCCTACTTGTGCAAACCCGAATTTTTTATGTAATCCTACGGACACATCATTAGGCAGGGCGATGATGGCATACAAACGATGAATGCTAAGCGCTGCTAACTTAGGCAACAGCTGGTGGTACAAAGCGGTTCCTACTCCTTTGGTTTGTAGCTGAGGGTGAACATATATAGTTACTTCTGCTGAATGATCATAAGCAGCCTTAGCGCGAAATTCTTGCGTTCCCACGCGGAGCATGGGAACGAGGTGTGGTTACTGGTCTTGTGTTCCCACGCGGAGCATGGGAACGAGGTGTGGTTACTGGTCTTATTCTAAAGCTTCGCTGCCAGAACCTTAGCTGCAGCAGTGTGTTGTTGCATCAACGGACCTAGGTCCAAACCTTCTATTGCGCCATTTTTAACCCGCCATTGGCCAGCGACCATGACGTGTTCTGCTTTCTGGGCTCCACATAATAACAGCGCCGCTAATGGGTCATGGCTGCCACTAAAACGCATCTCATCAAGTTTAAATAAAGCAATGTCTGCTTGCTTGCCAACCTCTAAAACCCCGATGTCGGGACGACCTAACATTTTAGCGCTGCCTTGAGTAGCCCAGCGATAGGCATCAAAGTGGCTCACTTCAGCGCCGTATTTCAGCCGCTGCAAATACAAGGCTTGGCGGACTTCTTGGATCATGTTAGAGCCGTCGTTAGAGGCAGAGCCATCAACACCTAGACCCACAGGGCAACCCGCAGCTTCTAGTTCCTGCACTGGCGCCATGCCAGAAGCCAGCATCATATTGGAGGTAGGGCAGTGACAAATGCCGGTACCAGCGGCACCTAAACGTTTGATTTCATCGTTGTTAAAATGGATGCCGTGGGCCAGCCAAGTTTGCGACCCTAGCCAGCCTACGCTGTCTAGGTAATCTACGGTGCGTAAACCAAAACGTTGTAAACAGAAGTTCTCTTCGTCTATGGTCTCCGCCAAATGGGTGTGTAACATCACATTGTGTTGTGCCCCTAGGAAAGCGGAATGACGCATCAATTCAGGCGTTACAGAAAAAGGCGAGCAGGGGGCTAGGGCCACTTGTAACATGCTGCCTTCACTGGCGTCGTGGTAGCGCTGAATAACGCGCTCGCTGTCGGCCAAAATGGTGTCTTCCTGTTGCACCGTGCTCTGTGGTGGCAAACCTCCGTCATCTATGCCTAAGCTCATGGAGCCACGGGTCATGGTCATACGCATGCCCATGCTTGCTGCGGCTGCGGCTTGAATATCCATGGCGTCTGTTAACGCCTCTGGGAACAAGTAGTGATGATCGGCTGCTGTGGTACAACCCGACAACAAAAGCTCGGCCAAGGCTAGGCGTGTGGCTTGGTAAAGCATGTCGGGTTCTAGCCCTGCCCATACGGGGTAAAGGCTGGTGAGCCAGCCAAATAAGGGTTTATTTAGAGCTTGAGGCATGGCGCGGGTGAGGGTTTGATAAAAATGATGGTGGCCGTTAATTAGTCCTGGCAATAACACTAATTCGCTGCAATTCATGGTTTCATCATAGGAGCTTTTGGGCTCGTGGCCATGGGGCACTAACTCCAGAATTTTTTGTCCCCCTACGACCAAGCCACCAGCAGCGTTGTTTGCCAATATGGCGAGGGGATTTTTTAACCAAATTACAGAAGATGACGTCATAAAGCCGAGTGTCTCACAGAGTATAAAAACAATTAAACCGTCCCAAAGTGTATCAATTAGCTGATCATTTAGACAGGATTTGGTTCAGAGTGAGGGCTGCTGGGAAATACTTGTTCTAGATCAATGAGAATAGACCTTAGGTCATTTATGCTGATGTTGAAAATGAATAGATTTAGAGGAGTATCACCATGTTCGGATTAGATGCCTATAGCTTATCTGTGTTTTGGCCTAGCATGTTCGGTGTGGCTTTAATCACCGCAGCAATGATTTGGGGTGCAGTAAAAATGGTGCAATTGACCATGCAGGAGCCTGAAGAAAAGTAGGTTGGCATGGATGCAGTAAACGGGCACAATAGCCGCCTATCAAATTTGCTTAGGTTATTGTCCCAATGCAGCTATTTGCCCACAGAGGTATTAGTGATTTAGCACCAGAAAATACCATGGCTGCGTTTGAGCTTGCCTTGGCACATCATTGTGACGGTATTGAACTGGATGTCCGCTTGATGTCGGGGCAAGTGGTTGTTATACATGATGCTAGTGTAGACCGTACTACGAATGGTACAGGTTTAGTTGCCGAACTAACTTCTAAAGCGTGGGCTCAGCTAGACGCTGGAGATGGTCATCCGCCTCCCAGTTTACGGCAGGTGTTGGGACTTGTGGCTGGACGTTGTGAGGTAAATATAGAGCTCAAGTCAAACGACTTGGTGCCACAGGTGGTGCAGGACATTACGTGGGCTTTAAAACAGTGCCACTTTAAAGTTTCTCAATTATGTGTATCCGCATTTGATCATCGGTTGTTAGTTCAGATAAAAGCCCTACTTCCCAATATATCTATCGCTCCCTTAATCGCTTCTTGTCCCGTTGCTTTAGCTCAATTAGCTAGTGAAATGGGCGCCCAAGCATTACATAGCCATGTAGAAACCACCGACCAAGCTTTGGTTGACGATGCCCATGCCAAAGGGCTAATCATTAGAGTGTATACGGTGAAGCAGGCCGCCGATTTGCTTAGGTTAAAGCAAATCGGTGTGGATGCTGTATTTGTTAATGATGTAGTTTGGGCTAGATCGGTACTTAATTAAGTCGTTCAGTGGGTTGTTTCACCTGCTGACTACTCCACCAAATGACCATTAAAAGCATGCCTAAAATAGGCAGGCTCATTAGGTTAATGGCCCTCCAGCTGGTGGCAGTTAGCAACCATCCGGCAGACAAAGATGCGATGGCTTGAAAACCAAATACCATAAACTCGTTAAATGCTTGTGCTCGGTATTTTTCTTTGTCTTTATAAGTAGTGATTAATAATGCTGTGCTACTCACAAATAAGAAGTTCCAACCTACGCCAAGAGCCACAAGGCTAATCCAATACCCAACTACGGTTTGGTCAACTTGGCTAACGCCTATGCATATCATTAGTGCGAAAATTCCCACTACCATGATGGCTCTGTGCCCCCAGCGCCTAATTAACTTGCCTACAAAAAGAGAAGGGAAAAACATGCCAACAATATGCCACTGAATCACTATGCCGGTATCGTCAATGCTGTGGCCGTCCATTACATGCATGCTTACAGGTGTGGCGGTCATAAGAAATACCATTAAGGCATAAGATACGGTTGCAGCAAACACTGCCAAAATAAAATCAGGCTGCTGTGCAAGTTGTTTTATGGTTCGGCCTTGAGCTTTGCCTACTTCTATAGTTTTAGCGGGGGACTGCATCCACATAAGGATGATGGCGGGTACAAGAACCATAAGCGCTAAGGCGATGTAAGATCCTACAAACGTATGCTGCGGAACCCAGTCGCGGGTATAGTTGACTACGTTGGGGCCTAAAAATGCTCCAGCGATACCAGACAGTAAAATAGCTGAAATGGCTTGAGGGGCTATTTCTATAGACACGCTTTCGGCTGCTGCAAAACGGTAATGTTGTACAAAAGCGTAACTCATGCCTAGGCCTAGGCAGGCTATGCAGTAGAACCAAAATAAACTGTACCAAATCGCCACAGCTCCGGTTAACGAGGCCAGCGCGGCGGCTATGGCAGCGCCTATAAAACCAAATTTACGGCCTTTTTTACTCATCAAAACGGCGGCAGGTATAGTGCCCAAAGCGGTACCCACTACCATTGCAGCAACAGGGAAAGTTGCCCAGCCCACAGACGGAGCGATAAGGGCGCCAATGATGCCGCCTAAGAAAAAAGTGACAGAGGCGCCAGCAAAAGAAAATACGTGAGATAAAGACAGTAGCCAAACGTTTCGAGAGAGGGGTAAGGTAGGCATAGTATATGAGTTTAGTATAAATTAGAGGGCCTATAATAACTGATATAAGTATTTGGAACTATATGATGTTGTTAGTTATGGAGCTTGCGAGGCCTAAATAGTCGTGTTAGTTTTAAACACATGTTTTAAACAAATTTTAATCATTAAGAAATTATAATGACTAGTTCCACCATTGATCGTATTTTAGATGCGGCAGAAGTTGAGTTTGCAGCCCATGGTTTCGTTGAGACTTCCCTTAGGACCATCACCTCCAAGGCTAAGGTTAATTTAGCGGCGGTTAACTATCACTTTGGTTCAAAGAAGGGGTTGATTCAAGCCGTTACAGATCGTTTTCTTGGTCCACTCACCCAAAATCTTCAGGCACAGTTAAGTGCTTATGAACAGTCTTCCCATAAAAGCACTATAGGTGAGCAGGAACTGCAGGCATTGTTTGGTATTTTGGCACGTTCCTGTCAACAGGTTGCACAACAAAATCAACATAGTTTGGCAGTGTTTGCTCGTCTAATTAACATGGCTTATAGCCAATCTCAGGGACACCTTAGAAAACACTTAACCTACCAATATGGGTCATCGTTTTTGTATTTCATGAAGTTATTGCGTCAGCATATGCCGGTGATGAATAATGAGCAGTTTTTTTGGCGTTTTCACTATTTGTTGGGTACTTTGGTATTTGCCCTGTCGAGCAGTGAGTCTCTTGTGGCTATTTGCGAACGCGAATATGAAGTGAGCAGGAATTTAGATCAGATTATGTCTGACTTAGTGTTAGTTATGGCTCGTGCGGCCCAAGCCCCTATTACTGGAGAGTATAAATGAAGTCTATAGATCAGCTGTTGGGAAGTGTAGGCATTGACACGACTCAGTCTATATTATTAACCAAAGTATTCCTCTTGGTGTTTGCCGTACTGTTGTTTAATTTTATGGTACGAAGATTATTTGCCCATTTCGCAATACAGCTTAAGAAAACTGAAAACGAATGGGATGACGCGCTGCTAGATGCAGCCAGAAAACCTTTGGCTTGGGGGGTTTGGGTTGTAGGTATGGCTTGGGTTGTGGGTATTGTTAGTCATGCTTTTGATGCCAACACCTTAACCGTTGTGGCAAGTTTACGTGACACTTTTCTTATTGTGTTGGTGTCTTGGTTTTTAGTGCGTTTAGTTAACGTGGTAGTGGCTATGTTGGCGCGCCCTGGAAAGCACCGTGATGCGTGGGATAAAACCACCGTAGAAGCTATGGGGAAACTGGTTAAGGCTGCGGTAATTATTACCGCTATTCTTGCTTTAATGCAACATTTTGGTTTCTCGATTTCGGGGGTGCTAGCGTTCGGCGGTGTAGGTGGCATTGCTATAGGTTTTGCTGCCAAAGACATGTTGTCTAATTTTTTTGGGGGCTTGATGATCTATATGGATCGGCAGTTTGCCGTGGGTGATTGGATACGCTCTCCCGATAAAGAAATTGAAGGCACTGTGGAATACATTGGCTGGCGAATTACCCGTATTCGCACCTTTGATATGCGGCCGCTCTATGTGCCCAATGCAACATTTTCGAGTATTTCTGTGGAAAATCCATCGCGTATGAAAAACCGTCGGTTTTACGAAACTTTTGGCTTGCGCTATCAAGACCAAGATAAAGTACAGGCCATTACAGTGGCCGTTAAAAATATGCTTTTGTCACATGCTGCTATAGATACCCAGCAAACCCTTATGGTCAATGTTAATACCTTTAACGCCCACAGCGTAGATTTTTTTGTATACAGCTTCACCAAGACAACCAAGTGGACAGAGTTCCACGAAATAAAGCAGCAGCTTCTGGGTTTGATAGGCGACATTGTTGCTCAACATGGCGCAGACTTTGCTTTCCCAACACAAACTATTCAAATGATGCCGCAGCAAACTACGGCCACTGAAGACTCATGAAAAATAAGCATTACATCTTCGGCTACGGTAGTTTAATTAGTAGTTCTAGTCGCCGCATTACCGGCATAGCTGGCGATTCTGTAGCCGTTAGGGTGAATGGGTTAGAGCGAACATGGGTGGGCTGGAAGGGCACCGATATGCGTGCCGTTGCTGCAAGGCCTGTTACTGATGCTTGCTGTAATGGAGTATTGTTTGAGGTGCCAGAATCTGAATTATTTAAGTTTGACGAGCGTGAAACTCATTATGTTAGAACTCAGCTAGATCTATCACAGGTAGATTATGTGCATGGCAATCAGTCACTAATAACAGCACAGTGTAATGTTTGGGTGTATTTATATGATCATCAAGGTCGGGGGCTTTCTGATGAGCCTATTGTGCAGTCATATCTAGATGTCATCTTGTTAGGGTGCCAAGAAATCACCCCCACTTTTGCTATCGAATTTATTGAACAGACCCTTAATTGGGATGTTTGGCATGATGACCGCGCTAAACCCGTTTACCCACGTGCTCAGTTACATGATGCAGCACATCAGTTAGATCAATTGCTCGCAAAATACGTTCCCCATGCATTCATTCAGCGTCGGCTGGTTCAGTAAGGTCAATTAGTACAGGATCGTTTATTGCCGGTGCTTCAATAATCGGTTCTGCTGGGGTAAAAGGGATTATTTTAACCAACAGCGCGAGCTTTGGATGGTCTAGGTAATGTAATTCGTTACTGCGCATCTTACGCCGTTGGATAAGGCTATAACGTGTTTCTATAATAGGAGCTAGGGTTTGTTCGGTGAGTAACAGTGCTTGTTTTTCCCGCAGGCTGGCCACACTAGAAAAGCGGTTTAAATGTAATTCACTATGCACATGTAAATAACGGCCTTTGCTAAAGCCTAAGCTGCCCTCTAGTTGTTGGTGCCCAGCCCAAGCATAGCCGTCCTTAATATCTATCCAGTTTATAGCTTTATTGCCTTTAAGAATTTGACGCCAGCCTTGATGGAATAAAACAGTGTAGTCTTCATGGTCCTGTAATTTTAGGGCTTGATTATTAAGGGTGTGTTGGTCTTTGGGTAACCTTATAAACTCTACATTTTCTAAGTCGTTATAATTGTCTGTTACTGGGTTGAAGTTTGTAAGGTGTTGACCTCTATGCCATGCAGCCGATGTGGGTTGAAAAGGAAAGCTTTCAAGTTCTAAGCTACTGTCTGTACGTTTGGCAACAATAACTTCTATTTGATACCAAGTGTTCTCTTTGTTGTCAGCGGCATGTGTAACATTACTTTGTATCGCCATTAGAGCGATAAGCAGTGATGCTAGTGCGTACACGTAGTTGGGAAGACGTAATGGCATTTTTAGCTCAATTGTTTAATTAAGTCTTCCACCCGTTGGAAGCGCGTTTCAGTTTTTTCCATAGATAAAGTAAAACGTAAATTGGTACCGCCTTCAAGCTTGAATTGATGTGGCTGAGTTTGTACCAGCCTTATTAGCACCATGGGGTCAATTTGTGTATTTTTACTAAACTCCATATGCCCACTGCCTGCAGAAGCTTCGATCCGAGTAACACCAATAGCTTGGGCTTTTAACTTTAAACGATTTTGTCGGAAAAGATTTTTTATTTGATCGGGCAACAAACCAAAACGGTCAATCATTTCTACTTGTAATTCTTTTAATGCCGCATCGTGTTCTGCATTGGCAATACGTTGATACATCACCAAACGATTGTGGACGTCTGGAAGGTAGTTTTCTGGAATTAAAGCAGGTAAGTGTAAATTCACCTCGGTGCCACGGGACAGGGGTTGGTCTAGGTTGGGTGTTTCGCCTTTTTTCATAGCATCAACGGTTTGGTTAAGCATTTCCATGTATAGGCTAAAACCGATACCCTGCATTTGCCCGCTTTGTTCTTCACCCAATAATTCCCCCGCACCACGGATCTCTAAGTCATGACTAGCAAGGCTAAAACCAGCGCCCAACTCTGCAGTTGCTTCAATAGCCTCAAGGCGTTTGTTGGCATCTTTACTCAATAGTTTGGGGTGCGGGGTCATTAAATAAGCGTAAGCTTGGTGATGGGACCGTCCCACACGGCCGCGTAATTGGTGTAATTGAGCTAAACCAAACTTGTCAGCACGTTCTATGATAATGGTGTTAGCCGTGGGGATGTCGATGCCCGTTTCTATGATGGTAGAGCACACCAATAAGTTTGAGCGTTTGTGATAAAAGTCTCCCATCACTTGTTCCAGCTGGCGTTCGCGCATTTGACCGTGGGCCACGTCTACACGGGCTTCAGGCACCATTTCCCTAAGTCTTTGGGCACTTGCTTCTATGGTCTTTACTTCATTGTGTAGGTAGTAAACTTGGCCTCCACGTAACAGCTCTCGCAATATGGCTTCCTTGATTATTTTTGTATCATCTTGGCGCACAAAGGTTTTTATGGATATGCGCTTCGCCGGTGGAGTGGCAATAATTGACAAGTCGCGCATACCTGCCATGGACATGTTTAACGTTCTAGGGATAGGCGTAGCAGTAAGGGTTAGGATATCTACTTCAGAGCGAAGTTTTTTGAAAGACTCTTTTTGCTGCACACCAAAGCGGTGTTCTTCGTCGATAATAAGCAACCCCAAGCGCTTGAATTTTAGCTTACCCTGCAATATTTTGTGAGTACCCACTAGGATATCTAATTTGCCATCTTCAGCCTGTGCCATGGTGGTGTTTTGTTGGGCTGTGGTTTGAAAACGTGACATGACAGAAACATTCACTGGCCAGTTGGCAAAACGATCCCGTAGGGTTTCGTAGTGTTGTTGGGCTAGCAGAGTGGTTGGCACTAGAAGGGCAACCTGGCGGCCACCATTAACAGCCATAAAGGCTGCACGCATAGCAACCTCGGTCTTGCCAAAACCTACATCGCCACATACTAATCGGTCCATGGGTTGGTCTGCCATCATGTCTTGCAAAACCATTTTTATGGCTTGTTCCTGGTCTGGAGTTTCTTCAAACGGGAAGGAATCACAAAAAGCTTGATAGCTGTCATCTGGCCTAGGGAAGGCATAGCCGTCGCGGGCTTCACGCAAGGCATAGATATGCAGCAATTCGGCAGCGGTGTCTTTGATTTTTTCTGCCGCTTTGCGTTTGGCTTTGCTCCATGCTTCACCACCGAGCTTATGTAATGGGGCATTTTCACCACCAGAATAACGTGACAAAAGTTCTATACCTGATACCGGTACATAAAGCGTGGCTTCGTTGGCGTAAAGTAATACTAAAAATTCGGCATCTTGGCCATCTATGCTTAGGCTTTGTAAACCGTTGTAACGCCCTACGCCATGGTCTTGGTGAACCACTGCATTGCCAATGCTTAATTCTGCTAAATCATGAATGGCGGTGTTGGGGTTGTCGGTGGCTTTGTCTCTACGGCGACGTTGGAGTACTTTTTGGCCGAATAGCTGGGCTTCACTTACTATAATTAAATGTTGTTCAGGTAGATTTAAGCCTTGTTCTAAGGGTGCAATACAAATAGCAAAGTGAGGTTTTTTGGTAACAAACTCTGGCCAGTTTTCAACTTCTTCGGGTGCTTCAGTTAGCCCTTTAAATAGATCCAATAAGGCTTCCTTTCTACCCGCTGATTCAGCGCAGATCAGCACCCTTTGCTGAGGAATTTGTAACACGGTGTCTAAAGCTGTAAGGGGTTTAGACAATTGGCTGTTAATAGCAACCTGTGGGCTTTGGGCGCCACCTAAATTGTATAAACCTTTGTTAGCTTTAGGTTCAACCAAAGCGCCATTTTGCAAATCGATAATAGGAAATTTTTTAAGGCCGCTAAGCATTTCATCGGTAAACAAGAACAGCTGCTTAGGCTCTAATAAAGGCCGTTCAATATCGTGTCCGTAGTCTTCGTAGCGAGAGTCAATATCACACCAAAAATGAGAGGCTTGAGACTCTATGTTGCCATGCTTTACCACCAATGCAGAGTCTGGTAAGTAGTCTAAAAGGGTAGACATGGTGTTGAAAAAAAGAGGAATATAATATTCTATGCCAGCCGGCGCAAAACCTTGGCTCACGTCTTGATACACAGGGCAGGCTTTAGGGTCTAAATCAAATTGGCTAGTGAAACTTTGCCTGAAATGGCTAATGGCGGCATCAGTTAGCGGGAATTCTCTAGCAGGTAATAAATTGAACTCAGTAATCAAGGCTGTGGTGCGCTGGCTGTCGGCATCAAAATAACGCAGGCTTTCAATTTCATCATCAAATAGTTCAATGCGTAAAGGGGCGTGGCTGCCCATGGGGTAAAGGTCAATTAGGCCGCCCCGCAAGGCATATTCACCGGCTTGGGATACTGTTTCTGTAAGTAAATAACCCGCCTGATCTAAGCGTTGGCGAAATTGGGTTTGGGGTAAATTTTGCCCTGTGGTTAGGGTAAAGCTATTGCCTGCCAAATAATTCACAGGTGCCAAGCGGTGAAGTAACGTGGCTACGGGCACAATCACCACACCTTGATGAAGGTGGGTGATTTGGTTGAGTGTGCTAATACGCTCTGAAATGATATCTGGGTGTGCGGAAAAGCTGTCGTAAGGAAGAATTTCCCAATCCGGTAACATTAAACAGTCAAGTTCAGTGTTGGTGAGGAAGAAATCAAGCTCGGCGTTGAGTTTAAGCGCAGCGTCTGTGTCTGCCACAACCACTAAAACGGGCCCTTGGTGTTGTATGGCTGCCTCGGTAATGGCTAAAGCAGAAGCTGCACCGTGGGTTTGGCCCCAACTGACTTTGTGACCGATTTTAGAAGGCAAAAAAGAAGGGTCTAATAACACGAGCAGAGGGTTCCTGAGATGCTGATAACAATCAAGTATATAGTAGAGCGCTATTGTAGTGGGTTCTTGCATGGGTTGCACGGGTTGGCGTGGTTTAGTTGAATGCTTTTTTGATAATTGGTCTGTGCAAATTTACCGCAATTATGTTGGTTATGGTGCAAACTAAGTTTGCCAAATTTGACGATTTCCACGATAATACGAGCTCTTAAAAAGGTTAAACACCTGAACCGCAACCAAGCCGTTTTTATACGGTGAACAAAGGGACTCACTGTGAGCCAAGAACAAGTGTTTTTAGACTGGAAAGAACGTGAAGCGTTAGCCGAAGCCATGATCCCCATGATTGGCAAAATCTACCGCGAAAATAACGTAGAAGTATCCGTATATGGGCGCTCCGTTGTAAATCGTTCTGTGATTAGTATTCTTAAATCTCACCGTGCGGTACGCATGTTGGAACACACCAAGCTTTCTGTACATGAAACCTTTCCTGTTATTGAAGTGCTGCAAGGCTTAGAGCTTTCTAATGTACATGTAGATATTGGTAAATTAGCTACGGGCTTCCGTGATAACGGCGCTGGCCAGAGCTTACAGGATTATGTTGCAGCAGCCTTAGTGGGCGCGCTCAACAAGGGCAGTGCTAAAACTCAAGCTGACGTTGTGCTTTATGGTTTTGGTCGTATTGGCCGCTTGTTAGCCCGTTTGTTGATTGAAAAAACAGGGGGCGGCCAAAGCTTACGTTTACGTGCCATTGTTGTACGTAAAGGTGGAGACAATGACCTTGCCAAACGTGCCAGTTTATTACGTCGTGATTCAGTGCATGGCACGTTTCAAGGAACGATTACTGTAGATGAAGAGCAAAATGCTTTGATTGCTAACGGTAACGTCATTAAGGTGATTTACGCCAGTTCACCGGATTCAATCGATTACACCGATTATGGTATTAGTAATGCTGTAGTTATTGATAATACAGGTAAGTGGCGTGACGAAGATGGTTTGTCGCTGCATTTGCGGGCCAACGGTGTGTCAAAAGTGATGTTAACTGCACCGGGTAAGGGCATTAAAAATATTGTGATGGGTGTTAACCAGCAAGACATTCAAGGCACCGATCATATTTTGTCAGCCGCTTCTTGTACTACTAACGCCATTACACCAATTTTGAAGGCTTTGAACGATAAGTACGGTGTAGAGAATGGGCACGTAGAAACAGTGCATGCTTACACTAATGATCAAAACTTGATCGATAACTACCATAAAGGTGATCGTCGTGGTCGTGCCGCTGGTTTAAATATGGTGCTTACTGAAACCGGTGCTGCTAAAGCAGTATCTAAGGCTCTACCTGAGTTAGAAGGTAAGTTGACTGGTAATTCCATTCGTGTGCCTACGCCTAACGTATCTATGGCCATTCTTAATCTAAATCTCGAAACTGAGGTTGAGCGTGACGAATTAAATGATTATTTGCGTCACATGGCGTTGCATTCTGATCTACAAAAACAAATCGACTATACAGATTCTCCTGAAGCTGTATCGAGTGATTTTGTGGGTTCTCGCGCGGCGGGTGTTGTGGATGGCTTGGCTACCATTGCCACGGGTAAGAAGAACTGTGTGGTGTACGTTTGGTATGATAATGAATTTGGTTATTCTTGTCAGGTGATTCGTATGCTTCAGCACGTTACTAAGACCGCACTGCCAGCTTATCCGATAGAAGACTGAGGATAATAAAGAGCGTTGCTCGAGATGACTCGGAGCTACGCTCTAAATGACTAGAAGTTACGGTCTTTATGTAAAGCATATGAGCAAAAGGTTACCTAGGGTGGCCTTTTTCGTTTTAAGGCTGGAAAAATTGCGTAAATTTTCGTACAATAAGCCGGCTTTTTTTATGGGTTTTAGTTTCGTACGGCATCTGCTTTACGGTAATGACTAAAACCAACCAATAACTCTCAATTGGGTACGACTTATGATCAAGATCAGACGCGGTCTGGATCTGCCATTGTCTGGCGCACCGCAGCAAAGCATCGAAGATGCAGCAGCGGTGAGCCAAGTGGCTGTGATCGGTGCTGACTATGTAGGCATGAAGCCTACCATGGCAGTTAGAGTAGGTGATCGAGTAAAACTCGGTCAAGTGTTGTTTTCTGATAAGAAAGCTGCTGGTGTACACTTTACAGCGCCAGGCGCTGGTGTGGTAAGTGCAATTAACCGTGGCGCACAACGCGTGTTGCAATCCGTTGTAATCGACATCGACGGCGACGCCGCTGTTGAATTTGCAACGTGTGCTGCCGATGATATGGCCAGCCTGACAACTGAACAAGTGGCGCAAAATCTACAAGCTTCTGGCTTGTGGTCTGCGTTTCGCACTCGTCCATTTAGTAAGGTTCCAGCCATTGATAGTAAACCTCGCTCTATCTTTGTTACTGCCATCGACACTCATCCTCTAGCTGCAGACCCTGCACCTATTATCGCAGACGCGCAGGACGCATTTGCACAAGGGTTGCAACTGTTAACTAAGCTGACTGACGGCCAAGTGTTTGTTTGTGCAGCGGCTAATACACAAGTGCCACAAGTTGCGGGTACTCAAGTTGAGCGCTTTGAAGGTGTGCATCCTGCGGGCTTAGCTTCTACACATATCCACATGTTGGATCCAGTGAGTGCCACTAAAACAGTTTGGACTGTCGGCTACCAAGATGTCATTGCTTTTGCACAGCTATTCATTACCGGTAAACTGCCTACGGAGCGTGTTATTGCGCTAGCTGGACCTATGGTCACTAAGCCCCGTTTATTACGGACTCGTTTAGGCGCATCAACGGTACAGCTAACTGCGGGTGAAACGCAGCAGGGTGAAGGCGATAATCGCGTGATCTCTGGTTCTGTGTTTGGCGGCAGCACTGCTACTGGCGCAACGGCTTTTTTAGGCCGTTACAATAATCAAATCACCGTACTTGAAGAAGGTGATAAGCGTGAATTTATGGGCTGGGCGACTGCAGGCAGCAACAAGCATTCGTTATTAAACATCTATAGCTCAGCGTTGAACCGCGTTAAAAAAATGGCTTTAACGACTACCACCAACGGCTCTCAGCGTGCCATGGTGCCTGTAGGCGCATTTGAAAGCTTGATGCCTTTGGATATTCTGCCTACGCAGCTACTTCGTAGCTTAGTGGTGGGTGACATCGTTAATGCTCAGGAACTAGGTTGCTTGGAGCTTGAAGAAGCAGACTTAGCTTTAATGACCTATGCCTGTGCTGGCAAATACGAGTACGGCGTTATTTTGCGCGATGTGTTAACTCGTATAGAGAAGGAGTGCTAAGCATGAGCTTACGTAGCATTTTAGATTCCCTGGAGCCCCACTTCCATAAAGGTGGCAAGTACGAAAAGTTTTATGCTTTATATGAAGCCGCTGACACTATTTTTTACACCCCAGGTTATGTCACTAAGACTGGCGCCCACGTACGTGACGGCATTGACCTTAAGCGCATGATGATTACCGTTTGGTTGTGTACTTTCCCTGCTGTTTTCTTTGGTATGTATAACTTGGGTTTTCAAGCTAATGCTGCCATGGATGTGATGGGTGTTGCCCAGCCTGAAGGCTGGCGTGGTGGTGTTGTTGCTGCCATTGCTGGATTTGACTCCGCAAGTGTATGGGACAATATCATACTCGGCGCTGCTTACTGGCTACCTGTCTACTTAGTTGTATTTGTTGTAGGTGGTTTTTGGGAAGTGTTGTTTGCCGCGGTACGTGGCCACGAAGTTAACGAGGGTTTCTTTGTGACTTCAGTGTTATTTGCTTTGATCCTGCCACCCGATATTCCTCTTTGGCAAGCGGCCCTAGGCATTAGCTTTGGTGTGGTTGTTGGCAAGGAAGTATTTGGCGGTACCGGCATGAATTTCTTGAACCCAGCACTCACAGGCCGTGCGTTCTTGTTCTTTGCTTACCCTGCGCAAATGTCAGGCGATGCCATTTGGACAGCTGTAGATGGTTTTTCTGGTGCAACGGCCCTTGGCCTAGCCAATCTAGGTGGCCTAGAAGCCCTTGCCGATGCTGGCATTACTTGGATGGATGCCTTTGTTGGTACCTTGCAAGGTTCCGTAGGCGAAGTGTCGACCTTGGCTATTTTTGCAGGTGGTGCGGTACTCCTATGGACCCGTATTGCCGCATGGCGCATTGTGGCTGGTGTAATGGTGGGTATGGTGGCAATGAGCTTGTTGCTTAACGCCATTGGCTCCGACACTAACCCATTGTTTGCTTTGCCTTTCTACTGGCACTTGGTGTTGGGTGGTTTTGCTTTTGGTATGATATTTATGGCCACAGACCCCGTGTCTGCGTCCATGACCAATACTGGCAAATGGTATTTTGGTGCTCTTATCGGCATCATGGTGGTGTTAATTCGTGTGCTTAACCCAGCTTTCCCAGAAGGTATGATGCTAGCCATCTTGTTTGCTAACTTGTTTGCCCCTTTAATTGACTATTATGTCACCGAAGCCAACATTAAGCGGAGGATCGCACGTAATGTCTAATCAAAAAGATACCGTATCACGCACGGTGTTAGTGGCGTTTGTTCTTTGTGTGGTTTGTTCTGTGATTGTATCGGCTGCTGCCGTTATGCTACGTGACCAACAGCAAGCCAATGCCGCTAACGAAAAGAAACTTAATATCTTAACTGCTGCTGGCATCGAAGTTGTTGATGGCGATTTAGATACAGCCTTTGCTGCTATCACGCCTAAGCTTGTGGATATGCGCACGGGCCAGTTTTCTACTGACCATGATGCAGTCACCTACAACATGCGTAAAGCTGCTAAAGACCCGGCTTTGTCTCGTGCATTAACGTCCGAGCAAGATATCGCTAGCATCCGTAAGCAGTCGATCTACAGTACTGTGTACTTAGTGGAAGGCGAACAGGGTATTGAGCGTATCATTCTTCCGGTTCACGGCTACGGCTTATGGTCTACTTTGTATGGCTTTATCGCCTTAGACGGCGACTTTAATTCCGTGGTTGGTTTTGGCTTCTATGAGCATGCCGAGACTCCAGGGCTGGGTGGCGAAGTAGATAATCCAAAGTGGAAGTCGCAGTGGATGGGTAAGCAAGTTTATGCTGAAGGTTCCGATGTGCCCGTCATTGGTTTAATCAAGGGTACGGCGCCTGCCGGTGATCTACACAAGATCGACGGCCTAGCCGGTGCCACTCTAACCAGCAATGGTGTGACTAACTTAGTGAAGTTTTGGTTGGGCGAACATGGTTTTGCACCATTGCTCGCTAAGCTTAAAGCAGGGGATGCCTAATCATGTCTAAGACAAAAGAAATCATACTCAGCCCTATTTTTGCCAACAACCCCATTGCGCTGCAAATATTGGGTGTGTGTTCGGCATTGGCTGTAACCAGCAGTCTAAAGGTAACGGTGGTCATGTGTATTGCATTGACCGTGGTAACTGCATTCTCTAACTTCTTTATTGCTTCGATTCGTAATCACGTTCCAAACAGTATCCGCATTATTGTACAAATGGTGATTATTGCCTCTTTGGTGATTTTGGTAGACCAGGTGCTTAAAGCCTACGCTTACGAAGTTAGTAAGCAGCTATCGGTATTTGTTGGTTTGATTATTACTAACTGTATCGTTATGGGCCGTGCCGAAGCCTTTGCTATGCAAAATCCACCTATCCCGTCATTTTTTGACGGTATTGGTAACGGCTTAGGCTACTCAGTGGTATTGCTGTTTGTGGCCGTATTACGAGAGCTCATTGGTTCTGGCACCCTCTATGGGTTTGAAATTTTACCTTTGGTGACGAATGGCGGTTGGTATTACTCCAACGGTTTGATGTTATTGCCACCGAGTGCTTTCTTTGTAATTGGTGGCTTCATTTGGCTGCTGCGTAATTCGAAGATAGATCAGGTTGAGCCGGTCGAATTCAAACTTGCGTCACACACTAAATAGGATCTGACAATGATTGAACATTATATTAGCCTTTTTGTTAAAGCGGTGTTTGTAGAAAACATGGCCTTGGCATTCTTCTTAGGCATGTGTACTTTCTTGGCTATTTCTAAGAAAGTTAAAACGGCCATTGGCCTTGGTGTGGCGGTGATTGTAGTACTCACCATTACGGTGCCAGTAAACAACTTAATTTATACCTACCTGCTTGCCGATGGCGCTTTAGCCTGGGCTGGTTTACCCGATGTTAACTTGAGCTTCTTAGGCTTGATTTCATACATTGGCGTGATTGCAGCCATGGTGCAGATTTTGGAAATGCTGTTGGACAAGTACATGCCTTCTTTGTACAACGCACTTGGGGTTTTCCTGCCCCTAATTACCGTAAACTGCGCCATCATGGGTGCAGCCTTGTTTATGGTAGAACGTGATTACAATTTTGGTGAATCCGTCGTGTACGGTATGGGCGCAGGTGTGGGTTGGGCTCTTGCCATAGCCACCTTGGCCGGTATTCGTGAAAAGCTTAAGTATTCAGATGTGCCTGCAGGCCTACGGGGCTTGGGTATTACTTTTGTGACAGTAGGTTTAATGTCACTTGGCTTTATGTCTTTCTCTGGCATCCAGCTGTAAAGCACACTACACAAGGTATTGATGTATGAATAATGAAATTACCCTCGGTGTATTAATGTTTACCGCAGTGGTTCTCTCGTTGGTAGCGATCATTATGATTGCTCGCAACCAATTGGTGAGTTCTGGTGCTGTAACCATTTCTATCAACGACGATCCAGAAAAAGCCATTACGGTTCCAGCTGGCGACAAGTTGCTACAAACCCTTTCTGCTCAAGGCATTTTCTTAGCCTCGGCTTGTGGTGGTGGCGGTACGTGTGCTCAGTGCCGTTGTATTGTTAAAGATGGCGGCGGCTCTATGTTGGCCACTGAAGAAAGCCATTTCACCATGCGTGAAGCCAAAGATGGCTGGCGGTTGTCGTGTCAGGTTGCTGTAAAGCAAGACATGAACATTGAAGTAGAAGAAGACGTATTTGGTGTAAAGCAATGGGAATGTACCGTTGAATCTAACCCTAACGTAGCCACTTTTATCAAGGAATTGACGCTAAAATTGCCTGAAGGCGAAAACGTTGATTTCCGCGCAGGCGGTTACGTGCAGCTAGAATGTCCTCCCCATTCAATCGACTACAAAACCTTTGACATTGAAGAAGAGTATCGTGGCGATTGGGATAAGTTTGATGTATGGCAGCACAAATCTGTGGTAGATGAACCTACCGTCCGTGCATATTCAATGGCTAACTACCCAGAAGAGCAGGGCGTTGTTAAGTTTAATATTCGTATAGCTTCTCCTCCTCCGGGTAGCAGCGGTATCCCACCGGGTATCATGTCTTCTTATGTATTCAACTTGAAGCCTGGCGACAAGATGAAGGTCTATGGTCCGTTTGGTGAATTCTTTGCTAAAGATACTGATGCAGAAATGATCTTCATTGGTGGTGGAGCAGGCATGGCGCCGATGCGCTCGCACATCTTTGATCAGCTAAAGCGTTTACATACTACTCGTAAGATGTCTTTCTGGTACGGTGCTCGTTCTATGCGTGAAGCCTTCTACGGTGAAGAGTATGATGCGTTAGCAGCAGAAAATGACAACTTCGATTGGCACTTAGCTCTTTCTGATCCTCAACCCGAGGATAACTGGGATGGCCTGACCGGTTTTATTCATAACGTATTGTTTGAAAACTACCTAAAAGACCACGATGCTCCGGAAGATTGCGAGTTCTACATGTGTGGGCCTCCAATGATGAATGCTGCTGTTGTGCAAATGCTTAAGGATCTTGGCGTTGAAGACGAGAACATTCTGTTGGATGACTTTGGCGGGTAGCATCAAACTCTTGCGGCAATGGTTGCGAAAAATTGGCCTGGCCATGTGGTGTGCAGTAATGTTCATCATGTTGCCGGGCTGTTCTGCGTCTGAAGGGGTAGAAATTGAAGCGATCACTGGTTTAGCGATGGGTACTAGCTATACGGTTAAATGGGTCAGCTCTGATCATGTAAAAGATGTGGATATTGCTAAAGGGGTAAAAAGTGAGTTAGCACGGGTAGAAGCCAGTATGTCTACCTATTTGGATGCTTCTGATCTTAATGGTTTTAACGGTGCGCCGGTTAATGAATGGCATGCGGTACCTGAGGAAATGGCGGTTTTAGTGGCACGAGCCCTTGCGATTAGTGCACAAACCCAGGGTGCTTTTGATATTACCGTAGGGCCTTTAGTGGACCTATGGGGATTTGGTCCAGACCCAGTCCCTGAATATATTCCTAGTCAAACTGCCTTAGATGCCTTACGGCCTGCTATTGGGTACCAAAATTTGCAGGTGCAGCGCCAGCCCCCTGCGTTGTTAAAAAAGGCCACCAGTGCTATTGATCTGTCTGCCATTGCTAAAGGTTATAGTGTAGACGTTATTGCACAGTGGTTAGAGGCTCATGAATTCAACGATTACCTTGTTGAAGTGGGTGGGGAGCTTAGGGCCCATGGCCATAAACCCGACGGTTCACCTTGGCGCATCGCCATTGAAACGCCTTCAGAGGATGCTAGGCAAATTTACCAAGTGGTTAAAGTAAATAATATGGCGGTGGCTACTTCTGGCAATTACCGTAATTATTACCAACAAGAGGGTGTGCGCTACTCCCATACATTAGATCCCAGTACATTAAGGCCCGTAACCCATAATTTGGCTTCGGTCACTGTGATTGATGCCAGTGCAGCCCGGGCTGATGCTTTGGCTACTGCACTGATGGTGATGGGAGGCGACGATGGCGTTATCTGGGCAACTATGCATCAGGTGCCCGCTTACTTTATAATGAAACAAGCCAATGGCTTTGTGGCACAATCTACCGCAGGCTTTAATACATATTTGGAGAACTAAATGGAAACCATGATCTTAACTTTTGTGGTGTTAAGTCTAATTGTTGTAGGTATGGCAGTAGGCGTGTTAATGGGTCGTAAGCCTATTGCAGGGTCTTGTGGTGGCATGACAGCCTTGGGGATGGATGTAGCTTGTGACGTATGTAAAGGCGACCCAGACGTGTGCGAAACAGAACAGCAAAAGACAATTAAAGCCGATAAGATGGTGTCTGATTCTGTAGCTGACATTAGCTACGATGCTAGTCGCTAAGTACGATTAAGCTGTTTAATAAAAAATTCAGTAGGTAGAGAGAACAACATGGCAGATTATGATTACGATTTAGTCGTTATTGGCACCGGGCCTGCAGGTGAAGCTGCGGCGATTAATGCAGCTAAGCTAGGTCGTAAAGTGGCAGTAGTAGAAATGCGTGACCAGGTAGGTGGTGGTTGTGCCCATAAAGGCACCATCCCTTCAAAAGCTTTACGTCATTCTGTAAAACAAATTGTTGAATTTAATACTAACCCAATGTTCCGCATTATTGGTGAACCTAAAAACTTCTCATTTCCAAAGGTGCTTAAAACCGCCAGTGAAGTCATTGCTAAGCAAGTGATGCTTCATACTCAATTTTATGCCCGTAATCGCGTGGATGTGTTTTTTGGCCGAGCTCGTTTTGTAGACCGTAATAACATTGAAGTATTAGGCAATGAAACCAGTGAATATCTGCATTTTGACCAAGCTGTGATTGCCACGGGCTCCAGCCCATACGAACCAGGTGATGTCGATTTTTCTCATCCGCGTATTTATACCAGTGACACGGTATTAAACCTAGAACATACGCCACGTACATTGATTATTTATGGTGCTGGTGTTATTGGTTCTGAGTATGCCTCTATTTTTGCAGGCCTTGGGGTTAAAGTAGAGCTAGTGGATAACCGAGCTAACTTGTTGGAATTTCTCGACGTGGAAATTTCAGACTCTTTAAGCTACCACTTAAGAAACAATGGTGTGCGTATACGCCACAATGAAACCTATAAAAGCGTTTCAACGGATGATTCCTCCGTGTCTATGGAGCTAGAGTCGGGCAAACGTATTCGGGCGGATATGCTATTGTTCTGCAACGGACGTTCAGGCAATACCAAAGACTTAGGTTTAGAAAATTTGGGTATTGAAGCTAATGGCCGCGGCCATTTAGAAATAGATCAGCGTTACCAAACCAGCGTTGAAGGCATTTATGCTGCTGGTGACGTTGTAGGTTGGCCCAGTTTAGCTTCGGCTGCATATGACCAAGGCCGCTCCGCAGCCACAGACCTATTAGGGTTGCCGGGTTTCCGTTTTGTTGATGACGTGCCAACGGGCATTTTTACTATTCCAGAAATTAGCTCATTAGGTAAAACTGAAGAGCAACTTACCGCGGATCAGGTGCCTTACGAAGTGGGACAAGCCTTCTTTAAAGACCTTGCTCGAGCACAAATCAGTGGTGAAGTTGTAGGGATGTTAAAGATATTATTTCATCGAGAAACCTACGAAATTTTGGGTATTCATTGCTTTGGTGACCGTGCCTCTGAAATCATTCATATCGGCCAAGCTATCATGAACCAAAAAGGTGAAGCTAATACTATTGAGTATTTTGTTAATAATACCTTCAACTTCCCAACCATGGCTGAAGCTTATCGAGTTGCAGCCCAGTTGGGTTTAAACAGAGCTCGACAAATTAATAATTAAGCTTATGTTCCAATCCATTGCTTTGACCGTTGGTCTTAGGTACATCCGCGCTCAACGGCAAAATCACTTCATTTCGTTTATTTCGCTCATTTCCATGTTGGGTTTAGTGCTGGGAGTTACGGTGCTTATTCTGGTGCTGTCGGTGATGAATGGATTTGACCAAGAGCTAAGGCAACGTATTTTGGGTATGGTGCCCCACGCAATTGTGCAAACGGCAGAACCTATCATGGATTGGCAGCAGCCGGCCAACATCGCTATACAGGTTGCAGGAGTTGTGGGCGTCGCCCCTTTCGTACATGCCCAAGGGATGTTTAATAACAGAGGCAGAGTGCAGCCAGTGTTGTTGCATGGCATAGATCCAGAAGCCGAAGCTAAAGTGTCTATTTTACCAAACCATATGACCCTCGGGCTTGTCTCAGACTTAAAAGAAGGTGAGTTTAATATCCTCATGGGTGATTTACTCGCACGTCAATTAGGCGTCAAGCTCGGTGATAAAGTTACCTTATTTATGCCCGAGGCTTCGTTAACAGTGGCGGGCATTGTGCCACGGCTAAAGCGTTTTACTCTTGTGGGTATCTTTAAAGTAGGCGCCGAGCTTGATGCAAATCTAGCTATTATGCACATTACCGACGCCAGTAAATTGAAACGTTTAGGGGGCGGGGTAGAAGGCCTGCGTCTAAAGCTGGATGATTTGTTTTCAGCGCCAGAAAAGGCTCAACAAGTGGCTTTGAAATTGCCCGGCCAATATTGGACCAATGATTGGACTCGAACCCATGGCAGTTTATTTCAAGCCATTCAGCTAGAGCGCCGTATGCTGGGATTGTTATTAATGCTTGTAGTGGCTGTAGCGGCATTTAATATTGTTTCTACACTGGTCATGTTAGTGGTAGAAAAACAAGCAGATATCGCCATTTTGCGTACCTTAGGCGCAAGCCAACGTGAAGTGATGGGAATCTTTATTGTACAAGGCAGTATTATTGGTTTTTTAGGGACTCTGTTAGGCACACTGCTAGGGGTAGTATCGGCACTTAATATTACTCGTCTTGTGGATTGGGTTGAACAAATGTTTGGTTTTAAGGTACTTAATGCCGATGTTTACTTCATCAGCTACTTTCCGTCCCAAGTAAAGTGGGAAGACGTATTGTTGATTAGTGTGGTCTCATTTATTTTATGTGTTATGGCTACCCTTTATCCTGCGTGGCGAGCGTCAAAAGTAGAGCCGGCAGAGGTATTGCGCCATGAATAGTTGGGTGCTCCAAGCTAACGAATTAACAAAGTCTTTTAAAGATGGCGAGCGACAAGTGAGGGTGCTTAAAGACCTGAGTTTGCAGCTGGCCCAGGGCCAAAGCATGGCCATCATTGGTGCTTCAGGTTCTGGCAAAAGTACCTTGCTGCAATTGTTGGCGGGTCTTGAGCAACCTGACAAAGGCAGCGTGTTGGTGATGGGTGAGAACTTGTCCAATTTAACGGGTGATCAAGCCGCTAGGCTACGTAATAAACACCTGGGTTTTGTCTTTCAGTTCCATCATTTGTTGGCTGAGTTTAGTGCCGTAGAAAATGTCATGCTGCCTTACATCATGGCAGGTAATAAACCTGCAGAGGCTCGGCTAAAAGCTAAGGCTATGTTAGAGCGGGTAGGCTTGGCAGGGCGTATAAGTCATAGGCCTGGCACTTTGTCTGGCGGAGAGCGCCAGCGTGTGGCTATTGCACGGGCATTGATTAACGAACCGGCGTGTTTGCTTATGGATGAACCAACAGGCAATTTAGATCAATATAATGCACAACAAACATTGGCTTTGTTAAAACAACTACAAACAGATTTAGGCACCGCATTTGTTGCTGTGACCCATGATTTAGAATTAGCCAGCCAACTTGATATTCAGCTTAAATTGCAAGAAGGGTGTTTGCTGGGTTAATGCTTGCGTTTAAGCCAGTTGCGTTTCACTTGCCAAGTCCATAGTAATTGCACGGTAAAAAAAGCCACCACGGCTAATATAATACCTCCCGCAAATGAGCCAGCGTAAAGCGGCTTCCATAACATATGTAGTTGGTTGAATAACCAATGTCCAGACCACTCAAAGTCTAGCTGATGGGTAGGTGTTTGTAATATCCATGAACCAAATTTGTAATTAATATAAAAAATGGGTGCCATAGTCAATGGATTACTTACCCAAACCAACGCTACAGACAAAGGAATATTAGCCCCCCACATTAAGGCAATGAAGGCCGCTAGCAACATTTGCAGCGGTATAGGGATCATGCAACAAAACAGACCTATGGCACAGCCTTTGGCTACGCTACTACGTTTAAAGCCCCATAATTTAGTGTTGTGCATCAATCCGCTTAACCAACCCAATGATTTATATTGACTGATTGTTTTTGGATCTGGGCTAATGCGTTTAAAAAATTTACGCGGCATGGTCTAACCTTATTAGTAACGACAAGTAAGGTGATTATCATGCGCCTACCTTACTGACTAAGTATGCGCTTATATACTGGCTAAGCCAAGGTTTAGCCTGCTCAAGGATGAGGGGTTATGTATATTAATGGTTTGTTTTTGTTACTAATTTGGTGCTTAGGTTGGTCTGACTTAGGTTTTATTAATGGGTTGTACCTAGTTCTCCTGTTATTGGTAGGCATGCTAGTGCCTTTCGTGCGTCCATGGTCGTGTGTGGCATTGCTGGTTTTTTTGTTGGCCGGCATGCTTCAGTATCAACGCATTAATACTCAATTTCCACCAATGCTAACCAGCAAAGATTTGTATATTAATGCCTGCGTTGCCCGGCTTAAAGAAACCCCATCTGGGCTTAGCCTTTTATTAACTCACCTCGCCGTTATGCCGCCGTTCATTGCCAGCAATAAAAGCTATGGTGGGGTTAAAAAATCTTTGGGTGGGCAGGTTAAAGTGACTGTTTATCGTCATACTGAAGCAGCACAACCCATGCTCAGCACAGACGAAAAAATATCGGGTTTAGCGGGGCTAATAGGGCACAAAGTAGAGCTTGTTGTGCGCCTAAAAGGCGCCAAAAATTATCAAAATCCCCACAGTCATAACTATATTCGCTGGAGCCAACTTGAAGGACAAGTGGCATCGGGTTATGTAAAAACCTGGTTGTCTACAGGGGAAGACTGCTTGGGCGCCGATTGGATTAAATTTAAATTAGCTAAGCTGCGGCAGACGTTATGGCAAGAATTACAAAGCATCGCTGTTGCCCATGATGTTTCTCCAAGCTCTTTAAGCTTGTGGGGTGCTCTCATGCTAGGTCAAACCAGCGCTCTTTCCTCCGATCAATGGCGAGTTTTGGCAGCAACGGGGACTACGCATTTATTAGTCATTTCGGGGCTTCATGTTGGTTTGGTGGCGTTGTTAGTTATGTTGTTGGTGCGTCTAGTGATGTTTCCATTTACCACTGCAAGTGGTGTGGTGATGCGTGCAGGGGCTTGGGTGGGCATCCTTTCTGCACTTGCCTTTGCTTTGGTGAGCGGTTTTGGGTTGCCTGCACAACGTGCCGTTATTATGTTGATAGGGCTTATGTGGGGGACTATGTGGGGGTTGCAGTTGGCGTTTATGCAGCGCATATTTATTGCGTTTTTTATCACGCTAATCCTACAGCCTAATAGTGCAATGAGTTTGGGTTTTTGGTTGTCTTATACTGCGGTATTGGCATTAGGGCTGGTTTGGTACAGGTCAACTCATCAAAAACGCTGGCATCAATTACTGCGGTTACTGGCTGCTCAAGGTGTCTTGTCGTTGGTGCTATTACCAGTTATCGCTATAGGTACTGGTTATGTAAGCTTAGTGGGGCCCTTGGTGAATATTGTGTTGGTGCCTTTTTTTAGCCTACTGCTGATACCGATATTGCTGTTGATTAGTGTGTTAATGGTTTTTTTACCTATGCCCTTGTGGGTTTTTAATAGCGTAGATGCCACATTATCTACTGTGTGGGGTGTCTTAGATCAGCTAGCACAATTAACTTGGGTGCAAGCTGATGTCGGGTTTGTTTCAATTTATGTGTGGGTGCCTGTTTTGTTGGTGAGCTGTATTAGTTTGATTTTTCGACGCTGGTATTGGCCAGTAGCAAGTTTATTGTTACCGCTGTTGGTGCTCTTGTCAGTGCTGGCATTTAATAATTACCGAGTGGGAACGCCCAAAGAGGTGATAATTACCCTGCTAGATGTGGGGCAGGGGCTAAGCTTATGGGTGCACCAAGGCGAGCAACATATGCTTTACGATGTGGGCCAGCGTTATAGCAGTGGGTTTAATATGGTCGATGCGGTTATATTGCCAGAATTTAAAGCGCAAAGTGTCAGCTTATTAAACTTATTGATGATTGGGCATTGGGATAAAGACCACAGCGGCGGTTTGTCCACCTTGTTGCAGCAACAACCGGTTGAACGGCTAGTTTTGCCAACGCTTTTAAATGCCAAGCTGGAACCACAACTCAAATTAAAAGATATAGCGGTGAGCCGTTGTCAAACCACACCGTGGGATAATGTTTGGAAAGCAAGTGACTTTGATTCTGGTTCTAGTCTAGACACAAAAACTGTACTTCAATGGCGTCAAATTGCTTTGGCCGAGTTGGGTCTGAAAGGGAATAATGCATCCTGCGTGGTATTGCTAAAAGTAAATGGCAGGCAGCTATTGATTGCTGGTGATATTGAAGCTAAGGCCGAATCTTTGTTGCTAGAACTTGCACAGCAAACAAACCCCGCTGCTTTGGTGAGTGATATTTTAATTGCACCTCATCATGGTAGTAAAACGTCGTCTACCTCGGCATTGTTAAATTATGTTAGGCCGGCTTTTGTACTAGTGTCTGCAGGTAAGGGTAATTCATATGGTCACCCACATCCGCAGATCACTAGATCTTATTGGGCCCATGGCAGTCATTGGTACAATACTGGAAGGAATGGTCAAATTAAAGTAGTGATAGGGGTCGACGGCGGATATAGCGTCACGCCACACCTACCCTAGTAATGCCCTAGTGGTGTTATTACAATGTCATGTATAACTGCTTGATAGCATTGCCTTGTGAGTTATAATGCGAGTACATAGGCCACTTTTACAACCACTCCCGGTAAGGAATCAGGTGATTCAAAACATACTCAATGCATGGTACCGTGGCGCTTGGTGGCTCAATTTATTGCGCCCCCTAGCTAGCGTGTATTTGTGGTTACGACGTTGGTATTTATCTCGTCAGCCATTACCAGCTAGTAATCCTTTGCCGTTAGTCGTTATCGGTAATATTACTATCGGTGGTACGGGGAAAACACCTTTAGTCGTTGCCTTGGTTGCCGCGTTACAAGAAAGGGGCTTGCGCTGTGCCATTATAAGTCGTGGCTATGGCGGCACTGTAGGCAAAGGCCCGCACTGTGTTAACAACAATGATGACGCTGAATATGTGGGTGATGAACCATTATTATTGAGTCAATTAACCCATGTGCCGGTGGTAGTGGGCTGGTCGAGAAAGACGAGTATTGCGTGGCTTGCTCAAAAGGGCAATATAGACCTAGTGATTAGCGATGATGGCTTGCAACACAGCGCAATTAAAGGCGATGTGGAGTGGTGTTTGGTTGATGGCTCCCGTGGCCTAGGAAATGCGTTATGTATTCCTGCAGGCCCCCTTAGGGAGCCTGCAGCAAGACTTAATCAAGTAGATCAAGTATTTGTAACGGGGGTTGCTAGTAAATTAGTATTGCAGCAGATTCACCAATTTATCCATCATAAAGGCGTTAGTCATTTGTTACCTCAGCTGGATCAGTTAAGGAGAGTGGCAGATGATCAGCTAGTGCCATGGCCAGAAGTAGACCGGCCCATCCACGCCATTGCGGCGATTGGTAACCCAGATCGTTTTTTCCAAGATTTACGGGCGCGAGGTTATCAAGTGATCGGGCGTGGATATGCAGATCACCATCCGTTTAAACTCGGGGAATTGCCAAATCAAATGCTCGTGATGACAGCTAAAGATGCGGTAAAGTGTAAGTTATTAGCTCAAAAAAATGAACAGGAAGCAGGTATGCCGTGGCTATACGCCACACAATCACTCACTATTGCACCGGCGCAAATAGACGCGCTATTGGCACAATTAGGTTTATAGCACGCTATAAATAGACAATATAAGGATTCCCATGGATAAAAAATTATTAGAAGTGTTGGCCTGCCCAGTGAGCCATGGTCAGCTATTTTACCATCAACAGACCAATGAGCTTTTTTGCCCAGCGAGTGGGTTAGCGTACCCTATCGATGCAGGTATTCCAGTGTTGTTAGAAGCCCAAGCTAGGCCCCTAACAGAAGCAGAGAAACAAGCTTAATGACTTTTTCGGTGATTATTCCGGCGCGTTATCATTCTAGCCGTTTGCCGGGTAAGCCTTTGCTAGAGCTCCACGGCCAAAGCATGTTGCAGCGAGTTTACCAACAGGCCTGTAAAAGTAATGCGTGTTCAGTGTATATAGCCACCGACCATGATGACATTTTAAACCATGCGCAAAGTTTTTGTGATCAAGTTATTATGACCAGACAAGATCACGCAACGGGCACCGATCGGCTACAAGAAGTGGTGCAGCATTTAGCCTTGCCTAGTGATCATATTGTGGTAAATGTACAAGGGGATGAACCGCTCATTCCTCCTAATTTGATTGACCAAGTAGCAACCAACCTACGGCGGCATTCACACGCTGCTATTGCCACCTTAGCAGAGCCGATTGTTGATGTAGCCCAAGTGTTTGACCCTAACGCGGTTAAACTGGTGCGTAATGCGGCTAATATGGCTATGTATTTTTCTCGTTCACCGCTACCGTGGGATCGTTCTTGGGGTGATACCAAAACTAAACATATACAAACTGGCGTGTATTTGCGCCATATTGGCCTGTATGCGTATCGTGTGGGATTCCTGCATCGCTATGTAACATGGCCACAGGCCAACTATGAAGGTATAGAAAGCCTTGAACAGCTACGGGCTTTACACCACGGCGAAGCCATTCACGTGGATTTGGCTCCTGAAGGTATGCCTTCTGGCGTGGATACACCAGAAGATTTAGCAAACATGCGTGACTACCTCGCTTCGATGCCTTCTCTGTCAATGGAAGCTTAATGGATCTACAGCAAAACGTTAGCCTTAAATCCTATAACACCTTAGCTATAGACGTAACGGCCGCACATTTTTTAGAGATCAAATGCCTTAATGATCTACGCGCAGCAAGGGATTTTTGTCAGCAAAACAACTGCCCTTGGTTGTTGCTAGGAGGCGGCAGCAATTTGGTGCTAACGGCAAATTTTGATGGCTTGGTGATGTTGATGTGTATGCACCAAGTGACGTGGCCGGAAGATGCTGAGGGCCTATTTACTATTTCCGCTGAAGCTGGATATGAGTGGGATGCATTAGTTTCAGAATCCGTAAGGCGTGGTGCTAGCGGGCTAGAAAATTTGTCTTTAATTCCAGGTCAAGTAGGCGCCGCACCGATTCAAAATATTGGCGCCTATGGTGTAGAGGTTAAGCAGTTTTTGGATAGGGTGCAGGTATTCGATTTTGATTCTGGTGATGAATTTGAACTTTCAGCCAGTGCCTGTGAGTTAGGCTACAGAGATAGTATATTTAAACGTCATTCATCGTGGATTGTGACTCAAGTCGAGTTGATTTTAGGCCGAGGTAAACCGCCGCAATTAAATTATGGCGTGGTAGCAGACACCGTGACAAAACTGTCTGGCCAACCTGCAAATAATGCCTCACCACAGCTTGTGCGTGATGCAATAATCTACATTAGACGTTCTAAATTGCCAGATCCTATACACATTCCAAATGTAGGTAGTTTTTTTAAGAATCCTGTGATTAATGCTATCCAAAAACAAAAATTAATTAAACAATGGCCCGGCCTTGTGGCTTACCCTATGGCAGACAACGGCTTTAAATTAGCGGCTGGGTGGCTGATTGATCAATTGGGTTGGAAGGGTTTTAAACAGGGTGGTGTAGGGGTACATGACCAGCAAGCATTAGTGTTGATATGTTCTGACACAGCCAATGGTTGGGAAGTGTTGGCTTTGGCGCAACGTATTCAAGCCGATGTAGAAAAATATTTTGGTGTTAAATTAGAAGTGGAGCCTCGGCTGTTTGACAACCGAGGCGAATTCAAGCTTTAGCTAAACCTTAGCCTTTGTTAGCAGATGCTTGTTCTGCTTCGGCTTTCTCGCGGCGGCGTTTTTCACGCGGATCGTTGTGAGCACGTTGGCGAGTTGGGCTTGTCGTCGCTTCCGCTACGGCCGGCTTTTCTGGTTTTGGTTTTGGCGTTGGCATGGATACCTCAGCTGCCGTTTCAGCAACAGACTCTACAGGAACTTCGGCTTTAGCTTCCGCTACAACTAACGTTTCAATGTTGGTTTCTGCCGTTGTTTGAGGCGCTGTTTTTTCGCTGGTTTCAGTGTGAGCTTTTTCTACTTTGGCTTCTTTTGGCTTGCGCTCACGAGGCTTTCGTTGACGAGGCTTCTTTTCACTGGTGTCTTGGCTAGTTTCAGGCGCTGACACATTGCTTGCTGCGGCTTGAGTAGGCGCTAAATTGTTTAGCGTTTCGTCTGCTTCAGCAGTAGGAGCTTCCGTAACGGATTTTTCAACTTGTGGCTTAGGATTACTACGTTGTGCAGTGCGATCGCGACGTCGTTTTTGGTCGCGGGTACGATTAGCTGCAGACTCGTAAGCTTCCTCTGGCACTGCTTGAACGGGTGTAGTTGGTTCAACTTCCTTAGGTTCACGATTCTTGTTGCGCGTATCCTGGCGGCGGTTGTGACGCTTCTCATCACCGTTGCGGTCATTTCTGCGCTCTTGGTTGCGGCCTTCATGGCGTGTCGTGTTGCGATTGTCTGACTGACCTTCGACACGAGTATTAGTTCTCTTGTCATCACGTGAGTCATTTCGTGAATCATTGCGACGACTGTCATTCCGACCACGACGGCGATCTTTGTTTTGGTTACGGTTTTGGTTATTGCGTGCACCGTTACGGGAATCGCGCTGCGGGGTAGACGTTTTAGGTGCTGGTTTAACTGCAACCTTGGCCTTAGGAGTGCCGGTGATCAAGCGGCCTAAGGCGCGAATAATGCGCCCAGCTAGCCCTTCCGATTTAGCTGCGGCGGCCTTCTTTGAAATGGCTTTGGTAGATTCGCTAGGGATTGCTTGTGGCGCTGGTTGTGCAGGTTGAATGCTTTGAACAGCTGGCTTTTCCATAGCGATTTGGGCTTTAGCATCAAATTCTTTAGCGTCAAAGTGATGTTGTACCAAATCTATTTCGTAGCTGGTCTCACCAGCTTGAGCTGCTTCATTGTCGTCACGCAAACGGCTGACTTCAAAGTGAGGCGTATCCATTTGTGGGTTCGGGATAATAACCACACGAACTCCAACAGATTTTTCTACTTCTAAAATTTCTGCACGCTTCTCGTTTAATAGGTAGGTCGCCATGTTAACGGGTAGAACCACTCGAATTTCAGCAGAACGATCTTTGCTGGCTTCTTCGTTGATTAAACGAATGATAGACAGAGCAAGTGATGCAACATCACGAATACTGCCTTGGCCGCTACAACGTGGGCAAACAATACCAGAGGTTTCCCCTAAAGAAGGGCGTAAACGTTGACGAGACATTTCCATTAAACCAAAGCGAGAAATACGACCCACTTGAACACGTGCACGGTCTAACTTTAAGCTATCACGTAGTTTGTTTTCTACAGCGCGTTGGTTACGCATGGGTCCCATGTCGATGAAATCAATGACCACCAAGCCTCCCATGTCACGTAAACGTAACTGGCGAGCAACTTCTTCTGCTGCTTCAAGGTTGGTATTTAATGCAGTTTCTTCGATGTCGCTGCCCTTTGTGGCGCGAGCTGAGTTAATGTCGATAGACACTAGAGCTTCGGTGGGATCGATAACAATGGCACCACCAGAAGGAAGTGTTACTTCACGCTGGAATGCAGTTTCAATTTGCGATTCAATTTGGAAGCGGTTAAACAAAGGGATTTCTTGGTCATAGAACTTAATTTTGTTCTCATAACTTGGCATCACTTGTTGTACAAAGCTTAATACGTCTTGATAAATCTTAGGCTCGTCGATCAATACTTCACCAATGTCTTGGCGTAAATAGTCGCGCATAGCTCGAATGATAACGTTGCTTTCTTGGTAAATTAAAAAAGGAGCAGTTTGCTTATTAGACGCAGCAGTAATGGATTCCCACAGCTGTTGTAAATAATCCAGATCCCATTGAATCTCCTCTGCGCTGCGTCCAATACCTGCAGTACGAACAATAACACCAGATTCAGCAGGCACGGTAAGCTGGTTCATGACTTCACGAAGTTGTGAACGCTCTTCACCTTCAATGCGGCGAGAAATTCCGCCAGCACGAGGGTTGTTAGGCATTAGAACCAAGTAGCGTCCAGCAAGACTGATGAATGTAGTTAAGGCGGCACCTTTATTCCCACGTTCTTCTTTGTCAACTTGAACAACAATTTCTTGACCTTCTTTAACCAACTCACGAATGCTAGAACGGCCACTTTGTGACGGATCTTTAAAGTATTCGCGAGATATTTCTTTAAGAGGTAAGAAACCATGACGTTCAGAGCCATAGTCAACAAACGCAGCTTCTAAGCTGGGTTCAACACGGGTAATACGGCCACGGTATATGTTGGCCTTTTTTTGTTCACGAGCACCAGATTCAATATCTAGGTCGTACATGCGCTGGCCATCGACCAGTGCCACGCGCAACTCTTCAGAGTGAGTTGCATTAATGAGCATTCTTTTCATGGTTTTCAATGTCTTGAAACCCATTTACCCAACGGCAATTAATATGTTTACGGGTGTACGAGGGCCATAAAACCCTTACGGTGAAGGAAACCGCTACCTTCTCGGATAAATACAGGTTGCGTAGTGCAGCACGTATTATGTTACAGGTCTGTTTTATGTGGCAATATCAATCATATAGGCTAACGTGTAAGTTAACTCACCAGCAGCTCAATTTAACGCTCAAAAGGCTCTGTTTATTCTATTGATTTGGCTATTGCCTTTGTGTGCTTGCTTCAGCACTGTATTCGTTGTTCAGACCATTCCATGGGTAGGGCACATCTGCACCTAAACACCAAGCATAAATTAATTCGCCGTAACTGGGTAAAACGGGTGGTTTTACGTTATATAACTTGGAAATCCGAGTTACAGCCTATTTTCATTTGGATTTTGCGGTGCGAATAAAACGCTTAATTAATACGGCAAAATCAACAGGCTGGGTTTGTCAGGCCCCACCTAAAAAATTGGTAACTGAAATGAGCCTTTAATTTTGCCCAATAACTGATTTAGTGTCAGTTTCAGTGGCCGCTATGGTAACATCCGCACCCTAAACCCGCAATTAATAAAGTCATTAGTTTTTCATTTATGCAACAAAAACCAAGTCCGCCGCCCACATTGACCCCAAGCGCTGTTAAATTTGTCACTATTGATGACGATAGGGCAGGTCAACGGATTGATAATTTCTTAATGACCCAACTTAAGGGTGCGCCTAGGAGCCTTATATACCGCATTGTTAGGAAGGGTGAAGTGCGTGTAAATAAAGGCCGCATCAAACCAGACTATAAGTTAAAAGATGGCGATATAGTGCGTGTACCTCCAGTTAAGCTCCCAGAAGCCAACGCTCCGGCATCGGTAAGTAAAGGGCTTGAAAAACAATTACGTGATGCTATTTTATATGAAAGCCAAGGCTTGTTGATCATTAACAAACCCCATGGGTTAGCCGTTCATGGTGGCAGTGGCATTAACCTAGGGTTGATAGAAAGCCTACGCCAACTTTTCCCCAATGAACGCTCTTTGGAATTGGTGCATCGTTTAGATAGAGACACGTCGGGTTGTATTATGGTCGCTAAAAAACGATCAACATTGCGTGCCATCCACGCACAGCTACGAGAAGGTGGTATTGATAAGGTGTATCATGCATTAGTGATTGGTGGTTGGCCTAAAGGTTGTCAAAAAGTGGATGCCCCTTTGTTAAAGAACGTAGTTCAATCGGGTGAGCGTATGGTTCGTATTGACCCACAGGGAAAGCGCAGTATTACTCGGTATAGGGTGATAAAGTCGATGGGGCAATATACCTTGGTGGAGGCAAAACCTATCACCGGTAGAACCCATCAAATTCGTGTGCACTGCCAACATATGGGCCACCCTATAGTGGGAGATCCAAAGTATGGTGTCGATGAAGTTAATCAAAAGCAGCGTCACCTCGGTTTGAATCGATTATTTTTGCATGCCGCCCAATTGCGTTTAGTTGACCCAAGTACGGATAAAAAAATTGATGTAAGAGCACCCTTAGACCAGCGCTTACAACAGGCTGTAGATCGTTTGTCATAACATGCGACTAAAGCCGAGCTGGTGTTATATGATGTCTTTGGTTATGCTCAAAAATAGTTAAATAGTCACCTAGGTTCTGTTTATGTATAACTCTGACCTTGGCCAAAATCAGGCCAACTTTCAAACCCTTTCGCCCTTATCACTACTCAAACGAGCTGCGCAGGTTTACCCCACGATAGAAGCTCAAGTTTACGGTGACTTACGCCGTACCTGGTTGCAAACCTATCAGCGTTGTTGCGCTATGGCACATGCCCTTACAACACACGGCATAAATTTAGGGGACACCGTTTCTGTGGTGGCTCATAACGGGCCAGAACTTTTTGAATCCCATTACAGTGTACCTATGGCGGGAGGCGTGCTTAATGCGATTAACACCCGCCTTGATGCAGCAACCATTGGTTTTATTTTGGACCATGCCGAAACGAAAATAATATTTGTAGATCGAGAATTTTCAGAAACAGTGGCCCAAGCGCTTATCCTATGTAAGGCGAAACCGCTCGTGGTGGATATTGATGACCCAACCTTTAACGGTGGACGTTTAATTGGCACATTTTCCTATGAACAACTTATTCAGGAAGGTGATGAAAATCATCCATGGAAAATGCCTGCAGATGAATGGCAAGCCATTAGTCTAAACTATACGTCAGGCACCACGGGTAACCCCAAAGGTGTGGTGTACCATCACCGTGGTGCATACTTAACCGCAATGAACATGGCCCTTACTTGGGAAATGCCCAAGTACCCAGTTTTTATGACAGTGGTGCCGATGTTCCACTGCAATGGTTGGTGCTTTACTTGGGCAACTGCGTTATTGGCGGGTACTAATGTATTTATCCGTCATTTAAAACCAGAAATAATGCTGCACCTGATTAAGCAAGAAAAAGTCACTCATTTTGGTGGCGCCCCCATTGTTCTCAATATGATAAACAACGCGGATGAAGAACATAAGCAAGGCATTACCCATCAGGTTAAGGTGATGACAGCAGGTGCCGCACCTCCAGCAGCCGTTATAGAAGCAATGGAAGACTTAGGTTTTGACGTGACCCATGTGTATGGTCTTACGGAAACCTTCGGTGCCTGTGTGATTAGCGAATGGCAAGAGAAAAAATGGGGAGGTCTTCCTAAATCTGAACAAGCCACTTTAAAATCCCGCCAAGGTGTTAGAGGGCCGGCCCAGGAAGACCACTGTGTAATGAATACAGTGACTATGACCCCCGTACCTAAAGACGGCGAAACGATAGGTGAAATATGTTTGCGCGGTAACATGGTGATGAAAGGGTATCTAAAAAATCCAACTGCCACCACAGAAGCCTTTGAGGGTGGATGGTTCCATTCGGGGGACTTGGCCGTATGGCACGCAGATGGCTACATGGAAATAAAGGACAGAGCTAAAGACATTATTATTTCTGGAGGAGAAAATATTTCTTCTATAGAAATAGAAGGCGTGCTGTATTCACATTCGGCAATACTAGAAGCAGCCGTAGTCGCAAGGGCTGATGATAAGTGGGGCGAAACCCCCTGTGCGTTCGTCACTCTAAAACCAGGTGAACAAACTACAGAAGAAGAGTTGATTGTTTATTGCAAGAATAATATGGCCCGCTTTAAGGTGCCTAAACATATAGTTTTTGGCCCACTACCTAAGACTGCAACGGGAAAAATACAAAAATATGTATTACGTGAAATGGTGCCAGCATGAACAAAATCAGGTAAACTTTTCAAATATTATTGAAACCTATAAGGTTGAATAATTTATTATTTTATGGAGATATTTAGACCCTATGGATGATCGTATCGATACCGCTACAGTCCACAAAATTGCTAACCAACTCATGTTTTCAGGTGAGAATATAAGTGTGCAAACGATTGCTGATAAAATGCAGATCGAAGCTAGTGATGAATTGAAATTACAGCTAGAACATTGGTGGGTAGAGCAAGAAAGTCGCGTGGCTTTTCGGCGTAGTATGACCACAAATCACAGACCAGATGTACCAGAGACAGTGTATCAATCTGTGCAGTTGATTTGGGATAATGCAATTAAGGATGCACGGTTAGAACTTGAATTAGCCATAAAAGGCGATGAAAAAACCACAGAGTCTGGTGTTGCACTAGAAGATGAGCTCTATTTATCAAAAACACAGTTAGAAGCCCTTGAAGACTCGAACCAACGTTTGCGTGCCCAAGTGAGTGAAGGCAAGCACGTGGTTAAAAACTTAGAGGCCGAAGGTGCTATGTTGCGTAGCAATTTGCAAGCCATGGAAACCAACGTTACTAGATTACAACACCAAGTGTCTGAGTCTAAAGCCGAAATGCAACGAGCACAGGGCAGTAGTGATGAAGCTAAAAATCAGCTTGATTCACGTATGAAAGAAGAGGTTGCTCGGCATCAAGAACACATCAGTAAAGTAGAAAGTAAAATGAGTTACTATCGCCATCAATTGGACAAGTTACGTGACAGTTGGGGCAAAAAAGAAGCGGCTTTAAATTCGCAAGTTCAAGACTTGCAAAGTGAGGTGGCTAGAAGCACAGTCACCAGTGACACTCAATTTAGCCAGATTCGAAGCCAAGATGAAGAGTTGCGGAAGTACCGTGGTGAAATCACCAGCCAATCTCGCCATATGTCTAAATATACCACTCAAGCACTTGCTTCGAACAACCGTGTAAAACGCTTAGAAGATGAACTTCAGCAACGTGAATTTGATATTAAAGAGTTGAAAAAACGTACCATTGTTGATAAATCGGATACCGCCAGACGCGAAACTGATTTACGTACTTTGTTAAAAGCTAAGGACAGTGACTATTTTGAAATTAACAACAAATTAAATGATCTTCAACGCACGTTGATCGCGCGCGAAGAAGAAATTAGACGTTTGTCCGCTAAGCTGTAATCCTTAAATTGGTTTTTTATCGACCATCATAGACGCGGTGCCGTCAGCAACCAACTTGCTGTTAACAAAACATTGAGTTTTTAGACTGACGCGCCCACGGCGCTCATTAATTTCCTCTACCGTCACTGTGGCGACTACGGTGTCATTGATGTATACAGCGGCCCTAAATTTAATTTGTTGGTCTAGGTAAATGCAGCCGGGTCCTGGAAGCTGAGTTCCTAGTACGGTGGAAATTAAGCCAGCGCTCATCATGCCATGGGCAATACGGGCCTTAAAGGGTGTAGTGGCAGCGTAGTCTGCGTCAAGATGTACTGGGTTAGTGTCGCCGGTCACAGCGGCAAAGTCTTGAATGTGCTTTTCGGTGATTCTTTTTTCAAAGCTTGACGTCATACCGACGGTTAAATCTTCTAAATAATACCCATGTTGATTAGTCACATGTTGCTCCATAAATAATTGTCTCATGAGTTCTTCGTGGAACCCGTGGGTCAGCATGATAGGCATTATTTCGCTTGGCTACAATTGTCAGGCTAAAATAATCCACATTGGTGCATGTCCGCCCCCCTATCTTAACTTATAAGAGCTAATACCATGAGCGATTACCAGGCCCCGTTAGAAGATATGAATTTTGTTATTAATCGTTTGCTTGATTTGCCAAATTTTGCGCTAGCTATTGGCAATGAAGATGCCAGCGAAGACCTTTTACAAGCAGTTTTGTCCGAAGCCGATAAGCTGGCTAGCCAAGTTTGGTCACCCATTAATGCCACCGGTGATCAGCAAGGTGTCAAATTGGAGGAGCAGGGTGTTAAACCCGCAGACGGTTTCAAGAATGCGTATCAAGAATATGCGCAAGGCGGCTGGAGCAGCTTATATTTTGACGAACAATACGGCGGACAAGGGTTGCCTTTTAGCTTTTCTATGCCTGTGGCTGAAATGATGAATGCAGCTAACATGTCATTAGGTTTGTGTCCTATGCTTACCGCTGGTGCAACAGAAGCGATCTGTGCCCACGGTAGTGATACATTAAAAGACATTTACTTACCTAAAATGATTAGTGGTGAATGGACAGGTACCATGAACCTGACCGAACCCCATGCCGGTACAGATTTAGCCGTGATAAAAACCACAGCCACGCCCGATGGCGATCGCTTTAGAATTAAAGGCCAGAAAATCTTTATTACGTGGGGTGATCACGACATGACAGACAACATTGTGCACCTTGTGTTAGCCAAATTGCCCAACGCACCAGACGGCGTAAAGGGTATATCCTTATTTCTAGTGCCTAAATTTATTGTTAATGCAGACGGAAGTTTAGGAGAGCGTAATGACGCTTACGCAATTAATGTAGAACATAAAATGGGTATTCATGCCAGTCCAACCTGTGTCATGAGTTATGGAGATAATGGTGGTGCTGTTGGTTATTTGATTGGCCAGCCTCACCAAGGCCTATCTGCTATGTTCACCATGATGAATAATGAACGTTTAGTGGTAGGCCTTCAAGGCGTAGGTTTGTCTGATCGGGCTTATCAAGGTGCATTGGAGTATGCCAGAGAGCGTGTTCAATGCGCAGCACCAGGCACCAAACAACGTGGCGCCATCATTCATCATCCAGACGTACGTCGTATGTTGATGACCATGCGCAGCCTAACTGAAGCTGGACGAGCAGTTGCCTACGCTACGGCGGCGCAGATTGACTTAAGCCAAAAGGCTCAAAATGCCGATGATCGAGGTTTAGCCCACAAACGGGTGGGTTTGCTTACTCCTATTGCTAAGGGTTGGATTACTGAAACGTCTCAAGAAGTTACATCATTAGGTGTACAAATTCATGGTGGTATGGGATTTATTGAAGAAACGGGCGCTGCACAACATCAACGAGATGCTCGAATTCTAACCATCTATGAAGGTACTACTGGTATCCAGGCATTGGATTTGGTGGGGAGAAAAACCTTGTTTGACCAAGGCGCGGCCATGGCTGATTTGGTACAACAAATGCGTGACGATTTGGACTTACATGGCGATAGTATCAGCAGCAGGCGCTTGTGGTTGTTATCGGAAGCGGTGGACGGTTTAGAGTCGAGTTACAAAATGTTGCTTAACGAAGCACCAGATGATGTAAATTTGGCGGGTTCTATTAGTTTCGACCTGCTTATGCTCAGTGGGTATGTGTGTGGTGGTTGGCAAATGATGCGTAGTGCCGCGCTGGTAGCTACGCACGAAAGCGATGTCTTTAAAGCGAACAAGCTGGCTACGGTAGATTATTACTTAGACCACGTATTGCCGCGTTTTGAATACCATAGACGATCCATTGTATCGGGTAATGAATCGGTGATGGCCATTGCCGCTAACGATTTATAACCACAAGCTCCGCGTGGGAACGCCTACAGTCGT
>JAQRMV010000001.1:49880-86883 GCA_028598985.1 Gammaproteobacteria bacterium
CCACGTATTGCCGCGTTTTGAATACCATAGACGATCCATTGTATCGGGTAATGAATCGGTGATGGCCATTGCCGCTAACGATTTATAACCACAAGCTCCGCGTGGGAACGCCTACAGTCGTCGTTTGCTCTCGTTCCCATGCTCTGCGTGGGAACGCCTACAGTCGTGCCTGAATGCATTAACTGAAGGACACAAAAAAGCCCAGCAATTGCTGGGCTTTTTAATGAAACATATAAGTTAGAGCGCTTTGTCTAACTCTGGAATGGCTTCAAACAAGTCAGCCACTAAACCGTAGTCGGCCACTTGAAAGATAGGCGCTTCTGAGTCTTTGTTGATGGCAACAATAGTCTTAGAATCTTTCATGCCTGCCAAGTGTTGGATGGCGCCAGAAATGCCTACAGCAATGTAGAGGTCTGGAGCAATTACCTTGCCGGTTTGACCCACTTGGTAGTCGTTTGGCACAAAACCTGCGTCTACTGCGGCGCGAGATGCACCCACTGCAGCGCCTAGTTTGTCGGCAACACTGTCCAGCATGTGGAAATTTTCGCCGTTTTGCATGCCCCGGCCACCAGAGATAACGATAGAGGCAGAAGTGAGCTCAACACGCTCAGATTCTGAAGCGGCTAAACCAACAAAGCGAGAAAGACCAGAGTCTGCAGCTACGTCAATCGCTTCAACAGCGGCAGAACCACCTGTCTCGGCAGCGGCGTCGAACTTAGTGGTGCGTACGGTAATAAGTTTGATGTTGTCGCTGGATTGCACTTTGGCCATAGCGTTACCGGCGTACACAGGGCGTACGAAAGTATCTGCAGAAATCACTTCGCTGATTTCAGAAATCTGACTCATATCTAACAAAGCCGCAGCCCGTGGCATAAAGTTTTTACCAAAAGTGGTTGCTGCGGTGAGTAGGTGAGTGTAATTTCCCGCTAGGGATACCATTAGGTTAGCTACGTTTTCCGCTAACTGGCCTTCTAGGCTACTATCGTCTGCAACTAGCACACGGCTAACGCCTACAACTTGAGCCGCCGCTTGAGCTGCTGCAGCGCAGTCGTTGCCGGCAATTAATAGATCAATGTCGCCGCCAATTTGCTGGGCAGCGGTCACAGTGTTTAAGGTAGCGCCACCTAAGCTGGCGTTATCATGTTCTGCAATAACTAAAATGCTCATAGTAGCTCCTTAAATAGCCTTGGCTTCGTTACGTAGTTTTTCAACTAACTCGGCAACACTCTCCACAATAACACCAGCTGCGCGGGCAGGTGGCTCCATCATTTCGATGGTAGTCATGCGGTTGGCAGTGTCTAAACCTAAGTCTGCTAAGTCTAGTTTGTCCAATGGCTTACGCTTGGCTTTCATTACGTTAGGTAGAGATGCATAACGTGGCTCGTTCAAACGTAAGTCTACAGTCACAACTGCAGGCATGTTTACGTTGATAGTCTCTAGGCCTGAATCTACCTCACGAGTCACTTGGGCTTTGCCGTCTGCTAGTTCTAGCTTAGAAGCAAAAGTGGCTTGTGGCCAACCTAGAAGTGCAGATAACATTTGGCCGGTTTGGTTGCAGTCATCGTCGATGGCTTGCTTACCAACCAAGACTAAGTCTGGGTTTTCCTTTTCTACAATAGCCTTAAAAACTTTAGCAATGGCTAAAGGCTCTAAAATGTCTTCGGTGAGAACAAGGATGGCACGGTCTGCACCTAGTGCTAGGGCATTGCGAAGGGTTTCTTCCGATTTAGCAGCGCCAATAGATAAAGCCACAACTTCTTCAACAGTACCTGCTTCACGTAAACGAATGGCTTCTTCCACTGCGTTTTCATCAAACGGGTTCATGGTCATTTTGGCATTGGTTAGGTCGATACCTGATTTGTCTGCCTTTACACGGGCTTTGACCTGAGGGTCTAGAACGCGTTTTACGCCAACTAAAACTTTCATGGACATGGTCTCACTTAGATAAAAAATAAGTAGTGCTAGCTTTGCTAACATCATTTAAAGCAGGCAGTTTAAACCTGCGTACTCAGAAGTCAACGCTCCTGCGTATAAAAAACCTAGCCTAAGTCAAATGCATGACTTAGGCTGCAGGTTATTATTACGCTAACTGATTAAGCGCGCAATTTGACATTTGTCGGGTCGAAAGGTGACTCCTCAACCACGGTGGCTTTGTACATCTCGCCCAAAATTTCAATTTCGAGCTCGGTACCAATCACCTCTAGACCAGTTTTCACCATGCCAAGGGCAAGGGACTTCTGTACGCGCCAACCGTAACCGCCAGACGTTGTACGTCCAACAAGGTTACCATCTTTGTAGATGGCTTCGGAACCACGTGCGTCGGCATCAGTGACACCGTGCACTTCGATAGTGACGAAGGCATTTTCTGCACCGCGTTCTTCCCAAGCTGCTAATGCTTCTTTGCCGATGAAGTCGCCTTCTTTGTCTAAGCGTACAAAACGACCTAAGGCAGATTCCATGGCTGAATATTCGATCGACATTTCACGCGGGATCAAACGATAGGATTTTTCTAAACGCATACAATCCATAGCACGAATACCAAATGGTTTAATGTTGAATTCAGCGCCGGCTTTCATTAATTCATCAAAGATGTAGTTTTGCATTTCGATAGGGTGGTGTAATTCCCAACCCAGCTCGCCTACAAAGTTAACCCGCAAAGCTTCTGCAGTGGCGTAACCCACGTTAATCTTTTTACCAGTAAGCCACTTGAAGCTTTCGTTAGAAAGGTCTGTGTCGGTGATTTTTTGTAGCAAGTCACGTGAACGAGGGCCTGCCAATACAAGTACACCTGTATTAGTAGTGACGCGTGTTACATCTACGCTGCCGTCGGTAGGTTTAAGCTTAAACAAGTAATCGTGGTCGTGGGTTTCAAATGCACCGGCAGAAACAAGGTAGTAGCTTTGTGGGCCAGTCTTGTAAACCGTGTATTCAGAACGTACGCCGCCGGATTGAGTTAACATATGTACCAAAGAGATGCGACCAATGGTCTTAGGCATCTTGTTAGCAAAAATGTACTCTAACCATGCCTCGGCGCCTGGGCCTTTAACAATAGCCTTAGCAAAAGCAGACATGTCCAATACACCCACATGTTCTGTGACGTGCTTACATTCATTGCCAACAAACTCATGGTAGTTAGAACGACGGAATGAGTTCTTTTCTACCACTGGACCGCCATCAAGAGGCTCTGAGAAGTTTTGGTTCCAAAGTACTTGGTCCACGTCGTCGGTGGCTAATTCTTCTGCCGTTAGGGCGTAGTCTTTAGTCGGCATGAACCAGTTAGGGCGCTCCCAACCATAAACACTACCAAATACCGCGCCTAGCTCTTTCATACGATCGTAGCAGGGCGTGGTTTTTAATGGGCGCGCAGCTTCACGCTCTTCGTCTGGGTAGTGAGTGGTGAATACGTTAGCGTACGCTTCTTCGTTTTTCTCTTTCAAGTAACCACGAGTGGCGTAGGGGCCAAAGCGACGTGGGTCTACACCCATCATATCTACGGTCGGTTCGCCGTCGATCATCCACTCAGCCAACTGCCAGCCAGCGCCGCCAGCAGCAGTGATGCCAAAGGAGTGACCTTCGTTAAGCCAGAAATTCTTTAGACCCGGTGCTGGGCCTACAATCGGGTTACCGTCTGGAGTGTAGGCGATGGCGCCGTTGTATACTTCCTTAACACCCACTTCGGCAAAGGCAGGCACACGATTCATGCAGAATTCGATGTGTGGCATTAAACGGTCTAATTCTTCGTTGAACAACTCGTATTCACAGTCGTCAGCAGGGCCATCTACGTAAACACATGGGGCGCCTTTCTCGTATGGCCCAAGCAACAAACCGCCGGCTTCTTCACGTAGGTAGTAGCCGCCGTCTGACTCGCGCAATACGCCCATTTCTGGCAAACCTTGCTGCTTGCGCTCCAAAATTTCTGGATGCGGCTCAGTTACAATAAACTGGTGCTCTACGGGAATAACAGGAATGTCCAAACCAACCATTTCGCCAGTCTTACGGGCAAAACTGCCGGTACAAGACACAACGTGGTCACAGGCGATGTCACCTTTGTCGGTTTTAACAATCCAAGTGTTGCCAACTTGCTGTTCAATAGCGGTTACCGAGGTGAAGCGGTAGATCTCGGCACCCATGTCGCGGGCACCCTTACAAAGGGCTTGAGTCAGGTCTGCCGGCTGAATATAACCGTCGTCTGGATGCTGGATGGCACCCAATAAACCTTCAGTGTTACATAGGGGCCACACTTCTTTGACTTGTTCTGGCGTAAGGAAGTTGGTTTCTACACCTACAGTCTTAGCCACACCGGCGTAGTACTTGTACTCGTCCATACGGTACTCACAGTTAGCCAAGCGAATGTTAGATACCACAGAGAAACCTACGTTCATGCCGGTTTCTTTTTCCAACTCATGGTAAAAATCCACTGAATACTGGTGTAGCTTGCCTACGGAGTAACTCATATTGAAAAGCGGTAGCAAACCTGCCGCGTGCCATGTTGAGCCAGAAGTCAATTCTTTGCGTTCGACCATGACGACATCGGTCCAACCTTTTTTGGCCAAATGGTACAAAGTACCTGCGCCGACAACACCACCGCCTATAACGACGACTTTAGCAGAAGTTTTCATGTATGTTTGCTCCCGAAGAAAAGGGTAAGTTGTCCAATGAGCACGATTGCCATCGAACGAAATTTAACGAGCGAATTTTACCCATGGGGTATAGGCCAAACTTGTCAAAAAGCGACTCACACTAACAAGACAAGAGACCCATAAGAAGCAAGGCGTGAGTGCCGTTAAATAGAACAGCTGGTTTGGCCTCGTTTGGCAAGGTATTGCTGGTGGTATTCTTCAGCCACATGGTACTGACTTGCAGCTTCAATAATTGTGACTAATGGTGCTGGAAAGCTGCCATTAGAATCGAGTTGCTGACGTTCCTTTATTGCTTGCTGTTGTTGCTCTGGTGTGTGGTAAAAGATAACTGAACGGTATTGTGTGCCCACGTCCGGACCTTGGCGGTTGGGCGTGGTTGGGTTATGGTTTTGCCAAAACACTTGCATCAAATCTGCAAAGCTAATGATTTCATCATTAAAGGTGATTTGTACAACTTCTGCATGTCCCGTATCGCCTTGACATATGGCTTTATAATCGACTTTTGGCGTGTGCCCACCCATATAACCTACCGAAGTGGAGATAACGCCTGGTTGGGTGGCGAACAAGGCTTCTACACCCCAAAAGCAGCCTGCACCAAAAGTGGCTTGTTGTTGCATTGTTTTTCCTTTGTTGTTGTCTGTATTTAGTTCACCATAGCGGCGTGTACGACCTTAAGCAAGACAATTAACGCGGAGGCTAACACAGGGGTAGTGGCCTGTGTATAATAACCCCCTTAATTCGTTATAACAGACCTAAGCAATGCAAGCCAAACAACGTGTGCTCACGGGCATTACCACCACCGGAACCCCTCATTTAGGCAACTATTTAGGCGCTCTAAAACCTGCTGTAGCAGCGAGCCATCAAAGTGATACGGATAGTTTTTATTTTTTAGCTGATTACCATGCACTGATTAAGTGCCAAGATCCTCTGACGGTGCACCGATCCGGACGAGAGATAGCAGCCATATGGTTGGCTTTAGGGTTGGATACAGACAAGGCTACTTTTTATCGTCAATCAGATATCCCGGAAATCCCTCAATTAGCATGGTTTTTAACCTGCATGACTGCTAAAGGCATGATGAATCGTGCCCATGCGTATAAAGCTTCTGTCGATGAGAATCAGCGTCAATCTCACGTTGATTTAGATCAAGGTATAAGTATGGGATTGTATAGCTACCCTATACTGATGGCTGCAGACATTCTGATGTTTAATGCTCATCATATTCCGGTTGGAAAAGACCAAATTCAACACATTGAAATGTGTCGTGATATTGCGATGCGCTTTAATCACACTTATGGCGAGCATTTTGTGTTACCTGAGGCAATGGTTGAAGAAGGAGAGCCTAAAGTGTTGTCTGGGCTTGATGGCCGGAAAATGAGTAAAAGTTACGGTAATATCATTCCACTATTTGCCCCCGCAGATGAATTACGTAAGTTGATTTCCCAAATCACTACCAATAGCTTACAACCCGGTGAAGTTAAAGACCCTGATACATGTACTTTGTTCGAAATATACAGCGCGTTTGCTAGCCCGTCGGAAACTTTATCCATGCGTCAAGCGTATGCTAACGGTATAGGTTGGGGAGACATGAAAGCCCAGCTGTTTGATTACCTTAATGAATACCTAAGCCCAGCGCGACAACGTTATGATGAAATTATTACTGATCCAGCTTATATAGAATCGGAATTGCAAAAAGGTGCCGCCAAGGCTCGAGCACAAAGTCAGCCATTTATGGAACGGTTGCGCTCTGCCGTAGGTATCATGTCTTTAGTTGAGGATATGGGTTCTAAGCAGTCCACAAACAAAGTTAAAAAAGAGCTTACACAAGCAGAGCAAGCTAAGGTAGATGCAGGCAAGGCAAAAGCCATTGCTATTGCAAAACAAAGAGCTGAAGAAGAAACTCAACGTATGGTGTCTAGGGTAGATGAATTGATGTTGAGTATTAATGCCACAGCAGATTCTAAACTTGCAGGAAAAGAAGCGCTTGCGGCTTTACAATTGCAGATTAATAGCGCCAAAAAGAAAGCTAAAAAAACCTTACAACAAACCTTTGATTTACTTGAGCAACGGTTAGCTGGTTAAGTAAAGGAGCAGCATTTGGCTAAACACATAGTTATTGTAGAAGACGACACCGACCAACGGGATAACTACCAGTTTGCACTAGAGCAAAGGGGTTATCGTGTTACGGCTTATGCTGGCAAAGATCAGGCAGAGACTGGGCTAAAAAAAGAACGTCCAGATTTAGTGATTTTAGATATTATTATGGATGATAATATTGATGCTGGTTTTCAGTTATGTAGCGCCTTACTTAAAATCCACCCAGAGCTGCCGGTTCTTTTTCTTACTGAACGAGTGGGTGAAATAGACCGAATTCTTGGTTTAAGAATGGGGGCCTGGGATTATCAACCTAAACCTGTGTCCTTAGATTTTTTAGCAGAAAAGGTGGCGACCCTTGTTCGCTTAAGTGATATTAGAGATGTATCGACAGAAGGTTCTAATGACCAGAGCATCCGTGAAGTAGGGTTTCTGCAGTTGTTGGAAGAGAGTCGGCAGGCTACATGGCGTGATCAAGAAATAGTAGGGCTTACGTTAACTGAATTCCGTATGATTGAGGTGCTTACGCGTAGGCCTGGTCATATTTTAACCTATGATAATCTAGCTCAAGCCACACACCAACATTACGTATCGAATAATACGATAAGCACCCACATTCGCAATATTAAACGTAAAGTTAAAAACATTGATAGTGGCTTTGACGCCATTAAATCGGAATATGGTTTGGGTTATCGCTGGTCAGATAAATAATGTCATTAATTAACGGATGGCGCCCACGGTTTAATGCCCAAGTATTAGTGTTTGCTTTGGTGCTTATTAGTATTCCGTGGTTGTCGTATCGGTTTGTTGCCGAAACTCGCGTGTTTATGATTGAGGGCCAGACTCAAGCCCAAGAACAATTGGCGCGGGGCATTGTAACCTTGTTTCAAGGGCGAGATGATCTCTTAGCAGAATTGCCTTATTTGGATAGTCAGCAGGTGGTTTTTAGTCACCCGCTGATAGGCCAGGCAAAGGTAGACGGTTTTACCAGAGAGTGGCTAGATTTCCAGCTGTTTGCCAATCACTTTGGCGCTGATGAAGGCAGCGAAGATGGCTATAGCTTACTGTTGGGCGAAAAAGATGACCGGATATTTGGCCTCGTACGTATTCAAGATGATAAAACCGTATTAAGAACCAAAGGCACTCCTAAATTGGATTTAAGCGACCATCTACGCTTAACTCTTCCAGATCGCAACGGCAATGAAAGGCGTTTAGTGATGGTTGCGACGAGGGCTGGAAGTATGGAAGTGTGGTATGTTAAAGAGGATTGGGCTACACCTCAGTACCGCAGTCCTTCATCTTCCTTTATCATCCAAGCGGTTATGCGCCCTTTGGTGGATGGTTATTTGGTGGAATTTGCCTTGCCACGGTACTTTTTAAATCAACGCCAAGAATTCGGTTTGGCAGTGGCCGACGTAGACAGCGATGATGGCACCATGCGCCATTTAAAGACTTTAGTGGGCGCAGGCACCACCGTTGAAAGCCACTTTAATCTGCTGGCAATGAGGGCTCCTGAAGCAAACAAAATTCTTTCCAGTTTAAGTCGGGCCGATTCGCAAATTGTAATTTATGACAACCACTTACAAGTGCGAGCGAGTGTTGGGCAGGTGAGTCCGCCCGTATCCGAAAAAGTTAAACCTCAAGATGCATTTGAAGGCATTCAAAGCTGGCTTAACAGGGGCCTTGATTGGTTTATTGCCATACCCGCCTATTTAAACCCAGTGCAAGCAGCAAGCCAAGAAAGAGATTTACTTAACCGCGCTTTAGACAAAGAATTTGCTAGCGGGCGTTGGCACAAAGGCCCTGCAGAACAAGTATTTGCGGTTGCTGCCCCTATTGTTGACCAAGAAGAAGAACTGTTAGGTGTGGTGTTGATTAAGCAATCAACGGCGAGAATACTGGGTTTACAGCGCCAGGCTATGGAAAATATTGCCTTGCTGAGTTTATCCACCATGTTAGTGATTTTGCTGGTGTTGCTATTATTCTCATGGCGCCAAGCGATGCGGATTAGGCGTTTAGGTAAGGAAGCACAGCAAGTGGTTGATCCGGATGGCAGGTTAAGGACAGACCGGTTATACAGTGAAATACGTGCAAGCGACGAAATAGGCGACTTAGCACGCAGTTTTTCCGGTGTTGTGGCTCGATTACATGAACATCAAGAGTTTATGACCACCATGCCTAGAACCTTGCGACACGAGATTAACAACCCTCTTAATGCAACCATGACTTCCTTAGAGAACTTGCAAATGCAAGGTGTTGTAGAGGGGCAGCAGCGATATATTGACAGTGCTCAACGGGGATTGGTTAAAATTAGCTCCATTGTTGAAAAATTAGCTGACGCCGCTAATTTAGAAGAAGCTTTGCACGAAGATGAGCTTGAGCCTCTCAACTTGTTTGACCTAGTACAAACCTATGTGCACCACCAAAACCCAAGCATACAAGGTGGCCAAGCAGATGTTTTATTTGAATCAGACCAGGAGCAAATATTGGTGGCGGGTGTTGATTACCGCATTGAACAATTGCTGGATAAATTATTAGATAACGCGCGAGACTTTAGGGTCTCTGGTAGTCTTATTACCGTACGTTTATATCAACAAGAGTATGATTGCTATTTAGAAGTAGAAAATAAAGGCCCCAACATTCCTGAAGAACTGTTGGCAGGTATGTTTAACTCTATGGTGTCAGCACGTACAGCGGGGGCAGGGTACGCGCATTTTGGTTTGGGGCTGTACATTGTACGGCTTATTTCTCAGTTTCATGGTGGCAGCGTTTTGGCCTACAATTTGAACGATCCAGACGGTGTTATGTTCCGTGTTCGGTTGCCAGTATTGTTGGTTTAACAAATGGTTGATAATACTAAGCTTTCAATATTTGCCAAGTGTCTCATTGTAATGGTGAAGGGTTACCAGTATTTGTTAAGCCCGATATTAGGCAGTAATTGTAGGTATTACCCTACCTGTTCTAGCTATACTATTGAAGCTATTAAGCTACATGGTGCCATAAAAGGGCTGCCCATGGGTTTATGGCGTATTGTACGCTGTAATCCATTTTCTAAAGGTGGGTATGAACCAGTGCCTGGCAGTTGCGAGCATGCCGAGCACCTGGAGCAGCATCAAGGCAATAAAGACGAGCCGTTAGATTAATCTAAACCTGCGAATGGAAATTCGTCGTCCTCTGCTTGCCAGCCACCTAACTGCTTCCATGTGTTAACAATTGTACAAAATAGCTCAGCTGTTTTTTGAGCATCATACCGTGCGCTGTGGGCATCGGTATTGCTAAAGCGAATGTTTGCAGCAGCACAAGCTTTGGCAAGCACGGTTTGGCCATACGCTAAACCTGCCAGTGTAGCTGTGTCAAAGCACGAGAATGGATGGAATGGGTTGCGTTTTTGTTGGCAACGATGCACGGCGGCATTAATAAAATTTAGGTCGAATGCGGCATTATGGCCCACCAGAATGGCGCGTTTACATTGGCTGGCTTTCAAAGCTTTGCGAATAGGTCTAAATAACTGATCTAAGGCTTCGTGTTCGTTAATAGCGTCACGCTTTGGATCGAAAGGATCGATGCCAGTAAATTCAAGGGCTGCGGCTTCTAGATTGGCTCCGTCAAATGGCTCAATATGGCAATCTATGGTTTCTTTTGCGTATAGTAAGCCATCCTCATCCATATCTATAATGACCGCTGCAGCCTCAAGAAGTGCGTCGGTATGGCTGTTAAAGCCAGCAGTCTCTACGTCAACAATAATAGGTAAATAGCCCCGAAAACGATCTTTAATCACGTCCATGTCTCCATTTTCCAATTAAGTGTTTCGCCTGCACCTAGAGGAATAATTAGGTCGTTGCCAAAACTCAAGCTAGAAGGTACCTGCCAACTTTGGCGAGTTAAGGTGATGGTGTCGGTATTGCGGGCTAAGCCGTAAAAATCAGGCCCATGGAGGCTTGCAAAACCCTCTAGTTTGTCCAGCGCACCAATGGCCTCGAAGGCTTGTGCGTAAAGTTCAATGGCTGCTGGCGATGAGTAACAACCCGCACAGCCGCAGGCGCTTTCTTTAGCACCTTGGGCATGGGGAGCCGAGTCGGTACCTAAAAAGAACTTGGTACTGCCGCTGGCTACTGCGGCTTGTAGAGCTTGCTGGTGAGTATTGCGCTTAAGAACGGGCAGGCAGAATAAATGTGGTTTGACGCCGCCCACTAATAAGTCATTGCGGTTGTATAATAGGTGTTGAGGGGTGATAGTGGCGCCCACTGCCATACTGGCCTCAGCCACGAATTGAGCCGCGTCTGCAGTAGTAATATGTTCAAATACGCATTTAAGCTTAGGGAAGCGTTGTAGTAGTGGGCTTAATTGTTGGTCAATAAAGCCTTTTTCACGGTCAAATATGTCCACATGGGATTGAGTGATTTCGCCATGCACAAGTAATGGCATTTCAAGCTCTTGTAGTTTCTCTATTGCAGGATAAATGTTTTCAATTTTGGTGACCCCAGCAGCAGAGTTAGTCGTAGCTCCCGCGGGATACAACTTAACCGCTTTTACAATGCCAGAGTCGTGTGCTCGTTGAATCTCTTCTGGGCTGGTATTGTCGGTTAAATACAATGTCATCAAGGGAACTAGTGATGTGTTTTGGGCATCCAAACGCGCTTTGTAAGCTACAGCCATATGGGTGTTGATCACTGGGGGCATTAAGTTTGGCATAATCACTGCTCGGCCAAATTGTTTGGCAGTGTCGGTCACGGTGCGGGACAGCACTGCGCCATCACGTAGATGCACGTGCCAGTCGTCGGGACGGATTATGGTCAATGATTGCATGGGAAATTCTCGGGCCCAAAGGCTAATGGTTATAAACAAGTATGAATATTATTTTAGCAGCACTGGGGGCAATAAAATACTAACAATAGGTGAATTTTTGTTTGCTATTGCTGTGCTAATGAAGGCATCCATGTATACTTTGTCAGCTTAATGATTCATTATTTTTGTTACAGGGATTTCACTGCTATGGCAGACATTAAAAAAGTTGTATTGGCCTATTCTGGAGGTTTGGATACGTCGGTTATTGTTAAATGGTTGCAAGAAACCTATAACTGCGAAGTGGTAACGTTTACCGCCGACTTAGGGCAGGGTGAAGAAGTTGAGCCTGCGCGTGCTAAGGCCGAAGCCTTGGGTGTTAAAGAAATATATATAGAAGATTTGCGCGAAGAATTTGTGCGAGATTTTGTATTCCCTATGTTTCGCGCTAACGCAGTTTATGAAGGGGAGTACTTGTTAGGCACGTCTATCGCTCGTCCATTGATTGCTAAGCGCTTAATTGAAATCGCTAATCAGACAGGCGCTGATGCCATTTCCCATGGTGCTACGGGTAAGGGTAACGATCAAGTGCGTTTTGAGTTAGGTGCGTATGCCCTTAAACCGGGTGTAGAAGTGATAGCTCCGTGGCGTGAATGGGACCTTACTTCTCGTGAAAGCCTTATGGATTATTGTGAAAAACACCAAATTCCTGTTGATTTCAAAAACAAAAAAACGTCTCCATATTCTATGGATGCCAACCTGTTACATATTTCTTATGAAAGTGGCATGTTAGAAGATCCGTGGCATCCATCGGATGAGGACATGTGGCGTTGGAGTGTGTCTCCAGAAGCAGCTCCAAACCAAGCCACTTATATTGAATTAGATTATCAACAAGGAGATATTGTAGCTATCAATGGCGAGGCCATGAGTCCAGCTACTATATTGACTGAACTTAATCGTGTGGCAGGTGCAAATGGCATTGGCCGTTTGGATATCGTAGAAAACCGCTATGTAGGTATGAAGGCGCGTGGATGTTACGAAACTCCAGGTGGCACTATTATGCTCAAAGCGCACCGTGCGATAGAGTCGATCACCCTAGATCGTGAAGCGGCGCACCTTAAAGATGAAATAATGCCTCGTTACGCAAAATTAGTTTATAACGGCTATTGGTGGTCTGAAGAGCGTCAAATGCTACAGGCCTTGATTAATCGTTCACAGGAATATGTAAACGGCACTGTGAAACTGAAGCTATATAAGGGTAATGTTGACGTAGTGGGCCGCAAGTCTGAAGACAGCTTGTTTGATGCGGCGATGGCTACTATGGAAGATGATGCGGGTGCTTACGATCAACAGGATGCCGCTGGGTTTATAAAGCTTAACGCTTTACGTATGCGTATCGAAGCAAGTAAAGGTAGAAACTTGCTTAAGTAGTTGTTAGTTAATACGTCTATTAAAAAGCCAAGCCAATGCTTGGCTTTTCGCTATTAAAGTGAAAATAAGTTAAAGATCCATTATTTCTCCATTATTGGTGCAATGTTTATCCATCATCCAGGTCCTTAATAGGTGGTGATGATAACAAGGAGCTACCAATGCAGTGTTTCATTCCATATTCTGAGGAAGTTTTAGAGCAACACCCCGAGCTATTGGCTGGTGGGTTAGTGCCGTTCCGTGAAGAATATTTACACTACACTATGGAATTTGAAGTTGTGACCCCGGATCAAGCAAAGAATCTGGCAGCAACGGGCTTCTCTTTAGAAGCAAGCAGCAGACAAAAAGTTCAAGCGATATAATTTTTATGAACTTTTAGTTTAAGTATTGGTCTTAGTTATACATCGAGTAAAAACCCGTGCTCTATACAGACAACCGCTTCCCCTTCGGTCAGTTTGTATAGGGCATTTTTTTTGCTCTTTTTTTGGTTAACGAGCGGGGCGCTTACTTGGGCCTTTGTTACGCCCAGCGTTGGTTTTATGCCATGGGCTCTTAGATGAAGGCTTGTTAGCGGTGTTTCCACCGGGACTTGCGGCTGGCCTAGGAGCTCTTCTTTGGTTACCGTTAGCTAGTGGCGACTTAACCTTTGGCTTGCGCTTGTTCGGTGCATTTAAGGTGACGTCTTGATTCCGTAACTTAGGCTTTTTTGGCTTTTTGTTGCTTGGTGGGCGAATGTCACGTGACTCGGGCACCATGTGGCTGGGTTCATAGCCTTCAATATATTCACGCTCAATATGCTTTTGAATCAAATACTCAATGGATTCTAAATATTCAATTTCATCGGCGCATACTAAGGATATAGCCTCGCCCGTTTGGCTGGCACGGCCTGTCCTGCCGATGCGGTGAACATAGTCTTCTGCCACGTTAGGCAAGTCGTAGTTCACTACTTGTGGTAACTGCTCAATATCTAAACCTCGTGCAGCAATATCGGTGGCCACCAACACCTTTACTTCACCTGCCTTAAATTGAGCCAGAGCACGGGTGCGCGCACCTTGGCTTTTATTACCATGAATAGCGTCAGCACTAATGCCTCCACTCACAAGCCACTTAGCAAGTTTGTTGCAGCCATGTTTAGTACGACAAAACACCAGTACTTGGGACCATTTGTTAGTGACGATAAGCTCTTGTAGAAGTGCCGGTTTCTGTTTTTTATCGACTGGGCACAGCCACTGTTTTACGCTGGCAGCTGTAGTATTCGCTGGGCTAACACTGATTTCTACGGGATTATTCATCAACCCCTTAGCCAGACTCCGAATATCGTCGGCAAAGGTGGCGGAAAACATTAAGTTTTGGCGTTTTTTTGGTAAAAACGACAAGATTTTTTTTAAGTCATTAATGAACCCCATATCTAACATACGGTCAGCTTCATCAAGGATAAGCACTTCTAGGTGATCAAACCGTACCGCTTTTTGGTGGTATAGGTCTAACAAACGGCCAGGGGTGGCTATAAGTACATCTGCGCCACGGCGTAAGCGCATCATTTGAGGATTAATTTTCACCCCACCAAATACTACTGCAGAAGTTAACGGCAGATCTGCTCCATAAGTAGCAACACTTTCAGCAACCTGAGCCGCAAGTTCACGTGTAGGAGTGAGTACCAGTGCCCTCACCTGGTTTGATGCAGCACCTTGGCCGGGCGCAAGGTTTTGTAATAAGGGCAAGGTGAAAGCGGCGGTTTTACCAGTGCCGGTTTGAGCTGCGGCCATCACGTCTTTGCCAGCTAAAATGGCAGGGATGGCTTTTTCTTGAATTGGGCTAGGTACGGTATAACCTTTACTCTTAATAGCGGTTAATAAGCGCGGTTCAAGACCAAGTTCGGCAAATGGCATGGAGTTTCTCTATATTCGGGGTATTTAGGCGCGAGAGCATACAGGAAATGAGTTAAATACGCCATTTAAACCCTGTTTTCGAGCTGTTTACATACATTGTATAATGGGCAACTTAAAGGCGTTGCGTTACACTTGTGATAACTCTTTAATATAAAGTGACACCATCGATAATGCCCAAGCAACAGTTTATAACTGACCCCGCAGACCATGTTGTACATTTTCTTGATGCCATAGACCAGCAAGGTTTTAAAGGCGAAATATCACCCCACCAAGCAGACCGAGTTGTTGCCTCAACTGACAATAGTATTTATCAGCTTTTACCTCAAGCTGTGCTCTATCCAAAGCATGAGCAAGATTTAAAAATAATTTTTTCTCTTGCCAATCGAGCAGAATTTCATGATATTTATTTTTCCCCACGCGGTGGCGGCACTGGCACTAATGGGCAATCATTAACGGATGGCGTGGTGATTGATTGCTCAAGACACCTTACTGATATTTTGGAACTCAACCTTGATGAGGGGTGGGTGAAGGTTCAGGCGGGTGTTGTTCGTGATAAGTTAAACGATTACCTTCGCCCGTTTGATGTATTTTTTGCCCCTACCTTATCTACTAGTAATCGTGCCACTTTGGGTGGCATGGCAAATACCGACGCTTGTGGCCAAGGTTCACGCATTTATGGGCGTACCAGCAATCATGTGTTGGCTTTAAATTTGGTGCTGGTTGATGGGCAAAAAATCACATCTCAAATGATGACCAATGAGAATCTCCATCTAAAGATACAGAAGGGCGGAAAGATTGGAAAACTGTATCAACAAGTGAGTGATTTGGTAAGCGCTAAACAAGAGAGTATTAATGCGCGGTTCCCAAAATTAAACCGCTTTATGACCGGTTACAACTTGGCACATATTTATACCGATACTGGTTTTGATTTAAGCAAACTTATTTGTGGTTCTGAAGGCACCTTAGCCTTTGTATCGGAATTAACCCTTAATCTCACACCTATTCCCCGTGCAAAAGAGATGTTGGTGTTAGGTTATGAATCATTTGATGCGGCCCTTAGGGCTGCCAATTTGTTGGTTGAGTTAAATCCTGATGCCATAGAGACCATAGACGACACCATTCTTAATCTGGCAAAACAAGACGTTATTTGGCCTAAAGTGGCCGATTATGTTGGTGGTGACGGCAGCAAAACCCTAGCTGCTATAAATCTAGTAGAATTTGGCGCCATGGCTAAAGATGAGTTATCCACTCGATTAGATGAGGTATGTGAGCAGCTCGATTTAGGGCAGGTGGACTATCAGCGTGTGTCGTGCAACAAAGCCATGGCTAACCTGTGGGAATTGCGTAAAAAAGGTGTGGGATTATTAGGAAATGTTGCAGGCTTGAGGCGTCCTATCGCTTTTGTAGAAGACACCGCGGTGCCGCCAGAGCATTTAGCCGATTATATTGTTGAATTTAGATGTTTGCTCGATGACATGGGGGTGTCCTATGGCATGTTTGGCCATGTGGATGCAGGTTGTTTGCATGTTCGACCAGCGCTCAATATGCGCGACCCGCAAGACGCTCTTAAGTTAAGAGTGATTTCTGATGCAGTGCAGGCTTTAGTGCAAAAATATCAAGGAGTGATGTGGGGCGAACACGGCAAAGGGTTCCGTAGTGAATACACGCAACAAACCATTGGTGCCGAGCTTTATCAGGATATGCGCCAATTAAAAACTTGGTTCGACCCGTATAATCAACTCAATCCAGGAAAAATATGCAGTCCTTTGGGGTTGGATGAAAACATAGTTAAAGTAGATGATCCACGCACGCGCGGGGCTAATGATCGCCAAATAGGTGAAGCTACGGTAGAACACTGGTCTCCTATTGTTTCTTGCAATGGTAATGGCGCATGTTTTAGTTATGAACCAGAGTTAGCCATGTGTCCTTCTTTTAAGGCCACTCAAGACCGAGTTCAGTCCCCTAAGGGTAGGGCGAGCCTATTGCGTGAATGGTTGCGTCAAGACGCACAAGGTGGCGCAGACGACGAATTTGAACATCAGGTTCACCAGTCATTACAAACCTGTTTAGCCTGTAAGGCGTGTACCACAGGCTGCCCTATTAAGGTGGATATTCCTACTTATCGTAGCCGTTTCTTTGAGCATTATTATGGTCGTAATAGGCGCCCGTGGGGCGATTACCCAGTGGCTCTAGTTGAGTATGTGGGCATACTGGGTAGTAAAGTAGCATGGCTAAGTAATTGGTTAATGCAGCGGGGTTTAACTAGAGCGCTGATTAAAAAGGCGTTCGGTCTGGTGAATATGCCTAAACTCCATGCTTATAAGTTTGACGAATTGATTGCTATTGACGGTGTGCAAGCGTGGCATAGTCGACGTTTTGAAACATTGTCTACAGAGGAAAAACACCTTCATCCCGTGATTGTGCAAGATGTGTTCACAAGTTGTTACGACTTCTTTGAAGTTAAATCGATATTGTCTTGTATGGTTAACATGGGTTTTAAACCTATCATTATGCCGATAATGCCTTCCGGCAAACCACTTTATGTAAAAGGTTTTTTAACGGCTTTTGATAAACAAGCCGGCAAGGTTACTAAGCAACTGACTAGTGTTGTCCAGCAAGGCTTTTCGTTAGTGGCTATTGATCCCAGTGTGGGGCTAACTTATCGTGATGAATATCGCCAAAGGTTAGGAGCCGACAAGGTGCCTAATGTGTTGTTACTACAGGAATGGTTACATGATCATTTGCGCCAAATAAAACGGCCGCAGGCTCAAAATATAGCTGGGTATCGAGTCTCTTTGCTAGGCCATTGTTCAGAGAATGCCTTAATAGGGCAAAGCCTAGACCTGTGGCGTGATGTGTTTGCTCAGTTTGGTATTGATCTTCAAACCCCCGCGGTAGGTTGCTGTGGTATGGCTGGCACGTTTGGTCATGAGGCAAAGCATGGTGATTTATCAACTCAAATTTTCGAGTTAACTTGGCTTAAGGCAATACAAGAAAATGAGACACATACTAACGCTGTAATATTGGCTACCGGCTATTCTTGCCGTAGCCAAATACACCTAAAAACACAGAGCAAACCATTACATCCGTTGGCATTTTTGAATCAATTGTTTAGTTCAACTGAGGGTTAAGGGTTAAACTGAAATCTACTTTTTGGCCTTGTTTAAAATATTGATTAGAGCCGACGAAACGAGTTAATAACTCTAGATTGCCTTTGGCGTTATGGGTAAGTTTGGAGTCTAAATGCTCAAACTGGAAGTCGCTAAGAATGTCTTGTAAATAAGCGCTTTTCTCAGAAGTGGTATTGGTCTCATCTTTGCCTAATTTTATGGTGCCTATTTGGCTGCTGGCAAGATCTGCACTGTCTATGCTCCAGCCATTTAAACCCTTTTTCTTTAAGTCTAAAGTCAGATTCACTTGGCCTGAAACCTCTCCAGACGCACTGAGTTTAGGCGTGTTGGCTAGGTTAATAAGTTGGCTCAGTTGGATCCCTTGTAGGGTGACTGGCAGGGTGTTTGAACGTGACGGTAGGATAGGAATTTGAGCTGCAGTAATATGCCCTCCTAACCAAAGTCCATTCGCCTTACGTAATAGATATTGAGTGGTTGAACCAGTATCACTGGTAAAATCTACAGTCGGGTTTTGTAATTGAGTACTCATGTCATCTCCCCAACTAAGTTGGGTCGCGTTTAGCTTATGTGAACCGGTTAATGAGGCCGTTGTTTTGTCTGTTGCTACTGTATTTAAAGCTTGCTTGGTTTGATATTCAAACTGGCTGACTCCCTCCATCCCTTTAATACTATAGTTGGCAGTATTGGCATTGACGTCGGTATAACTCAGTGTTTGTATGCCGGTCACTTGTTCATTGTACCAGCGCCAATCGGCTTGGTAGTCTACTAAGCCTTTAGTCACTGCAACTAACCAAGGCGTCGGCAATTGAAGTGAGTTTTCCGATGGGTTGAGTTGCGGCAAGAGCTGCGCTAAATCAATGTCTTGTGTTTGCACCGATAGTTGATGATCGGCTGTGTTTGCTTGCCATGTATAAACACCACTGAGTTGGTTGATGTAAGGTTGAAGTTGAGATGTAAATTTAATTTTTAGTTGCTCATCTAGCCAACTTAACTGACCTTTGGATTGGATTTGGAATAAGGGCCAGTTGGGCAGGTTAATATAGGTGGGCTGTAGTTCAAAGTGGCCTTCAATGGGTTGCTTGGCCAAAAGTGTAGACCCTTTCTTTACCCACACATCAATACCTTGGCTTGGAATGGATTCAGGCTTAAGGTGAAGGGACGTGTTGGACCATGTCCAATCGTCTTGTAGTGGCAGGTAAGTAAGTTGAATTGCATCACCATTGGTGAGGTTTAGCTTATCACTTGCAAATAACTGAACAGACCCAGCGTGCCGCATACTCACTACCTGGGTGGCCGAGATTTTGCTATTAGGCTGGACTGTTAATTGCCATTGTTTGGGGTCAAAATCAAACCCTACCTCACTCAAGAACTGTAGCTTACGGAGCCCAATGGGTAGTTGTGCTATCCAGGGATTGGCTTGCTCTTGAGTTAAGTAATAGCCGCTTAAATTGGCTACACCTTGCCAATGATCGAGTGAGTGCATTTGAAGTTTCGACAGTTGGCCAAAAATTTGATACACCGAATGTGTATTTTCTAAAGTAGCGTTGATATTTCCATGTAATTTTAAGTTCAGTGTTGATCCCAAAAAATTGGATCGTTTTACTGGTTCTATCACTACTGGACTGCCGGCGCTAAAAGTTAACTGTGCTTGTTCAAGCAATAGTGACTGGTAAAGATCGGGACTCACTTCAGTATTGTTCCAATCAGGGGTTAGCCTTAATACACTGCCCTCATTGAGGCGCCATATGGCGGGCAATTCAGGGCTTAACGTTTGGGTGATGCTGGCGTCTAAGTTGAGTTCTTTAATACGAGGGGTGTTGCCCGTAAGTTGTATTTGGGTCTGAAGTTCACCTTGGGCTTGAGACAGCCACTGATCAAAATGTTGAGCCTTATCTATTGAAGGTAAGGATATTTTCCAATGGCTGGTTAACTTGCCTTGGTCAATAGCAGTTTGTGCTAACGATAAAGGCAGAACATCAAAGAAGAATGTATGTGTGTAGGCTAGGTTAACGGCGCCTTGCCCCTGCCATATATAACCATTGTGTTGGTGCTTAATAGCCGAAGTGATCTTAGCAACAGGAGCGCTGTTTTGGGCAGTAAATAATTTTGCCTCTACTTTATCATCTAAGCCGAAAGTTGCGTCTAAATATAAGTGTTGTTGCGAAGGAGTAGATATTTTAGATAACACATTCAAAGATCCTTGGCGTTGTTCTATGTTGCCAGATAACCCATATTGTTGCTGTTCTACGGTGACGTTCAACTTAAATGAGTCAATGGTTAATTCTGGCCAGCTAGATAACCACTGGCTAGGAATTAAGGTAAGGGTAGGTATAGAGTTTAAACTCTGTGGGTTTAATTCAGCTAGCCCACTGATAGAACTTATGCTGATTTCCGGCCACTCGCCAGCCTGCAATGTTTGCCAAGTATAGGCTATAGAAATATCATTTAGTGTGGTGGAATAGGTACCAGCCGGTGTGGTGTGAGTCCAGCTAGCGGAATTTATATGCCATTTCTCGTGGCTTGGGTAACCGATATTGAGCTCGAGTAGGTGTACATTAAGAGGTTTAGATAGCAAGCTGACAAGGCTGGGTGCCCATAGCGGAATAGTGCCATAGCCTAGGGCGAATAGTAGCGCAGTGGGTAGAAAAAAATAACGAAACAAAAGCCTAAGCATAGTGCACTGTCTTTAGGTAGATTATTATAATTTGATCTAGTCAGTATGGTGGAGTTTGGAATAAATTCCAAGCCATGACGATCACCTAATCTGATGTTTTTTGTTTAAACTCACAAAGGTCTTCAATAATACATGCACCACACCGAGGCTTTCTGGCAACGCAAACATACCTACCATGTAGAATCATCCAATGATGAGCATCTAATAGGTACTCCTTGGGAACAAATTTTAGCAGTTTTTTTTCTACCTCAACTACGTCTTTACCGGGGGCCACGCGGGTTCGGTTTGACCAGCGAAAGATGTGCGTATCTACCGCCATGGCTATTTGTCTAAACGCCGTATTAAGAACCACATTGGCGGTCTTTCTTCCCACGCCGGGTAGAGCCTCTAGTGCTGCCCGGTCCTCTGGCACTGTACCTTGGTGGAACTGCACTAGCATGGCTGCAGCTTGAATAACATGATTGGCTTTGCTGTTGTACAGGCCGATGGTTTTAATGTGTTGTTTAAGGCCATCTAAACCTAGATCAAGCATGGCTTGCGGGGTGTTGGCCACTTTAAACAATTGATCAGTAGCCTTGTTGACGCTTACATCGGTGGCTTGTGCTGAAAGAGCCACGGCAACTAATAGTTCATAATGGTTGCTGAAATTAAGCTCAGTTTCAGGGTTTGGGTTGTCTGCCTTAAGGCGGGCAAAAATCTGTTCACGCTTAGTGCTATTCATTGATGCCTCTATATCACTGCACTCGGCACCCAGCCGTTATGCGATGGTTCCTGTCACTCGTACACGTTTACTACCGGCTTCAGCAAGGGGCTGAGCTTTAAGTTTCTGTGCTTGTTGGTATTGATCAAAGCCATTTTTGGCTGCAATAATTAAACCCATACCAACAAATGCTCCAGGGGGAAGTACAGCGAATAAGAAACCGCGGTAATCACCAATAATTACTAAGGTCCAATCTTCCGCTAAGGGGCCTAACAATAAATGCATATCGGAGAACAAGGTGCCTTGCCCTAAGAATTCTCGCATAGCGCCCAATAACACTAACACCACAGTGAATCCTAGGCCCATACTTAATCCATCTAATACCGCAAGGTGAGGGGGGTTCTTGCGGGCGTATGCATCAGCACGGCCCAAAATGGCGCAGTTAGTGACAATTAACGGAATAAAAATACCTAATATCTGATACAACTCGTAGGTTAAGGCTTGCATGGTAAGTTCTGCAATGGTTACCAAAGCTGCAATAATCATAACGAACACTGGCAAGCGAATGTCATCGGCAACATGGTTGCGAATTAATGACACTAATAAATTAGACCCCACTAAAACTAATAAGGTAGCGAAACCTAACCCTAGGGCGTTCACAACGCTGCCCGTCACGGCAAGCAACGGACACAACCCCAAAAGTTGAACTAAGGCAGGGTTATTATGCCAAAGGCCGTCCATCACTAACTTGTTTTTTTCTGTAGACATCAGTTAGTTCTCCTGGGCAGCGGAATAAAGTGTTTGTTGATGTTGATGATGGTACAACAAGCTTTGATGTACAGCGTTAACCACAGCTCGTGGTGTAATCGTTGCGCCGGTAAACCCATCAAACTCACCACCATCTTTGATAACGGCCCATTCTTGAGCTGTTGTATTAGTTAAGGAATGGCCCATAAAACTGTCGATCCAGACAGATTTTTTACGTTCTATCTTATCGCCTAAGCCGGGTGTTTCTTTGTGCTCAATTACGCGAACGCCTTTAATCGTGCCTGCTGCATCAATACCAACTAATAATGAAATGTCACCGCTGTAACCATCTCTAGCGATGACAGGTAAAATAACGGCTTGGGTTAATTTAGATTTAATAACGGCGTAACCTAATGCACTTTCAGGCACATTAAGTTGCTGATGATTTGGCAGCTGCAATGGAGCTGACAATAAACTTTGATCGTATAAATTTGCAGGCATTACAGCGGCTAATGCCTTTGCTTTAGCCGCTGCTTTGTTAGCAGCAATGCTGTCGCTACTGGATACAAAGGTAAGGCTAATGGCGGTAGCCGTCAGCACTGCAAATAAACCAAGACTTATTGCACCGTTGCGAATAGAAACCATTAGGCTAGTTGGCGACTCTGCATTCATTATCGGTCACCTTGGTTGTGTTTTTGATGATGGCCGTAAGCTTTAGGTTGGGTATAAGTGTCGATTAACGGCGCCGATAAATTCATCAATAAAATTGCAAATGCGAAGGCGTCTGGATAACTGCCATAACTACGAATAATAAATACCAAAATACCCACACCTGCGCCAAATACTAACTTGCCTTTGCGGCTTGTGGCGCTGGTTACTGGGTCTGTGACAATGAAAAAAGCAGCCAGCATAGTGGCTCCCGTAAACAGGTGTTGTGTAGCGCTGGGATAAAGGTCAGGCTCGCCCATGTGAAATAGACCTGCACAAAAACCTAAGCTCGCTAACATCGCAACCGGCGCATGCCAGGTAAATACCCGCTTAGCTAATAAGGCCAAGCCCCCCAAAAGGTACGCTGCGTTGATCCAGCCACTAGCGCTAAGGCCCAAGTTTAATTGTGGGTTACTGCTGCTTAGCTCGTTAAGCGTTAATCCTTTGGTATGGCGCATTAAGTCTAAAGGCGTGGCCTGGGTCCACGCATCTATTCCGCCGTCTATCTGCTCTAACCAAAACCATTGTAATTGTTGGCCTAAACTTAAGGTGATTTCCGGGCTGGCCCATTGGGTCATGGAGACGGGGAATGCAATTAAACACAAAGCATAACCAACCATAGCAGGGTTAAATGGATTATTACCTAGGCCACCATAAAGGTGTTTGGCAAACACAATAGCAAATAGCACAGCCACTAAGGTCAGCCACCAAGGGCTAAAGGGCGGTAAGGCTAAAGCTAATAGGAATGCTGTGACTAAAGCACTGCCGTCGGCAATATGAGGGCGTATTGGGCGTCGTCTAAGACGTAATACGATGGCTTCTAGAGCCACGGCAAGGACGCTAGCCCATATTAAATTGATTAAGGTGCCATAACCATAAAAGTAGGTTTGCACCAGTAGCCCAGGTATAGTGGCCAACAATACCCACATCATTATGCTCGACGTTTTACTAAGGTTATGGTGGTGGGGCGATGATAAATTAAGGAAGGCCATGGTTAAGGCTCCTGCGCCGGTGTAGGTTTTGCAGCGGGGTTAGCCTGATGATCTGATAAGGCCTGTGTTGCTGCAGCGTGAATAGCTTTAGCTTCGAGGATTTGTTGCTCGATGGTTTGTGGATCCTCTGCATTGGCTATGGACTTTTCTAATTTCCGCACGGCAGAATTAGCTTTGGCTACGGCAACCAATAATATTTTTTCTTTCTCTGGGTCAAGTCCAAGCTTGGTTTCATAAGCCTGTAATTTGGCTTGAGCTTGATCTGCTTTTACAGTCAGAAGAGCCACTGTTTCCTGTAGATTGTCGGCTTGCTCGTGATCAAGTGACTGTGCATTTTCAAGCGCTTTGCAGGTTTTCTTAAGCTTTGTACGGGTGATTGCTGCTGCTGTTTTAAGCTCTTTGTATTGGTCTTCTGGAGTTAAGGGAACTGCTGCCGTTTGTGATTCGTATTTTTGTTTGTTAACTCGAGCTAAAGCTGCGGCAATGGGATCTTCGGCCGTAGGATTGGCTGCACGCTTGGCTGCTTGAGCCGCAGCTGCGGCTGTGGCTCTAGCCTTGCGTTTTTCTTCTTTGGCTAGTTTTTCGTCTATTAATCGCTGTTCTCGGGTTTCAAAACGTAGGCGCGCATGTTCCGCCAATTGGGCTTCGTGATTGCGCGTTTTTACCCGGCCTTTGGCATATCTATAGTATTGAACTAACGGAATTTGGCTAGGACAAACCCAGGCGCAGGCTCCACATTCTATACAATCGGACAAGTTATGATGTTGCGCCTTTTCAAATTCTTCAGCCTTAGCAAACCAAAACAACTGTTGCGGTAATAGTTCCGCTGGGCAAGCTACTTCACACAGCCCACAACGAATGCAGGAGTGGTGATCTGCTACTGGAGCAAGCTCTAAGTCTGCAGCAGCCAAAATGCAGTTGCTGCCCTTTATTAGTGGGGTGTGTATGTCTTGAAGAGTGAATCCCATCATTGGACCACCCATCACTAAACGTGAAGTTTGGTTAAGATCTACCTTTGCAAAAGCCAAAAGGTCCGATACTTGAGTGCCAATAAGCACTTGGTAATTACCGGCATTTGCTGTTGCTTTTCCAGTCACCGTGGTAATACGTTGGATTAGCGGCTGGCCTAATAATACAGCGTCAGCTATGGCCTTAACGGTGCCCACGTTGTGGCAAACCATGCCTATATCTGCGGGTATACCGGCATGGGGAACCTGTTGTCCGGTGAGGATTTCTATCAGTTGTTTTTCGCCACCCGAAGGGTATTTGGTAGGGATTACACAGACTTCTACCCCCGACAACTGTTGTGCAGCATCATTCAGAGCCATGATGGCTTCAGGTTTATTGTCTTCAATGCCGATTAAACAGTGAGGTTGGTCTAATAAGTGCTGAAGTAATTCAATGCCGGCCATTACCTGTTCGGCATGCTCTCGAATTAAACGATCATCGGCGGTGATATAGGGTTCGCATTCTGCAGCATTAATGATAAGCGTGTGAATGGTATTTTTGGGTTGTAACTTCACTGCACTTGGAAAGCCTGCGCCGCCCATGCCGGTGATGCCTGCAGTTTGAATCAGGTCAAGTAATTCAAGCTTAGGTAGCTGCTTAGGGTTGCTTTGTGGCGTAAGGTCGATCCATTGGTCTTTGCCGTCGGTATCAATGATGATACAGGGCCCTAATAAAGCAGATGGGTGTGGTAAAGAACGATCTTCAATGGTGTTGATATAACCAGAACTTGGGGCATGGATATTAGCGCTTACAAAACCTTGAGCACTTGCAATAAGCTGCCCTTTAAGCACGTATTCGCCTACTTCTATAACTGCCTTAGCGGCTTTTCCAATATGCTGATTGAGAGGTAGAACTAACTGTTTAGGGACAGGCATAACCATAATAGGCTGCTGATTAGACTGCCGTTTATTCTCAGTAGGGTGCACACCGCCGTGAAAATTCCAAGTTTTATGCATGTTCAGGCGCTCCGTGGCTATGTGGCGAACGACTGGAGGCAATCAAATTCTTTGGTGGCTGCCAATGCCAGCTGCCTGGCGTTACTTCGATAGGCAACATATCAATACAATCTACGGGGCAAGGTTCTACACATAAATCACAACCTGTACATTCATCCACAATGACGGTGTGCATTTGTTTGGCTGCTCCAAGAATCGCATCTACAGGACAAGCCTGAATACACTTGGTACAGCCGATACATTCATCTTCGCGAATGTAGGCGATGGTGCGCACAGCCTCATGACCGTGTTCAGCATCAAGTGGGATCGCCTCTACGTCTAAAAGGTCTGCTAAAGCCTTTATGGTGGCTTCACCTCCTGGAGGACAGCGGTTTATCGATTCGCCGTTGGCGATTGCCTGTGCGTAAGGTTTGCAACCAGGGTGACCACATTGGCCACATTGTGTCTGGGGCAGGAGGCTGTCAATCTGATCGACAATGGGATCTCCGTGTACTTTAAACCGAATCGCCGCAAAGCCTAAGATTGCACCAAAAACAATGGCGAGTAGTGCCAAGATTACGATGGCAAAGTAAAGAGTTTGCATTTATATAGCCACCAAACCGGTAAAGCCCATAAAGGCTAAGGACATGATGCCCGCACTAATCATGGCAATTGCGGCACCCTTAAACGGTGCAGGTACGTCTGCAACAGTAATACGCTCGCGCATTGCGGCAAATAAAATAAGCACTAAAGAAAAACCGATGGCGGCACCAAGGCCATACAAAATAGATTCTACAAAACCATTGGATTTTTTAATATTAAGAAGGGCAACACCAAGCACTGCACAATTTGTGGTGATTAATGGCAGAAAAATGCCGAGCACTTTATGAAGCAAAGGGCTGGTTTTATGCACCACCATTTCTGTGAACTGCACCACAAAGGCAATCACCAAAATAAAGCTAATGGTCTGCAAAAATTCTAGGCCAAAAGGAACTAACAAATAGGTATAGGTTAGGTAGCTGCACAAAGACGCTAGGGTAAGAACAAAGGTGGTTGCTAAAGACATCCCCATCGCTGTTTCTAGGCGTGAAGAAACCCCCATAAAAGGGCACAGGCCAAGAAACTGAACTAACACAAAGTTATTCACTAACACGGTGCTAACGAGGATGAGTAAATAGTCTACCATTATTGTCTTTAAGTCCGTTGTGCCAGGTGCGGTTATGGCAAGTAAAGTCTGACTCAATTAGTCGGATATAATTGTAACGTAAAAACAACACTAAAACGTTGTTAAAACAGATTCATTTCCATGGATTTTATATTCGAAATTAGTATAAGTAAATCAGTTTTTAGTATTTTGTGTTATAAGAGTGTTGCGTTATTATGGTGGCATATTATGCCCATAGTTTGATTAGGATCAATAAATGTACGCTTATAACCAGTTCGATCAAACACTTGTAGACCAGCGAGTGGAACAGTATCGAGACCAAACTCGCCGTTACTTAGCGGGCCAAATCCCAGAAGACGAATTCCGTATTTTGCGGCTTATGAATGGTCTCTATATTCAGCGCCTTGCACCTATGCTTAGGGTGGCGATACCCTATGGGCTAATGAAGAGTACGCAGTTGCGAGCTTTGGCGCAAATATCACGTACATATGACAAAGGATACGGGCATTTTACTACTCGCCAGAACATGCAGTTTAACTGGCCTACACTTGAGTCTGTACCGGATATTTTAGCCGATTTAGCCAAAGTGCAAATGCACGCCATACAAACCAGTGGTGCCTGTATTCGGAATACCACAACAGATCCATTTGCGGGTGTAAGCGCCGATGAAATAGAAGATACACGCCCATGGTGTGAGTTGATTCGCCAATGGAGTAGTTTACACCCAGAATTTGCCTATTTGCCGCGCAAGTTTAAAATTGCTGTTTCTGGTTCATCAAGCGACCGCGCAGCATCACAAGTACATGATATTGGCCTTCACCTATACCGCAATGAAGAAGGTGAACTGGGGTTTGAGGTGTTGGTTGGCGGCGGTTTAGGGCGTACTCCTGTTATAGGTAAAACCGTAAGGAAATTTCTGGAACCACAAGAACTGTTGTCCTATTTAGAGGCAGTGTTACGAGTTTATAACCTTAACGGACGCCGTGATAATAAGTATAAAGCTCGTATTAAAATACTGGTGAATGCTTTAGGCGTAGACACTTTCGGTGACATGGTAGAAGCAGAGTGGGCTCTTCTAAAAGACGGTGATTTACGCCTACCCCTGTCTGAAATTGAGCGGGTAAAAGGCTTTTTCACTGGGCCTGATTATTTGTCTAATAAAAACGCACAAAGAAATTTAGCAAGCACCTTTGATGAGCATCCTGCGTTTGCCACTTGGTATCGTCAAAATACTCGAGACCATAAGCAGGCCGGCTACCGTATTGTAGTTGTGGCCCTTAAAAATCAGTTGCAGGCCCCGGGTGACGTGAGTCATCAGCAGATGGATGGCATGGCTGGCTTAGCCGATGAGTTTAGCTTCGGAGAATTACGTTCTACCCATGATCAAAACCTAGTGTTGGCCGATGTAGCCCAAAGGGACTTGTTTGATTTATGGCATAAATTGCAAGCTATAGGCTTAGCCCGTGCCAATGTGGGTACCTTAACCGACATGATTAACTGCCCAGGCTTAGATTTTTGTAGCTTGGCTAATGCCGAAACTTTAGTCTTATCCCGTCAAATTAATGAAACCTTTGACGACATGGATTATCAATATGATATTGGTGACATTCAGCTAAAGATCTCTGGGTGTATTAACGCTTGTGGTCACCATCACGTAGGGCATATTGGTATTTTAGGTGTGGAGAAGGGGGGTAAACAGGTTTATCAGTTCACCTTAGGTGGTTCTGCTAGTGATGACGCCAGCTTAGGTAAAACACTAGGCCGTTCTATAGAACAAGACCAAGTGGTGGTAGTGATAGGCCAAATATTGGACGTTTACGTTGAATTGCGTGAAACCGACGAAACATTTTTACAGCTGGTGCGCCGGGTAGGATTTGCACCATTTAAGGAGCGTGTTTATGGCACTCATCAAAGATCGGCGGCATAGTTTAGAGCACACGGCCACACCGGAACTTAGGTTTTCCGATTGGCTCAATGAAGGTTTAAGTCAAGATCTAAGTAGCACTACGGCTGTACTCACTAACGGTGATGATGACCTGCCAAGCCTACTCGCCAATGCAGACAAGCTATCCATGATTGCCGTTGAATTTGAACCCTTTGCTGATGGACGGGGTTTTAGTATGGCGCGCATGTTGCGCCGCGCTGGTTATGAAGGCGAAATTCGTGCGGTAGGTGACGTAGCTATGGATCGTATCGATTTTATGCAGCGTGTGGGTTTTAATGCCTTTGAATTGCGTGATGATCAAGATGTCACTGAAGCCTTAACCAAGCTTGGAGAAGTTTCGGTACACTTTCAGCCTAGCGCAGATGGACAAGGCCCAGCCTATATGGTTTGACCCTTTTCAAGAAAGGCATAAAAAAAGCGCTTCAGGTAACCCCTAAGCGCTTTTTTATTTATAAGTTTATAAACTTATATAGGAGAAACGTTTTCTGCTTGAAGGCCTTTTTCACCATCAACAACAGTAAACTGTACTTGCTGACCTTGCTCAAGGCTTTTGTAACCTTCTTTAACAATGGCGCTAAAATGAACAAAAACGTCAGCACCGTTAGGTTGCTCTAAAAAGCCAAAGCCCTTTGTATCGTTGAAAAACTTAACTGTGCCGGTAATGACTTCTGACATGGGTATTCCTTAATATGATAGTTAATAACTTAAATGCGTGCATTTGGTGATTAACGAGATGGTTAAGCATCTAAACAATTACTTTTCCAAAAAACTGCAATTTAATAGCCAATATTTTAACGTTATTAATAAAACGGGTCAATCGTAAAAGCACTACACTTAGCACCCAAAGGTGAGGTATTATGCGGCCTGGCTTACATCGCCAACGAATACCAAATCATGTTTATCCTCATTCGTTGGTGTGGTGCGGCTTATTTGTTTTATTTAGCATGGCAAATTTGGCATGCCTCCGTAGAATTAAATGGCGCAGAACAGACAGCCTCTCGCTCTAAACGAGCCAATTTTTTTCTCAGTTTTGGTGAAGGTATGTTGATCTCGGGCACCAACCCTAAGGTCATGCTGTTTTATATTGCCTTTTTACCCACTTTTGTAGACCTGACAGTGCTCACTAATCAAGGCATAGTGCTAGTGGTTGGACTTAATTTTATGGGTTTAATGCTAGGGTTGATGCTGGTTTCTTTTAGTGCCAGTAGAGCACGGCGCATGTTTAGCCAATATAAGTCGGTCAGGCGCTTAAACAGAATTACTGCAGGACTCATGGCCTCAGCTGGAGCGCTAGTCTTAACCCGCTAATTTCCTTTAGCCAGCCGATTGCTCTAGCCCCTTATACAAGTATTCGTATAAGCGTTTGGTGGCGTCAGATTGATTACCTCGGTCATGTTTAAATACCAATTTCACGTGGCCAAGCTCTGGGCTATCTTCTATTTGTAAGTGGCTATGTAATCCTTGGGGAACGGTACTGCGAGCAAGGGCGCTAATGCCTAAACCCGCTTCAATGGCCGCTTGTATACCTAGCAAACTCGAAGAGCTATAAGCAATACGCCAAGCAATGCCTGCAGCGTTGAGTTTACTGATGATCTGTTGGCGGTAACGGCAGCCTGTAGGGTATACCACCAAAGGTATAGGCTGATTCTGAGACCACTTAAAGTGACCGTTAGTCACCCACACTATAGTTTCGTGGAACTCATCACCCGAGCTAGGTTGGCGAGATTCTTCTAAACTGTCTGTAGCCAATACAAGGTCATAGCGGCCTTGAGAAAAATCTTTTAACAGCTGCACACTTAAGTCGCAATTCACTTCTAAAGCAACTTCTGGGTGGGCTTGGCCAAATTGGCTAAGCAGCCGCGGCAAAAAAGAAACTTCAAAATCGTTAGGGATGCCTAACCTCACTTGCCCTGAAATTCGACTTTTAGCCAAACGGGCCACGGCACTGTCATTAATGTCCAGCATGCGTCTGGCAAAACCCAGTAACACTTCGCCTTCTTCAGTCACCTGTAAACCGTTGTTTCTTTGAAACACCGTGATGTCCAGTAAATCTTCGAGTCGTTTCACTTGAAGACTAATGGCCGGCTGGGACCGACCCAGCAATGCGCCAGCTTGAGTGAAGCCACCTAGGTCAACGATGGTGGTGAAAGTGCGCAGGAGTTCGGTAGGAATATTTTTCATAAACAAATTATAATCCAAACTTATGAATAATTAAAAGTTATTAATATATTTAATACCAAAGCCTTTAATTCTAAAGCCTTAATCTGCATAATTATTACTTCAAACTAAATGAGTTTTAGTAATGTCATTGAATACAAAAATTTTGCCCCCCTTGAACGCATTAATTGCCTTTGATGCTGCAGCAACGAGCTTAAGTTTTACTCAAGCGGCCGCTAAATTATTCGTAACTCAAGGTGCCATTAGTCGCCAAATACGGACCTTAGAAGAAGACTTAGGTATTGTGTTGTTTGACCGACAACAACGCCAGGTTAGGTTAACCCCTGAGGGGCGTTCGTATCATGGCCAAATTGCCGATGCGTTACATCAAATTGCATTGGCAACTCATGCGATTAAGCATCCGCCACTGGCTAATCAAATGACTATCGCGGCAAGTCATGCGGTGGCTTCTTTATGGCTAATGCCTCGTATAACTGAGTATTCAAGAGCCTACCCAAATACGGACATACGCCTATTAGTTGCAGACAATGTGCTGGATGTTGATGCGTCCGATTTTGACTGCAGTATTGGTTTTAGCACTGATGTTCCTATTGCGCACAAAGTAGATCGATTGTTTTCTGAAAAAGTTTTTGTGGTTTCAAGCCCAGATTTTTTACAACAGCATAGTGATTTATCGGCAAAAGAGTTATTAGCCACACGGCAGTTAGTATTAGATAACCCAACCAGTGGCTGGTTCAACTGGCCGGATTGGTTTCGCGGTCTAGATATACCACCTGTGGTGCCTCAGCATAAGGTGACATTTAGCCATTACAACATGTTGATACAAGCTGCTCAACAAGGCCAAGGAGTGGCCCTAGCTTGGGATCATTTATTGTCAGATTATTTGGCGACCGGTAGTTTGGTTAAGGCACTTGATGAAACCTTAGAGACCCAGGCTGGGTTTTATTTAATCACCTCGTTAGAAGGTAGTCGCAAACAGCCCCTTGATGAATTTCGTCATTGGCTTATTTCTAATCTATGAGTTTTTCTCATTGTTTGAATGATAAATAATCGTTTGTAGCACAATCTCTTTTAAGGCAAAGTGGGTTCATTGTTTGATGTATGTCAATTTGAGACATTCGGTCTTCATTTAGGAACCTTCCCATGAGTGCTTTTAACCGTATTCCCCTCACCAGTTTAGAAAACGCAGTGCTTCCTATCGAAAATGCTAGTGGTTTGCCTAATGTTATGTATAACGACCCAGAACTTTTTATTGAAGAGCGAGATAGATTGTTGGGTACAACTTGGGCGGGTGCTGGTTTTGCTGGAGATTTACCTACACCTGGTTATGTAAAACCTATTTCGTTTATGGGTTTACCTTTGGTGATTATGCGTGATCGTGATGATGTGATTAGGGTATTTCATAACGTGTGTAGTCATCGCGGTATGGTGCTGATTAATGAAGAAGGCCCAGTGCAAGGCAGCATTCGCTGCCCATACCATTCTTGGACTTATGATTTAGCAGGGCAACTAAAAGGCACTCCGCATCTAGGGGGTGTAGGTGTTCATAAAGTAGACAGCTTTTTGTGCGAAAAACACGGTATGAAGGAAGTTTCTAGCGCTGTTTGGTTTGATATTGTATTTATAAACCTTGATGGAAAAGCAAAGCCGTTTGAGACCTTTATTGCACCAGTTGTAGAACGTTGGCAGCCATTCTTAGGTGATACTGGATACACCCACATGCGTAGGGAAGCTAGTGGCGAAGGGAGTTTCACTTTAAACGTGGCTTGTAACTGGAAGCTGGCCGTAGAAAATTATTGTGAAAGCTATCATCTGCCTTGGGTGCATCCCAACCTAAATGTTTATTCACGTATTCAGGATCATTACCACATTATGTTTGCTAATGAGTTTTCTGGCCAAGGTACTATGGTTTACAACTTAGCAGACACGGCAGGCACTCGTTTACCCGTCTTTCCCCAATGGCAGCAAAACCGTATGAAAGAGGCAGAATACATTACTGTGTTCCCTAATGTTTTGCTGGGCATTCAAGCCGATCATACCTTTGCTATTGTATTAGAGCCTGTTGCTAATGATCACACCGTTGAACACCTACGTTTGATGTATGTAGGGGATGAAGCTATAGGGCCTGCATACAAAGGATGTAGGGATGCGACTTTAGCCGCCTGGAAAGAGGTTTTTGGAGAAGATGTGGCGGTTGTTGAGGGTATGCAACGGGGACGAGCATCTCCTGGCTTTAGCGGTGGAAAATTTTCGCCAGTGCAAGACAATCCAACCCATTATTTTCACCAGTGGGCAGCTCAAAGGCTGATAGCCAGTGCACAAGCGATGGGAGCATAATGCCATGAACCAGTTTCACCAAAGCACCACCCATTGGGCTAACTTTATTAATGGAGAATGGGTAGACAGTAAACAATTCATAGAGGTGGAGAACCCTGCTACGGGGCAGTTGGTGGGAACGATTGCATGTGCCACCCAAAAACAGGTGGACATGGCTGTCAATGCTGCACGGGAGTGTCACAGGTCTAGGCGGGTGGCTGGAATGGATCCTTACCAACGGATGCAACTATTACACACCATTGCTGCTGAGATTAGGGCTTTAGCCAAACGTGGTGGCGAACTCTTGTGTTTGGAAAATGGTAAACCCCTCAGTCAAGCAGAATGGGAGTTTGAAGAAGCAGCTCGATATTTTGAATACTACGCAGGTATGGCTGATAAAATCGAAGGTCAATCTATACCCCTTGGCGATGGGCTGGTAGATTTTACCGAGTACGAACCTTTTGGTGTTTCGGCGCAAGTAATTCCATGGAATTTTCCGGTGTCTTTGGTGGCAAGATCATTAGCCCCTGCTTTAGCTGCGGGCAATAGTGTAGTCATTAAATCGCCTGAGTTGACGCCTTTAGCGGTAGCCCTACTTGCCGAGGCAATGGTGAATGCTAAGGTGCCCGCTGGAGCGGTGAATATATTGTGTGGTTATGGACATGACACTGGCGTAGCGCTAGTGTCCCACAGTGATATAGACCAGATTGTATTCACAGGTTCTGTAGCAACAGGGCAGTCCATCATGAAAGCAGCGACTACACATGTGGTGCCAAGTGTCATGGAGCTGGGAGGCAAATCAGCAGGTATCGTATTTGCCGATGCGGACCTGGACCAAGTGATTTCAAGCGCTGAAGTAGGCAATCTTTATAATTCAGGCCAAGTGTGTTCGGCCATGGCTCGACTCATTGTGCACCAGAGTGTTTATGAAGAAGTAAAGCAACGGTTAACGCAATGTTTTGCTGCAAAAACCGTAGGGGCAGGTATTGATGAGGCCGACGTAACGCCCATATTAACTCAACTACAGCTCGATAAAATTGCAGCCATGTGTTCACAGGCTAAACAGCAAGGTGCTCACTGTTTATTAGGCGGTGCGCCACTAGATAGACCTGGGTACTTTATGCCACCCACCATTATTGAAGCAGACGTTGACGCTGATATAGCTCAACAAGAGGTGTTTGGTCCGGTACTGGTAATCATGAGCTTTAATACCGAAGATGAAGCTTATGCAATGGCTAATAGTACTGATTTTGGCCTTGTGGCGGGTGTTTTCACCAAAGACTTGAGCAGAGCTCTAAGAGCAAGCCGTGCCTTAATTGCGGGCCAGGTATTTGTGAATGAGTGGTTTGCAGGCGGAATTAGCACACCGTTTGGTGGTGTAGGTAAATCTGGTTTTGGGCGTGAAAAAGGTCAAGAAGCTTTGTACAATTACGTCCGTACTAAGAATATTGCCATTCGTTTAACACCATAGAGAATTAACTATGTCTTCTACTGACCAATCTGCGCCATTTAAAAAATGGTTGTGCATCATTTGTGGTTTTATTTATGACGAAGCCGTGGGATGGCCCCATGACGGCATAGAAGCTGGCACCCGTTGGGAAGATGTACCTAGCGATTGGTTATGCCCCGATTGTTTAGTGGGTAAAGAAGATTTTGAAATGATTGAGATGCCTGCAGAGCCTATAAAATCGGGGGCCAACATAACAGCTGCAGCGATGGTGGAAGCCGCATCAGAACTGCCTTCTGGGCCCATCGTTATTGTGGGTTCTGGTTATGCGGGATATAACCTAGCAGAAGCCATTCGTAAACTGGATGCTCAAGCAGACATTGTGGTGTTAACCCAAGACGAAGGTAAACACTATTCAAAACCTGCCCTATCTACGGGTTTAAATATGCAGCAAAGCGCTGATGATTTGGTGGTAGAGCTGCCATTAGATCGGGCTAATCGTCTCAATATTCGTATAGTCACTCACTGTAGTGTGGAGCGCATAGATACCCCTTCTAAACGGCTATACACCAACTTAGGCCAACAACCTTATGGTCAGCTTGTTTTAGCCCAAGGCGCACAAGCCATTCAAATACCCTTTGAGGGCGATGCGGGTGAAAATGTTATAAGTGTTAATAGTCTAGAGGACTACCGCTGTTATAGGGATTTACTACAAAATAAGGACCGTGTATTACTGATAGGCAACGGCTTAATTGGTTGCGAATTTGCCAATGATTTAGCCTCTGTGGGCAAGCAGGTGAATGTAGTAGGGCTTACTGCTTGGCCTATGGACCGTTTGCTACCAGAAATAGTAGGGCGCCGGTTACAGGATTCATTATCTGCCATAGGTGTGAACTGGTGGTTAGATAACACCGTTGCATGTATTAATTACGTAAATCCAGCAAACCCAAATGCGGGTTATTCGGTGTTGTTAACCAACGGTGAAGAACTAGAGGTAGACGTGATTGTATCTGCCGTTGGCTTGCAAGCGCGTACAAAACTGGCGATAAAAAGCGGCATTACCTGCGGAGTAGGCATTAAAACCGACGCGCGGTTAATGACCAATGTGCCCCATGTTTATGCGTTAGGCGATTGTGTGGAATTTGATGGCCAATTACAGCCCTTCATTGCACCTATTTACTGGGGCATTCAAGCCTTATCAAACACCTTAACGGGATCTTCTACTGAAGTCAGTTATCCACAAATGACCGTAGTGGTTAAAACCCCCGCGTGTCCCATTACTTTATTGCCGCCTGCATCTGGCATACAAGGCCAATGGCAGTTGGAACAAGATGAGAAGGGTATGGTTGCTCGTTTTATCAATGACAAAGGTCAAGTGTGTGGTTTTGTGTTGCAAGGCGACCGCGTTGATCAGCGTAAGCAACTGTTATCTCTCTGCGAAACTCAAACCACCAGCGAGCGTTAAAATAGTTGATTTTGATACTCCCCACCTTTGAGGTACTTACTTTTAGCGGGTTCAGAAAAGCCTAAAATTGGTTCGAATAGTGTTGTTCACAGCGTCGCCAAATAAGTGAGAGGGCTTTGTACACCATGCCCGCCGCGTTTTATTACGTGGGTGTAGATTTCTGTGGCCTTCACATCTGCATGGCCAAGCTGTTCTTGCGTCGTGCGTATGTCAGCACCTTTACCCGTAACCGCACCAGCTCTATACGGTATAAACCAGAACCATAAAGTAAGGCCGCCATTAGGTAAGGCGAGCCTTCAAGTTGGTTTAGCACCGACTTAACCTCATTTTTGGTAAGAACTATAGGTAACTTTTGTTGTCTTTGAGGTCGTCTAAATTCTGGCAAATCGGTTAACGGTTTCCGCAGGAATTTATTATACAAAAACGCAATAGCGTTCAGGGCCAATGCTTGCGTAGAAGCACTTATATGCCGCTGGCAGACTAAGCAGGTTAAATACTGAGTTACTTGCACGCTACCAAGCTTTGTTGGATGAGCCATTTTATTAAAGCGTATGCAGTCTTTTACCCAATATATAGGTATGGATGGTTCGTTGGCTATAACGTCTAACCTGCATAAACTCCTTTATAGTGGTGAAAAAGGGCGACGACGACTTGTCAATCTCCTTATTGCTGTGCATTCATACAGTATAGCCCGTTTTCATAATTAAGGAGCGTATGCCGCTCTTTTTTCCGACCGAGTTTGCAATTGAACAATAAACA
>JAQRMV010000010.1 GCA_028598985.1 Gammaproteobacteria bacterium
TGGGAACTAGGTTTTTGAGCTAAACTGGGAGCTAGGTTTTATGGGCACTGTTGAATTCAATGCGTTTTCATATTTTGGTTTCATTACGGGCCAAGTTAGGTATTGTAGGGAAGCTGTTGCTTTGTTGCCTTGCCTCATTTTTACAGCCATTGTTTGGATTAGGGTCGCTGCCGATGCCGCCTCTTGTTCTAAGTCCAGTGGATTTGATTCATATAAATAGTCTCCGCTAAACAGTTCTGGATAAACCAAGCGATTAGGTAGTATGGGAGTACAACCTAACTGCACAGCCTCGAGCACAGCCAAACCTTGGAACTCATGGAGCGCAGTAGACAGCACCATATCAGCTCCGGCTAGCCAGCTTAGGTATTGATGGTTCGATTCGGCATAACCAAACTGAACGATATATGCGGCAAATTCACTGGCTATTTGATCAAACTCAACAGGTTGCTTGCGGAATCGTTGGCCTAACACGCACAGTTGAAAATTTACTTTCCTCTTGTGTAGCTCTCGCAATAGGGCTAAAAGTTGTTGCGGCCCCTTGTCGTATTCCCATCGCGCAGCCCATACCAGCCGTAATGGAACGTCTCTTTCTGCCCGTTTTGGCCATACTTTTGAATAATATTCGTCACTTTGTACTGTGTCATTGGATGGGTTCGATGCGGTAAGTTGGTTAAGAGCCACAGGCAAAATAACACTTTTTTGCGCTAACATTTCAGCCACGTCTATTGGCATCTTTTCAGGCATCTTGCTCAATAATTCACTTACACCAGCCATAAAACTCAGTTGGTTGTAACGACTATTAAACACCAATTTGTTAGCCGCTATAGCCCCATAGAGCGTCACCATTTTTGGACCAAGGTGGTATTTTTGATTAGTTTGGTTGGGTGGATACACAAACTGATTTTCGTGAAAATACAGTATTGACGGAATAGGTGCGAGATTTGGCACCATGCCCTTAAGTGACGACAAATCCACCATTGAAGTGGCAATAATGAGATCATAGTTTTGCTCCAAGGTATCGCGCTCACCCAAAGCCCATTGCATGCTGTTGCCCCGAATACGCCAGCTAAAGTGACGCCCGGGCAGCACCAGCTGAGTCCATTGATGCTCTGAAAACTGCGCTACCATCCCTTCACGCCAGTATTTGTGGCTTTGAGCATCGTAGGCAGAAAGCAATAGAATACGCATAAATTATACTTTCGATGCTAAAAATCGAGACACTAAACCACAAAATAATTCTGGCTTTTCGGCGTGTAACCAATGACCACAACCGGCCATTACTTTGAGTTGTGTATTGGGTAATAGTGTTTCAAAGGCGGTTTTGTGCTGCGGCAATATATACTGAGAGTCTGCACCTTTTATCACCAAGGTTGGGCCATCATAGTTGGCATTGGTGTTTATTGGTTTTGGGGCGGCGCTTATAGAGTGATAGTTTTTCTCAATAGCAGTGAGGTTATAGCGTAGTGCAAACTCCCCTATTTCGTTCTTATAAAGGCTTTTGAGCAAAAACTGACAAATCCTTGGATCAGGCTCAAATTGAATTAGAGCATCCAATGCTTGTTTGCGAGATTTTAGGTTTACTAAATCAATGCTTTTTAGGCCTATTAAAATGGCGTCATGTCTTGGTTCATAAACCACCGGGGCAATATCAGCAACAACAAGACTGCGCACAAGTTGCGACTGATTCAAGGCCAATTGAATAGCCACTTTTCCACCCATGGAATGGCCTAACAAGTCGACTTTTTCTAAGCCTAATTCATCGATGCTAACAGCTACATCGGCAGCCATTGAGTCGTAATCCATTAGCGGATCATGTCCAGACATACCATGATTGCGCAAGTCCATAGTGATCACATGCCGGTCTTGTGCCCAAATCAAGGCTTGGCTACGCCAATTGTCTTGAGCACCAAATAATCCATGCAAAACAACTAGAGGGTTGCTACCTAACGGATTGAATTGTTGGCTATTAAGAAGCATTACTGAACTTCAATATCCACTTCTTCAACGGGTATTTCGAAGTCATGGATTTGTTGCCATTGTTGTTCGGGCTGTCTTTCCCATACGGTACCGGCGTTATGGTCTAACAAAGCGTCTAGGCTTTCATCTGCCTCGCACATAGGCGCTAGAGGGAAAGGTTCTAGATTAGAAAATTCCTCCAGAAATTCTGGAGTTTCATAACCTGTAAATAATCGCCAACCCGTATCATTGCTGTGTTCAGGGATGGTTTTGTACATAAAACGTACAGGCAAAGCATTATCACCCAAAGCAAGTTTAGATATGCGAGCCATGTGGCCATGGCGGGTTTGACGAGGCTTATTGCCCATAAGTTATACCGTTAGCCCTAGGTGCTTTGCATGATATCGCAAATGTTCTGCGATGAAACTGCTAATGTAGTAGTAGCTATGATCGTAGCCTTCACGCTCTCGATAATCCAATGGATACGCCAAGCTTTCACAGGTGCTAGCGAACAACGATGGCATGAGCTGGTCTGCATAAAAAGGATCACTAGACCCTTGGTCAATGAGCAAAGCCTGTGGTGCTATACCCGCCGCCCTATTGCTTTGTACAAGCTGATTAGCATCCCACTCACTCCAAGTGGTTTCATCACTGCCTAAATACGCAGTAAAGCCCTTTTGACCCCATGGACATTGCGATGGCGAAGTGATTGGAGCAAAAGCGGACACAGAAGCATACTTTCCTGGGTTTTTAAGGGCACAAATTAGTGCCCCGTGGCCGCCCATAGAATGGCCACTAATGGCCGCCTGATCACTTATCGCATAGTTAGCGGTGATTAGTGCGGGTAACTCTTCGGTCACATAGCTATACATATTATAAGCGATAGACCAAGGGGCTTGGGTGGCATTAACATAAAAACCAGCGCCAGTGCCTAGGTCATAGGCCTCGTCTTCGCCCACTACACCTGCGTCACGTGGGCTGGTATCGGGCATGATAATGGCCATGCCAAGCTCTGCTGCCGTTGTAAATGCACCCGCTTTTTGGCTAAAGTTTTCATCGTTACAGGTTAAGCCAGACAACCAATAAAGTGCAGGTACTTCTTTTTTTGCAGCTTGAGGTGGTAAAAATACAGCAAACGTCATGTTGCCATTACACGAGCGCGACTCATGCTCTACGCGTAATAAACGTCCGCCATTTACTTTAACTTCTGAAAGTTGATTTAAAGACATTTGGGCGCTTCCTAAAAAATCACTACGGAGCGAATACTGTCTCCACTGTGCATTAAATCAAAGCCTTTATTAATATCATCTAGGCCCATAGTGTGGGTCACCATTGAATCAATATTAATTTCGCCAGCCATATAGCGTTCTACATAATCTGGCAATTCTGTACGGCCTTTAACACCACCAAAAGCAGTGCCACGCCAGACTCGCCCAGTCACTAACTGGAACGGCCTGGTGGTAATTTCTTGGCCAGCGCCAGCTACACCTATAATTACGGACTCGCCCCAGCCTTTATGACAACACTCAAGGGCAGATCGCATTACATCTACGTTGCCAATACATTCAAACGAGTAATCTACACCGCCATCCGTGAGATCAACGATCACGTCTTGAATAGGGTCGGTGTAATTTTTAGGGTTAATACAGTCTGTGGCGCCAAGCATTTTGGCCATTTCAAACTTATCCTCGTTAATGTCAATGACGATAATACGGCCAGCACCAGCCATCACAGCGCCTTGCACTACGCTTAAACCAATGCCACCCATACCAAATACGGCTACGGAATCGCCCGGCTGTACTTTAGCGGTATTTAACACTGCGCCTATGCCTGTGGTAATACCACAACCCAATAAACATACCTTATCTAACGGGGCTGCTTTGTTAACTTTAGCTAGGGCAATTTCTGGCACAACGGTGTATTCAGAAAAAGTAGAGGTGCCCATGTAGTGAAATAAGGTTTGTCCGTCTAACGAAAAACGGCTAGTGCCATCTGGCATCAAACCTTTCCCTTGAGTGCTACGAATAGCTTGGCAAAGGTTAGTTTTGCCAGATAAACAGAATTTACACTGGCCACATTCTGGGGTGTACAAAGGAATGACATGATCGCCCACAGCAAGGCTAGTAACCCCTGCGCCAATTTCTTCTACTACACCGCCGCCTTCGTGACCTAAAACGGAGGGGAAGATGCCTTCTGGGTCGGCGCCAGACAAAGTAAATGCATCGGTGTGACATACACCTGTGGCAACCATACGCACGAGCACTTCACCGGCTTTGGGGCCTTCTACGTCTATATTTGCAATGGTTAATGGCTGACCTTTGGCTAAAGCAACTGCGGCTCTTGATTTCATCGTCTGTGTGTCCTATTGTCGATTAACTGATTTATGTATTGTTTGATTGATACCAAGTGACAAGTTCACTTGATGTACCTTGCATCATTACGCGTTTTGTCTTTAGAGACAACTGGTAATCGTACATGGGATCATAATAATACGTAAGTAAGTAAGCAATCCAGTGTTTGTGGTCTGCTAAGTTATTTTTTTCTGATTGTTGGTATAGGGCTTGTTTCAATAGTTTAACAAGATGGGTGTAGGCCTCACTACCTAAGCGTTTACGAATTCTGAACATACTTTGTAATAAGCTATCGCTAAAGGCTAAGAAGGCTTCTCTGGGGTCCCTAAACTCATGTTCCCATGCAGCGATAGCCTTAACAACATATTCACCAAAAATACGATCTATACGTGCATCAAAGCTATCATTAAGTACCATAATAGGCGACGTTTTAAGTTTAGCTTGGAGACTGTTGGGCAATAAACGACAACCTACCAACCGACTTTCATCTTCGTAAATTATAGGGGCTTGGGAAACGCGATTTAGCTGCATTAAGGCCATCGCCAAATTATTCTCAAAATTAATTTGCGTGGGTTGTTCTGCAATGTATTTGCCAAAACTAGAGCCACGATGCTTGGCAATGCCCTCTAAATCGATGGTGCGCTTAAACAAGGGTAGTATTTCGGTTTTACCGGTGCCTGTACGGCCACTCAATACAAAAGCAGGGAGTTGTTCTATCAGTTGATCTAAGCGCTTAATAAGGTGACTACGCAGGGCTTTGTATCCGCCTTCTACAAAAGGAATCGCAATGCCTGCTTCAGAGAGCCATTGCTGGCTCACTTTTGAGCGCAAACCACCACGAAAACAATATAAAACCGCATTGGGATGTGCAATAGCAAAAGCATGCCACTGCTGCACTCGCTGCTTTTTGGTTGCGCCGTTTACTAATTGGTGACCCATAGCAATAGCAGCTTGTTGGCCTTGTTCCTTATAACAAGTGCCTATTCGTTGGCGTTCATCATCGGTCATTAAAGGTAGGTTTATGGCATTAGGCAATGCGCCTTTTGCAAACTCTATGGGCGCCCGCACATCGAACATCGGTCGTTGATCGAGAAATAAATCATCAAAGCCTTGGGCCGTAATAGCGGCTGGCATGGTGTTGGTGATCAACTTATACGACCTCTACCCAATGTTTTTGAGCTGTATTAGGGGCAGATAGTTCGCCTATCCAAACACAATGTTGATGGTTTTCACGGCAGATTTGTTCTGCAGCATCAACATGATCTGCTGCCACTGCAACCAATAAACCACCACTGGTTTGAGGATCACACAGTATATTAATCTGTACGTCAGTGAGTGCCCCTAATTTATGGCCGTAGCTCTCATAGTTTCGGCCACTACCACCTGGAACGCAATTTTGATCTAAATAATGTTGTAAGTCAGTAAGAAGTGGTACCGCATTAAATTGAATTTTTGCTTGTAGTTGGCTGCCTTCACACACCTCTACAAGATGTCCCATAAGTCCAAATCCGGTCACATCTGTCATGGCATGCACACCCGCTAAAGGGGCTAGTTTTGCACCTAAATCGTTCAGCTTTACCATATTGTCACGGGCTAAGTTAACGTCTGTTGGCCGTAATATGCCGCGTTTTTCCGCTGTGGTAAGTATGCCTACCCCCAGGGGTTTGGTTAGCATTAATCGATCTCCTGCTTGCGCTTGGTCATTACGCTGAAGATGTTTTAAGGACACCCGCCCTGTAACTGCTAAGCCGAATATAGGTTCTGGTGCATCAATACTGTGCCCTCCGGCAAGACAAATGTTTGCCTTGGCGCACACATCACGAGCTCCGTCGATCACTTGTGCTGCAACTTCGGGGGCTAATTTGTCCACTGGCCAGCCCAAGATAGCAATGGCCATCAGGGGTTGCCCACCCATGGCGTACACATCACTAATAGCGTTAGTGGCCGCTACACGGCCAAAATCAAAAGGGTCATCAACGATGGGCATGAAAAAATCGGTAGTACTGATAATACCGGATCCGTCACCCAGGTCGAATACCGCTGCATCGTCTCGGCTTTCATTACCCACTATCAAACTGGCATGGGTGAATTTAGGCAACTTTGATTGCAACATGACATCAAGTACTTGGGGAGATATTTTGCAGCCACAGCCAGCGCCGTGGCTATATTGGGTCAGTTTAATTGTATTCATGGGTAGTCAGACAAAATAACAAAGTTGAAGTATACCGATTTTACACATATTGTGCGTCGGTTCATTTAGCCAGAAATTGATTCCAACAGGGAGGTTGCAAGTTCCCTAATGTTAGATTGAAGCCCTTTATGGGTATGGTTTTGCGCTGCATGCATAAGCTCTTGTTGGTGTTCATCTTTGTCTAACAATTGATGTAATAAATACAGCGGGCCACAAAACCCAGCCTGACCGTGAGCAAAGACATCAAGCATTCTACGCTGTTGAGAGGTATTCAAAGGTAACATTTTTTGTGTCGGGAAATCGTGAATAATTTTTTGCCATGTGGTTGGGTCCACATCACTAAACCAGACACGCTCACCGAACTTTAAGTAACCATAAAAATGCTGTAAAAGCCCCGACCTAAGAACATGTGCTGCTGGACTTATTGGCCTTAGCACCTGAATACTATTAAGCCCTGTTGCCGCGTCAGCACGGATGCCAAGCCACACCGGAACAAACTCATTTTTTTGCCAAAAACTGAGATTTTCTATACTGGCCGAAAAGCTAGCCCCAACAAAATCCACTTGAGCATCTGCCGCCAGAGAAAATAGATGATGTAATAATATGGAGCCTATGCCCTTACCTTGTACAGAAGGTGAAACTGCTAGGCGTTGAATACGCCAACTTGTTAACTCACAGGCTTGCGAAAAGCCGGCTTGTTGGGCCAATATTTGAGCTAATAAATGCCCTTGAATACGCCTTTTTCCTAGGGCTATTTGTTGGCACAACTGTTTTTCCAAGCCGCCCTCTTTAGCCACCCAAGCCACACCTAGCAATTGATCTCCTGCTTGGCATAAGTAGATCGAATGATGTGGATGGTCCAACAATATTCTTAAATCCGTAGGTGTTGTTTGGTAATGCGCCAGCATCAGCAAGCCGTATACCTGCTTCAACAAAGGGGTGTTTTTAGCCAGTTCTTGACCACTCAGATGAGTAAATGATAGTGAACGCTTTTTAGATCCATAGGGTTCCACTACATACTCTTGCGGTATGTTAGGTGAAGGCAAATCACACAAAAAGGTACGCCTAACAAATTTTTCTAAAGGATCATGTGATCGCCAACGCATGGGTTCAGTTAAGGTCATGGATAACTGAGTACGCCCTAATTTTTCAATCATGCGGGGTAATTTAAGACGGTACCCCTGCCCACTGCCTTCGTAACCGTCTCGAGTGGACGATAAAACAATAAGTGGATAACGCTGAATAATTTTTGTTAGCTGGGACAAAGGGATGGCCGCGGCCTCATCCACAAGGAGCAAGCCAGCCTTAGGCGCGTCTTTAATTAGTACATCGAGTGCGTAAAAATGAATCACATCATCACCTGCCATCTGCGCCATAGATTCAATAGCGCGTTTACTGGGCGCTGTAACTAGCACAGGTCCATGCTCGGCGGCCGGGGTAATGGCATTGATGAGCCAACCTAAACAGGCAGACTTACCACGCCCCCGATGGGCATCTAGGGTATATACCATGGGAACTTGTTGGTTATACGCGTCGATAAGGTCGTTAATATGCTTTTGCTGGTCAGAGGTAGGGTGAATGCTATCAGGCGTGTTGTGTATGACCATTGGCCACGCCTCTACCGGCTTAGAATCAGTTTCTTGCAGAAGGTATATTGCCCGATGTTGCGGCCATTGCTGGTGCCACCAATACACAAAAGAAGAATGGGCCTGAGGTGCAAGTTGGCCATAGGCACGTAACTGCTGGTCAAAATTGGTATGCCATTGGGACATTGGTGGCGTGAGTAGCAGCATTACACCTCCACCGGCTACTGTGCCACTTAGCCCACAAAATGCATTGGCATTAAAACCGTTGTGGGCGCTGAATACTACCCAGTCGTTGCCAGTGCCAAGGTATTGGTTAGCTTGGGTTGAAGTAATATGGCGTTGTCGGGGGGTGTGGCTGTGGCTGCCTTCCGGCACATCGACCCATAGGCCCGTACTGGTACAATTTATTACCCTCCTAGCTAACCCTAGCCCTTCCTCTTGTGGCATAGCCAATACTAGCATCAGCCTGTGCCCTGCTTTTTGAGCAGCAAGTATGGGGCCACGGAAATCGTTTATATGGGCAATAGAGTGCAAAAGGTGCCGATCCTAAGTTTCGTTTAGCAGTCGTCCTGCGTGGGTGTTGGACACAGAAATATTCAACTGTTGCAATAAATGCCAAGCCATTACTTGGTTGCTGGACATAAAATAGCAGCCATACTGTTGCTCTAGCTGATCAAGCTTAGCGATAGCCCTGAAGTTTGTGCAGGAGATAAATACAGCATCAGGTCTAGTTGGAATACCTTCTAGCAGTTGCTCTATCAATAGTGATAAATGATCTGAGTCTAGAGAACCAATATCACGATCTAAGGTTAAATTGAGGCTGCCCCAAGCCATAATTTTATAGCCAGCAAGTGTGAGAGCTTCATAAAAAGGCGTATTTACAGATTCCACATAGGGTGACAACACCACTAGGTTTCTGGCTTCAATATGGGCTAGTGCGGCTTTAACTGCGGTAAATGGGTTGCTGGTAATTAAGTTCTCGTTACCGCCCTGCAACAAGTGATGTACTTTGTCTTCACCAATCACCAAACTTGCAGAGGTGCAGCCGTATGCCAGTGCGTCCAACGCCACATCTGGCAAGATCAGGCTTGCACACTGTCCGATCTGTTGCGCCATGGTTAATAATGCTGCTGGGGTGACCTCTGGAGCGCAGGCAATACGAGCCACTAAAATTTCAATGGGTGTACCGGCAAAAAGCTCACGCCACTCAGCTTCCAGCACCATGTCTGTAGCCAACACCACCAAACCTATACGTATAGGTACTGCGTGTGGTTCCAAAAAGATAGGCGATAAGGCCTTATTTAAGGTTGAAAAAGCTTTCATTTATTAGCTCCATCGAACATTAATGCGTTATGGATTGGCGTTGAACTTTAGACCATATTCGGCTGCCAAGTATAGACATTCCCGTGGCAGCAGCCATGCCAAATTTTTCACCTATAGATTTTTTGGCAACGTATTCAACCAACAATACATCGCTTTGTTTGACCGCTGCTTGTAATACTTCATCGGAAGTGCCCACCGCATCCACCAAGCCCATGTCAATGGCTTGCTGACCATACCAAACATCACCATTAGCCACTTGGTCTAAATCAAGCTGCGGCCGCTGTTGCTTTACCCAGCGTTTAAACAAACTATGAGTTTGTTGCAAATCTTCCACAAACTTATCACGGCCTTTGCGGGTATTTTCACCAATTACAGTGAGGCTACGCTTATGCTCACCCGCTGTTAACACTTCTACATCGATGGAGTGTTTCTTTAATAACCGATGTACATTGGGAACTTCGGCAACCACACCAATTGAACCCACTAAGGCAAATGGCGCTGCGGTAATATGATTGGCCATACATGCCATCATGTAGCCTCCACTAGCCGCTACTTGATCTACACAGATGGTTAAGGGGATATTGGCACTGTTGATGCGGCCTAGCTGCGAAGCGGCCAAACCATATGTGTGCACCATGCCGCCACTTGAATCTAAACGCATGATAATTTCATCGGTTGGTTTGGCCACCGATAAAACAGCACTGATTTCATGTCGCAAAAACTCAACCGCACTGGCTTTAATGTCCCCATCAAAGTCCAGTACAAAAGTGCGTTTTTTACCCTCTAGTAATGCTTCTTCAATGGTAATATCCGTTTGCTTGGATAGCCCTGCACCCTTTGCCTGCTTTGCCAGTTTCCTTGCTTCGGCCTTTTCTTGCTTAGCTTTAACCTTGTCGGCCTTTTCTTGGCTTTTGCGTAATTGTTTAAACTGAAACTTATCCATCATGGCGTGATCAAGTGTATCCGTCATGTCTTCAAACTCATCGTTCAGGTTACGCACCTCGATATGCCCTGCTTTATTTTGTTGACGGCGATTATGTCCAGCCATAATCCCAAACCCAATCACCAAAAAGGCGGCCACACAAAAAGTGATCACCTTAGCCAGAAATAGGCCGTACTCATATAAAAAATCTAACACTTAATTCTCTCCAACATGATTCCATATACTATACGGATGTAATGATCATTAAGTTATATTCTAGTCTAGTCGACTATAAAACCATAATGAAACATTGAACAAATGAAACATTCAAACGATCGTTTGATTTTATATATAAAAGCGCATAGAATCGAAATTCAAAAATCACTACTAGGACTAATCCCATGGCAGTAGCCGAAATTATGGCACAAATGCAAACTGCGTTTGTAGCTGAAGAAGCCGAAGGCTTACAAGCAACGTTTCAATTCTGTATCTCTGATGATGAAGACTTCTATGTAACCATTGATGATGCGAATTGCTCATCTAGCCTAGGTAACCATGAAGACCCAGAAATTACCATGACGATGGATTCTGAAACTTTATCTGAGATTGTGTCTGGTGAATTAGATGGCATGGCGGCATTTATGGGTGGCCGTTTACAAGCCGAAGGCGATGTCATGTTAGGCACCCGTTTAGGTCAATTGTTCGAAATGGGTTAGTTGCCATATTATTGCCTACTATGGCCCATTTGTACCCAAACTCTCCGACACCCTGCAAGAAGGCCCAACAAATGGGCCTCTGAATTTGTAAATTCCCTCCAATATCCCTATACTACTGCGCCAAATTAGTCGTCTTTACGGCCCTAGATGAAAACGAATTCTTTTTTACCTTTATAGGACCTTCGTATGCAACAAGTATTAACTTTGCCTCAAGCATTTAGTCGAAATTTCCTTGGAAATTCGCCTCTCTGGTACAAACAGGTAATTATTGGTTTCTTAATCCTTAACCCTGCATTACTTGCCATGGCTGGACCAACCATTGCGGGCTGGGCGCTAATTTTTGAATTCATATTTACTCTGGCCTTAGCGCTTAAGTGCTACCCTTTACAACCAGGGGGCCTATTAGCCATTGAAGCTGTGGCCATTGGCCTTGCGTCACCCGACGGCGTTTACCATGAAGTGAGCAGTAACCTACAGGTTATCTTATTGCTCATGTTTATGGTTGCCGGCATTTATTTCATGAAAGACATGTTATTAGCCGTGTTCACTCGCTTCCTAGTGGGCGTGAAATCCAAAATTGTTTTGTCTTTATTGTTTAGCATAACCGCTGCTGTATTATCGGCCTTCTTAGATGCATTAACGGTAACAGCTGTATTGATCAGCGTTGGCGTTGGCTTTTATTCTGTGTACCACAAAGTAGCGTTCGACGCCGGCTCACACGATCATAATTACCACAATGACGACCACGTAATTGAACTTCATCGTGAAGACCTAGATCAGTTTCGTGCTTTTCTACGTAGCCTATTGATGCACGGCGCAGTAGGTACAGCACCGGGTGGTGTAACGACCCTAGTTGGCGAACCACAAAACCTCTTGATTGCAGAAAAAGCCAGTTGGGAATTTGTAGAATTCTTTCTACATATGGCTCCTGTGACCATGCCTGTATTATTGTCTGGGTTGTTAACCTGTGTGCTTATGGAAAAGTTAAAGTGGTTCGGTTATGGTGCTCAACTGCCCTCTGCCGTACGTACTGTGCTTGAAGACTTTGATAAACAGCAACGCGGTAAACGCAGCCTGCGCAATAATGCAACACTTATTATTCAAGCCATCGTAGCTGTGTTGTTGGTATTGGCTTTAGCCTTCCATATTGCAGCAGTAGGCCTTGTTGGTTTAATGGTTATTATCATTTTAACCGCGTTTAACGGCGTCATTGAAGAAAGCAAAATTGGTCATGCTTTTGAAGAAGCGCTTCCATTCACAGCGTTATTGATTGTTTTCTTCTCTATTGTTACTGTGATCCATGAACAACACTTGTTCAACCCAATCATTGACTGGGTACTCACCCTTGAATTAGACATGCAACCACGCATATTCTTTGTCGCTAATGGTGTGCTTTCCGCAATCAGTGATAACGTATTCGTAGCAACGATCTACATTAATGAAGTGGTTGGTGCCTTAGAAGCGGGCTTAATCGATCGTGCTCATTTTGATAAGTTAGCCATTGCCATTAATACCGGTACTAACATACCAAGCGTTGCTACACCAAATGGCCAGGCTGCGTTTTTGTTCTTATTGACCTCTGCCGTTGCACCTTTGATTCGCTTGTCTTACGGCACAATGGTATGGATGGCCTTGCCATACACCATTACCATGAGCATTGTCGGCTACTTTGCAGTAAGCTATATGCTTTAGTAAACGCTACTATCATCATTGATAACACCTAAAAAAGCCGCATCTAGTGCGGCTTTTTAGGTTACTCTGCTGGTGTTAACCATAAACATTGGTCCTGCGATGCTTTGGCAACCACATCTAGTTTTAAGTTGTGGGAAGCAAGCTCCTCACTCGTTGCTAATATAACGGGGAGGTCATCGCTGCCTAACTCTACTTTGCGACTTATATCTTCTGAGCCAGCATTTGTGGAGATGGTTTCTGCGACTAACATTAAGTCAGTCTGACCACCGGTCATCATTAGATATACGTCAGCGAGTATCTCCGAGTCTAATAAAGCGCCGTGAAGCTCTCGATGTGCATTGTTAATACCATAGCGACGGCAAAGTGCGTCTAAGTTGTTTTTTTGACCAGGATGTTTTTGCCTTGCTAACTTTAAAGAATCGGTGATTTTGCAGATGTCGGCAATCTTGGGGTAGTTTCGCCCTGCTGCTCTGCCAACGATGGCTAGTTCATTATCTAAAAAACCTAAGTCAAACGGGGCATTATGAATGATTAACTCTGCGCCACGTACAAATTCGATAAACTCGTCTGCAATGGCTGAAAACAAGGGTTTATCTTCAAGAAATTCTTCCGTAATACCGTGCACGGCTTGTGCTTCCATTGGAATGTCGCGCTCCGGCTGAACATATTCATGAAAGCTTTTGCCCGTAAGACGCCGATTCACCATTTCTAAGGCGCCGACTTCGATTAAACGGTGGCCTTGTTTAGGCTCTAATCCTGTTGTTTCTGTATCTAATACAATCAGTCGCACAATTTGATCCTGTATAAAATTAGGGGGCTTGCTCTGCGGCACCTTGGTTAGCTAGGTCGTCGGCAATTTCGTTCTCAGCGTGACCGCTATGACCTTTTACCCAATGCCATTCAACTTCGTGTTGCTGTACTGCTAAGTCTAAAAGTTGCCACAAATCGGCATTTTTTACTGGTTTTTTAGCGGCAGTACGCCAATTATTTTTACGCCAGTTAAAAATCCATTCAGTGATGCCTTTCCGAACGTATTGCGAGTCTGTGGTTAAATCAACCTTACAGGGCCGCTTAAGAGCCTCTAAACCTTTAATAGCAGCCATTAACTCCATACGATTATTAGTAGTAAGCGGCTCACCACCATACAAACGTTTTTCTTGCCCCTTAAAGCGCATCAGAACTCCCCACCCACCTGGGCCTGGATTACCTTTGCAAGCACCGTCGGTAAACAATTCAATTTGCTGTGCTGTCAATCAATTACTCTCCAATGATTGTTTTGGTATATGTTGCCTAGACTGCCTTGTTGAAGCAGTTAATCCAAAGTTTGGCTTCATCATACGATTACGCCAGTGTGTTTTAAGCAGATGGACCCGCGTTTCTTGTTTCACTGCTGATAATACATAACCCGCGCCTAGAGGATTTGCAAAGCAATTTAACCAAGGTTTAGTCTTCCATTTTGCAGGCGAGCAATCATATACAGGCTTGATATCAAAGTCACCAAAATTAAGTAACCTAAGCCAGTCTTGTAGACGATGCTGGGCTAGAAAGTTGGCTCGCCAAGGCACTCCACGCTTAAACCGAAAGTGCCTCAACAACCCCCACAAACTATATGGATTAAAGCCTGTAATCACTAACCGTCCGCCTGAATTAATAACGCGGGCGGCTTCACGAAGCACTTGATGAGGATTATCGCTCATGTCCAATACGTGTTGCAGCACCACCAAATCGATAGCTTCATTAGCTACTGGAAGCTGATGCGGATCCATGATGACTTGCCCCTCAAAAGCAACATTGGCGGTTAATGCAATGGCGTTCTTTATTGAGCTTTCTAAGTGTGAGCTAAGTGCCGCATTTAAACCCAAAAAGATACTGTAATGCCCAAACGCTTTTGGCATCAATAAGGCCAATTGTTTCTGCTCTTGTGCTATAAATGCAGCGCCCTTAATACTGGAGAGCCAAACAGAAAACTCTTGTTCTTCAAACTGATACGACTGTAGTGGATGATAATCATGCATGCTTTATAATAATCCATTCTATTGCGCCTTGCTTGCGTAATTTACTCAGCATCGCTACTCTTCTGTATACACAACTAAAAGATAAACAGGCAAGCGATGTAATGACTCCAAAAATAACCGCCGTTCCAGCCTTTGATGACAACTATATATGGTGCATAGAGAATAAAAATAGTTCTAGATTTATCGCGGTAGATCCTGGTGATGCCAAGGTAGTAATAGAACACGCCCAAACCAACAACCAACAACTAGTGGCTATATTCGTAACCCACCATCATGCAGATCATACGGGCGGCATTGAGACGTTAATTCGTCATTTTGGAGACATGCCTGTATACGGGCCAAGTCACAGCCCTTATGCTGGAATCACCCATGAATTACAGCACCATGACCTTGTCCATGAACAGGGCCTTGAATTTAGTATATTAGAAATCCCTGGACACACGCTTGACCACATTGCCTATTATAACCGTGAGCAGGGCATACTATTTTGTGGCGATACACTGTTTTTAGCAGGCTGTGGTCGTGTTTTTGAGGGAACAGCAGAACAAATGTATACCTCTTTAAAGAAAATAATGGCGTTACCGGCGACAACTCAAGCCTACCCAACCCATGAATATAGTTTGGCCAATCTCAAATTTGCAGTGGCCGTGGAAAATGACAATAAGGCATTACTGATGGCGCAACGCCAATGCCAACAAATGCGCGCACTAAATCAAATTACGCTACCCACCCAGTTGGCTCAAGAAGCTGCCATCAATCCCTTTGTACGTGCCCATAAACAATCAGTGATGGCCAGTGCTAGTAAGCACGCCGGTAAGCCACTCAATAGTCCTAGTGAGGTATTTACCATTCTACGTGAGTGGAAAAACAGTTTTTAATAGCTTTAGTACTCTAAAAGTCGGGAACTTATGTCTGACTTCGGGTTCTATATTGACCTGTGGGCCTAGACTGCTAAAATTGGCTGCTTTTTATTTAAACGTTTTTTTACCTAACTAATGTGATCGTGACTTTGACATCCAAGACCTCCTGTTTTTTTATCATTAACCTCCAGCGCTTTTTTAAGCCTTTATTAGTGGTTTTTTCTGCATTACTCCTTAGCGCCTGCCAAACGCCAGTAGTAACGCCACAACTATCAACCCAAAACGATAACCCTGACACTTCTGTTTCGTCTACTAATAACATCAACACAGCTCAAACCATCGCAAAAAATGTAGCGATAACCAATACCCTTGGGTGGTCTGAACTGGATACAGATGCAAGTACCTCCACAGCTGCGGGTTTAGCTGCTGAAGCCCATAACGACACACAAGAACCGATACTACAAGGCCCCATTCCAATATCTACCCCACCACCAGCCAATCTAGACCTTTGGCAACTTACGGTAGCCAACTATGGTTTAGGCACTATAAACAACGCTCGCATTGACCAGCACTATAAATGGTATAACAAGCACCTAGCCTACATGCATCGAGTCACAACTCGCGCCAGCCGTTATTATCACTTTGTGCTTCATACCACACTAGATCAGTCATTACCTGCAGAAATTGCACTGCTACCCATTATAGAAAGTGGTTTTGATATCTTTGCGTATTCATCCGGCAGAGCCTCTGGGGCGTGGCAATTTATTCCTTCTACAGGGCGAGTTTTTGGTCTAAAACAGAATTGGTGGTACGACGGCAGAAGAGACATTAATGCATCTACATTGGCGGCCCACAAATACCTGCGTCAGCTGCATAAAATGTTTGATGGTGATTGGTTGCTAGCCATTGCATCATACAACGGTGGGCAAGGCACTGTGTTAAAAGCCATCAAACGTAACAAAAAAGCTGGCAAACCTACAGATTTTTGGTCATTACAGTTGCCCAAAGAAACTATGAATTATGTGCCTAAATTGTTGGCCGTTGCACGCGTGATTGCTGAGCAAGCAGGGTCCGATACGATCAAAAGTATAAGTGATGAAGTGTACTTTGAATCCGTTGATGTTGGTTCCCAAATTGACCTAGCCCAAGCCGCAGAAATGGCTGAAATCACCACGGATGAAATGTATCGGCTCAACCCAGGTTTTAACCAATGGGCAACAGACCCACAGGGGCCGCACCACCTTCTGATCCCTATTGCACACGTAAAGCGATTCAAAACCAGCCTTCAACAGTTACCTTCTAGCCAAAGAGTAGCTTGGGAGCGTTATAAAATAGTTCCGGGCGATAGCCTGTTACGGTTAGCAAACCGTTACCACGTAAGTGTAGATTTGTTACGCACAATTAATAACATTGACGGTAACATGATTCGTGCAGGTAAAACGCTCATGATTCCGGTTGCAAGCAAAGGTGCTGAAGCCTATACCTTAAGTGCCGCACAACGCGTTATCAACCGTCAAAAACAAATCGCTCAAAGCCAAGCTAGTCAGCGTATTGAATATAAAGTGAAGAGTGGGGATAGCCTATGGAAGATCGCTCAGAAGTATAAGGTAAGCGTTAAGCAGGTCGCTAGCTGGAACAAAATAGGCACCAAGTCTGTGTTGCAAATAGGTGACAAGATTAATATATGGCCTCGCAGTACCACTAACAAACTGATAACTTCACAACGTAAGTTGATTAAGAAATTGACCTACAAAGTGCGTTCTGGAGATAACTTATCTGCGATTGCTTACCGTTTTAGCGTTACTATTAAAGATATTCAAAAGTGGAATCAGGCATTAAAAAAATACCTACAACCGGGCCAAAAATTAACCCTATTTGTTAACGTGACCAAACTTAAAAAGTAACCTTACCTGCTCCCATGCTCCGCGTGAGACCAACAAACATGCATAAAAAAACCCGCTTAGTGCGGGTTTTTTATAACCTAGCTTTTACAGCTGGTCGTCAACACCTTGTACGTACCAATCCATACCCAACAGGCTACCAAGGTCTACGACCTCGCCTTCAGCAGCCGCTAAAGAACCATCCTGCTTATACACAGGGCCAGTAAATGGGTGTAATTCACCGGCTTTTATCGCCGCGGCTGTGGCTTCTGCCATAGCTTTAACATCTGCTGGCATATTGATGAACGGCCCCATGTTAACCATGTTAGCGTCCATACCACCAAAGGTATCAGTGCTTACCCAAGTGCCGTCTAGTACTGCTTGCGTACGGGCAATGTAATAATCAGACCAGTTATCAATGATAGACGTCAACAATGCATTAGGCGCAAAAGCCGCCATGTCTGAGGCTTGTCCAAAGGCATGAACACCCTGCTCTTCTGCAACTTGTACAGCAGCTGTAGAGTCTGTGTGTTGAGTAATGATGTCGGCGCCTTGGCTAATCAGCACCTTAGCGGCATCCGCTTCACGGCCTGGATCGAACCAAGAGTTAACCCATACCACTTTAAGCTTAAAGTCTGGATTAACCGTTTGAGCACCTAGCAAAAAGGCATTGATGCCGCGCACTACTTCAGGAATTGGGAAAGAACCAATATAACCTGCAACTCCAGACTTAGACGTCTTAGCTGCAATTTGACCAATGACATAACGGCCTTCATAAAAGCGTGAAGAATAGGTAGATACGTTGTCTGCACGTTTGTATCCAGTAGCATGTTCAAATTTAACGTCAGGGAATTTTGCAGCCACTTTTAATGTTGGATCCATGTAACCAAATGACGTAGTAAAGATTAAACCGGCACCTTGGCGAGCTAAACGAGTAATAGTACGTTCAGCATCAGGGCCTTCTGGCACATTTTCAACAAACACTGTTTCTACTTGATCGCCCAAACGAGCATCAATAGCCTGGCGGCCCTGATCATGTTGATAAGTCCATCCATGGTCTCCAGGAGGGCCAATATAGATGAAACCAACTTTGAGTTTATCTGCGGCCATAGCAGAGACGGATAGTGCTGAGACTAGCGCAATGCTGGCTGCAGCTGTGAGCAACTTCTTCATACAACTTCTCCCCATCGATTATGATGATTTTTTATTAAATTATTACAGCAATAATGACCTTGAGCGCGGCTCAACGGTCGGGTACAAACCCTTGCCCTAACGAGGCTGGGGTATTGATTACAGACAAACGGCGATTGGTAGAAATAATAACCAACGCCACAATAGTAACCACATAGGGCAATGATGATAACAGTTGGGATGGAATGCCCATACCCATAGCTTGAGCATACAAACCTAAAATCCAAACCCCACCAAATAAATATGCACCGGCGGCAAGTCGTCCTGGTAACCATGTAGAGAATACCACTAACGCAAGAGCAATCCAGCCCCTTCCTGCAGTCATATTTTCTATCCATTGCGGGGTATAAACCAAAGATAAATAAGCCCCAGCAAGGCCAGATGTTGCACCACCAAAGGCGATACAAGCGTAACGCACAGCAACAACACGGTAACCTAGGGCATGGGCCGAGTCATGACTTTGTCCAACAGCACGAATAATCAAGCCAATCCGTGTACGGCTCAACACGTAAGCCACGGCAACGGTTAAAGCTATGGAAATGTAAACTAACGGATCCTGGCCAAATATTAAACGGCCTACGTAGGGTAAATCCGATAACCAAGGAATAGAAACATTGGCCAGCTGTACACCAGGAAGCCCCACAAAGCCACTTCCTATAAGGCCTGAAAGGCCTAATCCTAATAAGGTGATGGATAAACCTGTGGCCACTTGGTTAGTGATTAAGGTTTGCGTTAGCAACCCAAACAACAAGGACATTGCAATACCCGCAACTATGGCAGCAATGACACCTAACCAGGCCGACCCAGAAACATGGGCCGCTGCAAAACCACACACAGCTCCCATCACCATCATGCCTTCAATGCCTAGGTTCAACACTCCAGAACGCTCTACCACCAGTTCACCGATAGCCGCCAAGAGTAATGGCGTAGAGGCCGTTATGATGGTTAAAAGAATTGCTTCATACGGGCTCATAGGGTTTCTCCAGCTGAAACATTTTTAGTTTTTGAACTGACCCACTTAAGCCGATATAAAATTAATGTATCGCAAGTTAAAATAAAGAATAACAACATGCCTTGGAATACTTGCGTGGTTTTATCTGAAACTCCCAATTCTATTTGTACACCTTCACCGCCAATGTAACTAATAGCTAACAGGATGCCCGCAAAGATGACACCAATGGGATTTAAACGGCCTAAAAACGCCACAATGATGGCAGTAAAACCATAGTTGGGCGAAATATGGGGTTGCAGCTGACCTATAGGCCCAGCCACTTCTATAATGCCGGCAAGCCCAGCCAGACCACCCGACACCGCAAAACAAAACCACACCATTTTAGTTTGAGAAAAACCAGCAAATGCTCCGGCCTTAGGGGCACTGCCCACAACACTAATTTCAAAACCTTTGAGTGTATGACGCATCAACCAAAATAATACCAATGCAGCCACCAAAGCAATCACTAAGCCTAGGTGCATACGTCCATCACCCCACATCGGCAACAAGTGCCATCCATCAAAGGATACGGATTTAGGAAAGTTATAGCCATCGGGATCTTTCCAAGGCCCCCGCACCATCCAATCGAGTAACAACTGAGCAATATAAACCAACATTAAGCTGGTCAGTATTTCGTTCACTCCAAAGCGAGTTTTTAGCCATGCCGGAATAAAAGCAAATAAAGCCCCACCTAATGCGCCCAGCAATAGCATGGCCAGCAATGCCAACGGCCCCTGCCATTCAGCCAGCATTATTGGCACAATAGCGCCCATTAAAGCCCCTGCAGTGAGCTGGCCTTCAGCACCAATATTCCATACATTGGCCTTAAAACAAACCGCAAGGCCCACACCTATAAGCACCAAGGGCCCTGCCTTAACCAACACCTCTTCTATAGACCACCAGCTAGTGAGTGGATCTATAAAGTAGATATAAAGTGCGCTCAGTGGGGGTTTTCCCATGGCAGCAAAAATTAACCCCCCCATAAGCACCGTTAAGGCAATAGCCAATACTGGAGACAAGAAATTCATTAACGATGAAGCTTGAGGGCGCTTTTCTAAAATTAACTGCATGTTAAGCTCCAGACGCTAAAGTTGATTGCTCATGGGAACCCGCCATCATCAAGCCAATTTCTTCTCGAGAGAGCTCTGAGGCAGGATATATTGGCGACAATTGCCCACGCGACATCACCGCAATAGTGTCGGCTAATTCAAAAATTTCATCCAAGTCCTGACTAATGATCAATATTGCACTGCCCTGACGAGACAAATCGATAACTGCTTGACGAATCAGTGCAGCTGCGCCGGCATCTACACCCCAAGTGGGTTGGTTAATGACTAGTATTTTGGGCTGTCGATTAAGTTCTCTTCCAACTACAAATTTTTGTAAATTACCGCCCGACAAAGACCCCGCTACTGCATCTTCTTTAGACTTGCGAACATCGTAGTCTAAACCGATGGTCTGGTTGAGTTGATCTAACTGACTACGATCGATGCCTATCCAGCCCCGATTTAAAGGAGCATTAGTGTCGTTACACGCGTGGCGTGATAAGAGTATATTATCGGTTAGAGTTAAATGTTCAACTGCGCCGTGACCCATACGTTCTTCTGGAACAAATGCGGCTCCCAAACAGCGACGCTGATTAATAGTTAGTGTATTACAGTTTTCGCCAAACATAATAATAGAGGTTTGATCTGGGCTTAATTCCTCGCCAGAAATGGCTGCAAAAAGTTCACCCTGGCCATTACCCGCTACACCGGCAACAGCAAGAATTTCTCCTGCTTTTACCTGCAACTGAAGGTCTACCAAGTCCACCCCAAAAGGCGTTGATGCTTTCTGGTTAAGGTGACACAACTGTAACAATATATCTCCTACTTGATCGTTAGCTTGCCTACTGACCTGATGAACGCTACTTCCTACCATTAACTGCGCCAAAGTAGCGGCGGTTTCTTTTTGCGGATCAACTTCTGCTACTAACTTACCATGGCGCAAAATGGTGGCATCGTGACAAATTTGTTTGACTTCTTCTAAACGATGGGAAATATAGAGTACCGCACATCCTTCTTCAACCAACCGACGTAGGGTGGCAAAGAGGGCTTTAGCTTCCTGGGGAGTGAGTACCGCCGTCGGCTCATCCATAATGAGTAATTTGGGTTGCTGCAGTAAGCAACGAACTATTTCAATTCTTTGGCGCTCACCCACAGATAAATCGGCAACTAAAGCCGAAGGATTAAGGGGCAAACCATAATCTTTAGATAGGTCGGCAATACGTTGGCTTAAATCACCTTGGCGTAACTCAACCGGTAAGGCTAGGCTTATATTTTCCGCTACGGTAAGCGCTTCAAACAGTGAAAAGTGCTGAAATACCATGCCAATACCCAGTTCTCTAGCATGGGCTGGGCTAGCGATAGACACATCTTTACCTTGCCAATGAATACTGCCAGATGAGGGCTGCAGGGCACCATACATCATTTTAACTAAGGTCGATTTACCTGCACCATTTTCCCCAAGCAAGGCGTGAACTTTGCCGGCTTTGATGGACAAATTGATACTGTCATTGGCATAAAAATCACCAAATTTCTTAGTGATTTCAGTGACTTGAAGGAGCGCCAGTGATGCATGATTATTAGATTTATTAGGCATAATATCCCAGCATTGAAAAAGTACTCAATAGAGTGTACCCGTATAATGATGAAGGTCAATAAAAAACTGACTAGTTGGTTAGGTTTTCAAGAAATTGCTACTCTCTTTAAACTTTATAAACTTCAAAGTCACTAAAATAAGCATGTTTACTTAGCTCTGCAGGCGCCACCACCGCTTCTGAGGGTTTAACACCTTGTAAGTAGTCCTTAGCAACACGCTGCAAGCCATTTAGATCAACGGCTAATATTGAGGCCCTAAAGGCTTGTCGTATAGCTGGGGAGCGACCATGCAATTGGTTCTGATAGGCCTGTAAGGCTTCACCTGCTGGTGAAGATGGCTTATCCAGGCTGCCTATTACACCTAATACTGCTTCTTCTAGGTGTTGCTCAGTTAGTTTATCAGATAATACCCAATCAACAGACGCACTAAAGTCTGCAAAAGTTTCTGCACTGCGAGGATCGCGGTAAGAATAAAACCGAAAGCATGCATTGTTATTATCTTGCCCGGCTCCGCCACCGTAAGCTCCGCCTTGTTCACGCACCGCGCGGTGTAAGAAACCATTACGTAACACTTCCCCCAGCACCACTAATGTGGCAGCGTCTGGATGAGCGCTAGGAACCGTTGGGAAAGACCGTGCGCAGTAGTTCACTTGGGTGTTGGTGGTCCACATTTGTTGCACTGGCTTTGAGTCTGCAATGCCATCGAATGGAGTGTATTGCCAAGGCAAGCGCCCTTTAAGTTCACCTACTTGATCAATAAAGGCTTTAGTGAAAGTCTTTTGGATGTGATTTTGCTGCTGTTCCTCACCTACGCTAGCAAGCTGCAGCGACTGACTACATAACTGCTGATGAAGAGCAGTTAGTTTAGCGCATAGGTCGATTAAGTTTTGTTCTTGTGCTAATCCATCATCTAGATTTTGTAGCCACACTACGCCCTGCAAACCACTGACTTGATATTGTAAGTTTGCCCCAGCACACATATTCCTGCTGGCTGCACCCAAGGCAAAACTATGACCCGATTGGCCAACACTTTGTTGACGGCGTGAACGCAACTGCCCTACGAGTTCTTTTATACGTTGGTGTTCATCAAAACGAACCGTCATCAATGTTTGTTTTAATAGGTCAACAATAGCTGTTTGCTGGGTAATTAAGCCTTTGGTACTGACTATAAAATAGGCATTCAAATGATCGGCATCTGCCGCTTGGCCACGATATGAAAGGTATGCGCTAAGGCTGCCGCACACTGCAGCTTGCTGAGCTTGAACGCTTAAGTAATCTTGCTCGCCCATGCCTAATTCTGTCATCAACTGCGCTAACAAATTAATATAAGGCAGATCTTTTTCCTCAACCTTTGGCAAATCAATAACCAACTGGTGGTATACCAATCCGTTAGTGCCAGCGGCATAAAACTCCCAGCCTAAGTCCTTATTTGAAATTGTAGGGCTGGCGATAAATTGACTGACGGGAATATCATCCCGGGTGACTTCCGGCAGAATATTTGCATCGTCTTCTTGCGACTGACGCTCGAGTAATGCCTGCGTATTATCAATCACTGTTTTACGTTGATCGTCATTCATAGCCGCTAACATGACCTTAAGACGCAACTGTTCTGCGGCGTCTTTACGGGCTGACATTTGCTCATCTGGCGCAAGGGTAAGCCGTACTTGGTGGACATTATCTAACAGTAATTCTTGTATCAAATTGGGAATAAAATGACGGTTTTTGATGCCTTCGGCCAACTCAGCAAGTACTGGGTCTAAATTGAGCGCAGCTAAAGCATCTCCACCATGAATAGCAGCAGGCAAGGCACTTAAAATAAGCTGCATGCCAAAGGGGTATCCATCGCCGCCAATTTCACGTTGACCCAGCTCAAGTTGATGCAAAGCAGCCTCAACTTCACTTTGCGCCACCCCATCATCGACCACTTTTTTTAAGCAGTTCATCACCAAGGTTTCAAACTGTTCTGCATCGGCAGGTTCTGCACCTTCTAAGCCACAAACAAAGGTCATTTCTTTGTTGGAATCTTCTAAACCACAAAGGGGTGATGGCCCCGTCCCTATACCACAGGTCTCAAGCTCTTTGCGCAGCGGGGACGCACTATTATCAAGCAACACCCGGGATAACAAATTAGCCTGCATCTGTTGCTTTAAGTCCGTGCTATGGCCAAGCAACCAACCTAATACCAAGTGGCTTTTAGCATGTTCATCATTGGCGGCACAAGGGTAACTTTCTTGTATTTTTAATGGACTGAAGTAGCGTTTTTCATCGGCCACAAACAAGTCGATCTTCTGTTCACTAAAGCGATGTAGTGCGTGTTTTTCAAACGACTCTTGATGTGTGGCCGCGCTTATATCTCCACTGGTCATAAAGATCGCATTAGATGGGTGATAATGGCGTTGATAAAAAGCCAATAACTGTTCGTGGGTTAAGTCTGGAATGTCTGCCGGTTCACCACCACTGTTAAAATGGTAGGTGGTGCTAGGGAATAAGTACTTAGTGAGTGTTTGCCAAAGCTGACTTACAGGCGAACTCATCGCACCTTTCATTTCATTAAACACAACCCCCTTATACTCTAAACTTGGTGTACTATTATTGGACTCAGAAAATTCAACTCGATGCCCTTCTTGGGCAAAGTCCAGTGCATCCAAACGTGCAAAAAACACAGCATCCAAGTACACCTCTAATAGATTATTAAAGTCCTTTTTATTTTGACTCGCAAACGGATAAGCCGTCCAATCACTGCTGGTAAAAGCATTCATAAAAGTATTCAGAGAACGCCTAATCATCATAAAAAATGGGTCGCGCACAGGGAATTTCTCACTCCCACATAAAGCCGTATGTTCAAGCACATGGGCTACACCTGACGAATCCTGAGGCATGGTTTTTAATGCCACCAAAAATACATTTTCCGTCTGTTCACTAGACAAATGAATATGCAAGGCACCGGTGGAAATATGTTGGTATTGTTGGATGTGAATATTCAACGAAGCAATGGTTTGTTGACGCAAAAAACGGAAGCTAGAGTGTGATTGAGGTGCTGCAGACATGTTTTTACCAATTTATAAATGCAAAAGCCACAACTGGCAAACACCAATTATGGCAATAATTAGAGGCGAGCACTTAACTCACCACTGTAACAAGGTAGTGCTAGCAGTATAATTTGAAATACACTGCTAGAACAGTACCATTGGATAGAATGTTAGCCCAAACTGGATTAATTTGAAATTTTATCTAATTGAACTTCTGGTTAAGGCCGATGTAGGCCTGCTAAATACCCATAGCGTAGCGAACAACTCGTTTTTTGAGAGGCGGTGCTTTAGCTGCAGCAAGGGTAAGGTTGCGTAACCATTTGGCGGGTGGACTGACGTTGCTAAAACCATGATGGAATGCATCCATGCTATGGAGCATCAAGCTATTGGCGAGTTTTCTTTGTTTTTGGTAACGCTTAAGAACCATTACGCTAGACCAATCTTCGCCATTTTTATGAGCTTCTGATAACACCTGAGCAAGGCTTGCTACGTCTTGAAAACCTAAATTAACACCTTGCCCCGCCAATGGATTAATCACATGGGCGGCGTCACCAATCAACACCATGCCTGGCGCGAAGTAGCTCTTAGCGTGTTGCTTTTGTAACCCAAACGAAGCCTTACCTGTGACTTCAATATGGCCCAGCTGAGATGGAAACTGGGCCATTATTTCATCCGCCAAAGCAGCATTAGATAACTTAGACAGTTGCCGTGCTTGGTCGGCCTGATGATACCAAACAACAGATCCGTGTTGGCCCAATAAAGGCAAAAATGCCTGCGGGCCGGTGCTAACGAATCGTTGCCAAGTAATATCCTGTTGGCCAAGTTGGGTGTTTACAGAGGCCACCAAACACGCTTGCTGGTATTGCCCACGATTCACGCCTACACCAAAGCTTTGCCTTACTTTTGATTCTGCACCGTCTGCGCCTATAACAAGCTTTGCAGTGAGCGTTTGCCCGCTATCCAGTGTGATGTGAGTGTGAGCATTTTGATGACGAAAACTTGAAGGAGAAGCTGGACAAATAATGTCAACGTTATTAAGTGGCCTTAGTGCTTGCCATAGGCTCAGCTGCACTAACCGATTTTCTACAATATGCCCAAGCTCTGAAACACCCACTTGGTCCGCATTAAAGGTGAGATCTCCAAACCCTGCAACCTCCCATACTCGCATACGTTTATAGGGGCACATACGCATACTGCTTAAGTGCTCCCATGCGTTGCACTGTTGCATCACCTGCATGCTCTTTGGGCTTAAGGCTGAGATCCTTAAATCAAAGCACTGACTTAAATCATATTCAGCGGGTGCTTGGGTTTCAATCACGGCAATAGAGAAGCCAGAGGGCGCCAGAAGAGCGGCCATCGCTGCGCCAATCATTCCACCACCACAAATCACAATGTCGTAATCACACTTCAATTTAATAGCCCTTATGTTTCTAAATTTAAATCACTGCTGCTAATTTGCATATGCTTGAGAAAAGCACTTTCTTTCCTTCGCCACATGTGGTTTATTAAAAGCACGACTTAAGCATAAGCGTATTCTTTTGCAGAGTCCAAACTGTGTATGGTTTTGTAACTAAACACGCCCCCACAAACCTTGAGGACCTATTCTTTATTACTAAACTTTTTTAACTTTCGATAAGAAGGAATCGATTATGCAAATGAACATTACTGCTCGTCACGACACCAAAGCTACAGATGCTGTAAAAGAACGTATTATGGCCAAGCTGCAGAAAAATGAAAGCCACTTCGATCACATAACCAACATTCAAGTCACAATGGACAAAGAAGGTAATCAAGACCTTGCTGAAGCCACTCTCCACCTAGACACTGGCCACGAAATATTTGCCAAGGCCAAAGGCGATAACATGTTCAGTGCTATCGACGCCCTAAGTTCCAAAATAGAAACTCAACTTCAAAAAGCAAAGTCTAAAACACAAACCCGCAAGGGTATTGATAAGGGTATGCGTATGCCGCCAGACGAACCGGATGAGGAAGTCGCTTAAATTCGCACTTTAAGTATTTTAATCCAACTGTTCTGCAAACGTAGTGTAGGTCTCATGATCGTTAATGCCTAAAGCGGATGCAGAACACAACGCCATAGGGTCTTCCGCAAGATCCTTTGGCACCACCACTAACCCATCACTAAACGACACTACTTTTAAACCTACCTTATGGCAATGAGCAAACACTTTTTCTAGCGCATGCACCACTTGTTCTTGGTCTTTTATTAACCGCTCTCTAGGTATTTCATTATGGGCCGGGGGTTTATATTTAAATTGTTTTAAAACTTGTTTTTGATCATCCATCATCAATAACAAAACATCGTTCCAGCGCCATTGTTCTAATAACCGCTTACAAAATAAAAACTGCCCTACTTCCGTACAATGAACGCGATCCCCTGCACGTAATTGGCGTAGCTCATCATGCATTTGCTGGTGTGTAGACTTAAGGTTTATTTCTATGTGCATTACAGGCGTTTTTCCCTAATATTTGGTCAGTTAGTTTAACAAACCTCAGCTCCAAGTCGACAAATTAGACGAATATCTAGCAAGACTAGCTAGTATTGATTGAAACTCTGTTAAAGAAGAGCCAAAATAAGTCGGTATATGAACAGTCGGTCATTTTCACAGACGTTAAAGTGACTTTTCACAGGACAGATTAAATAAGAGGAAATGCAGTGGAACGTGAATCTATGGAGTTCGACGTTGTTATCGTTGGCGCTGGTCCATCCGGCCTAGCAACCGCATGTAAACTACTTCAGTTGGCACAAGAAAAAGAGCAAGAGTTAAGTGTCTGCGTCGTTGAAAAGGGCTCTGAAGTGGGCGCGCACATTTTATCTGGCGCCATACTTGAACCCACCGCCCTTAACGAGCTTTTCCCAGATTGGCAGTCCATGGGTGCACCCTTAACGACGCCCGTTGTAAAAGATGAAATGCATATCCTTACCAGCGCAACAGGCGGTCTTGCCATGCCAGGTTTTGCAATCCCTAAACCCATGCACAACGATGGCAATTACATCGTTAGTTTGGGCAATGTTTGTCGATGGTTAGCAGAACAAGCCGAAAGCTTAGGCGCTGAAGTATTCCCAGGTTTTGCCGCCGCAGAAATTCTTTACCACGAAGATGGCAGCGTAAAAGGTATCGCTACAGGCGACATGGGAGTCAGCGAAGTAGGCGAACACAAAGACAGTTACATGCAAGGTATGGAGTTACATGCCAAATATACCGTATTTTCAGAAGGTTGCCGCGGTCATTTAGGCAAGCAACTGATTGAACAATTTAAACTAGATGAAGGCACCACTAGTCAGCATTATGGCATTGGTATTAAAGAGTTGTGGGACATTGATCCGACTAAACACCAGCCAGGCTTAGTAGTTCATGGCTCTGGTTGGCCATTAACCAAAGGCGCTAACGGTGGATTTTTTCTTTACCACGGCGACAACAACCAAGTGACCGTAGGCCTTATTATTGATTTGAGTTATGACAACCCCCACTTAAGTCCATTTGACGAATTTCAACGACTAAAACACCACCCAGTATTAAAGCAGTACCTTGAAGGAGGTACTCGTGTTTCCTATGGTGCCCGTGCCGTTGAAAAAGGCGGATTATTTGCCCTTCCAAAAATGACCCTCCCAGGAGCCATGGTGATTGGATGTGACGCTGGTACTATGAACTTCGCTAAAATCAAAGGCAGCCACACTGCGATGAAATCAGGTATGTTAGCTGCTGAAACTTTGTTTGCCACCTTAAGCAATGGTGATGAAGGCAAACAGGACCTAGTGGCCTACGACGAAAACTTCAAACAATCATGGTTGTATGAAGAACTGTATAAAGCCCGTAACTTTGGTGCTGCAATGCATAAATTTGGCATGTGGCTAGGCGGCACTTTTAATTGGATCGATCAGAATATTTTTGGTGGCAAGCTGCCTATTAGTATTAAGGACAATACTCCAGACTATGCTCAGCTGAAGTTAGCTGCAGATATGCCTATGATCGACTACCCTAAACCCGATGGTGTGATTAGTTTCGATAAGCTTTCTTCTGTGTTTTTGTCGGGTACTAATCATGAAGAAGATCAACCTTGTCATTTAACTCTGAAGGACGCCAGTTTACCTTTAGGGTTAAATCTGACTCAATGGAACGAACCTGCACAACGATACTGCCCGGCTGGAGTTTATGAAATTGTTGAGAATGAAGACGGTTCTCAAAAGTTCCAAATTAACAGCCAAAACTGTGTGCATTGTAAAACTTGTGATATTAAAGACCCTAGTCAAAATATCACTTGGGTGGTACCAGAAGGAGCCGGCGGCCCTAACTACCCCAACATGTAGTTTTTTGCATTAGCAGTTCCTTTTTTGCGTAGAGTTGGTTAAATTCATCATTATATTTAATCAGCTCTATTTATTAAGGAACCCACATGCAGATGACTTCCTTTTCTCTAACTTCTGATCAACTCACCATTCAATGGCAAGACGGTAACACCAGTAACTTAAATGCCATGTGGTTAAGGGATCACTGTCAACTGCCCTGCTGTAAAGATGCCCATAGTGGCCAACGTCTGCTCAACATCACCGACATTCCTTTTGACCTGACACTTGACTCAGCAAAGCGACATGGAAACCATACATTAGATCTTGTGTTTTCTAATCAACAACACAATTACACTCACCAATCCAGTTATGACCTAAAGTGGCTAAGACAGCATTGCTATCACCTCAATACAGCCTCTGACGACAGGAGTGAGGCCTCCAAGACCCTATGGTTAGGCAATCATTTTAAACAATCTAACGAAGTGAGTTATCCACAATTAATTAAAAATTCAAAATTGAAGTATGAAGCTTTGAGACTGTTTTCTAAATACGGTTTCACACGCTTTGTACAGGTTCCTATTGCAGAAAAAAGTCTTCTGAGTGTGATTCAACAATTTGGCTTTCCTAGGGTCACTAATTATGGTGAGTTATTTGAAGTAAAAACCGCGATAAACGCAAATAATCTAGCCTTTACCAACCTAGGCTTAGGCTGTCATACCGACAACCCCTATCGAGATCCTGTTCCAAGTGTTCAACTGCTGCACTGTTTAAGCAATTCTGCCGACGGCGGAGATTCCATTCTAATTGACGGATTTATGGCCGCTGCTATATTAAGAGATGAACAGCCTGAGTTATTTAAGTGCCTGTGCGAGACTCACATTCAATATCGTTTTTCAGACTCAAGTACAGATTTACGCTCAAGAGTGCCGATGATTGAAGTGAATGATCGACAAGAGATCTGTAAAGTTCGTTTTAATAATCGTTCCATTGCGCCTATTAAGCTTGCGCCTGAAAAAATGCGTCTATTTTATAATGCCTATCGTGCCTTTGCAGAAATATTACAATTGGAACACTTACAACTTAGTTATAAAATGAATCCAGGCGATTTGGTGATGTTCGACAATACTAGAATCATGCATGCACGAAAGGCATTCGGGTCTGATGGCGACAGACACCTGCAAGGCGCCTATGCAGACCTAGATGGGCTGTATAGTTGTATGTACAACCTAGCACCCACACACAATCAAGGGCGTTAATATGAGTAAAATTGAACGTAACAACATCGATGCCAGCAACCTTCTTGACCACATTGAAGGTATTTTTTGTCGCAGAGGGGCTGAGTCCTACTTGGGTGAACAGGTTTCTATGGCTCAACATATGTTACAAGCCGCACAATGTGCAGAACAAGCTGGCGCCAAAAATACTATGATTGCCGCGGCTTTGCTCCACGACATTGGCCACTATGCCAACGAAATTCCCGAAACAGCACTGGCAGAAGGCCAAGATAATTATCATGAGCAAGCAGGAGCGAGCTTTTTAGAGCCCTACTTCGATGCGGCGGTAATAGAGCCCATAAGGCAACATGTAGCGACTAAACGCTATCTATGCGCCGTACAGCCCAGCTATTTAGTTCGTTTATCAGATGCTTCTGCATATACATTAAAGCTTCAAGGAGGACCTATGAGTGCAGAAGAAGTGCAAAGTTTTGAAACCAACCCACATTTGCAAGCGTGCATCGATGTACGCGTGTGGGATGAAGAAGCCAAAGATCCGACTAAAGAGCACCCCGAATTTAGCTATTACAGACCTTTGTTAGAACAGCTAATGTCACAACACCTAGCCCACTAACACCTCAACAGCTCCCCATTAAGTATTGATGAGAACCACTGGTTAATACTGCGTAGGCGCCTTGAGGTGACTCTTCAACTTCGCAGGCTAAAGCCAGCTGATAATAAACAGAGCGACTAATGCGCCCTGCTAAACCCGGGCGAATGTTCAGTTTTGGGTGAGGTTGCTGTTCAGCATCATAGGTGACGATGAGTTGTTTTGGGTGTAGCAACTTAATTTGGTCGCCCGTATTGGTTGTAAATTGCCAAATTTGTTGGTCGTTTTCGTTAATGCAATCTGCCGCAATCACCATAAACGGTAAATCCTTTACCACAATACGAAAAGCCTCTACTGGCGTAACAATCCAATAATCACCGTTAGTCTGTCGCTGCAACAAGCGCCCAAACAACTGCATGATTTTAGTTTTAACAATAGGCTCACCCTGGTGATACCAAACGCCGTCGGCGGCGATAACCAGATCCATGTCGCCTTTAAATTCGGGACTCCAAGTATCTAGTTTATAATCGGGTAACTGCTCGGCATGCTGAACTAATTGCTCGATCATGGCTCATTAGGCATTTTTTTTGGTAATTCTGTATGACGGCTTTGACCACGATTACCCATACGCATACCTATTTGCATTAAAAAATCAAAAAACGATTCACGATCTTGGATAAATTCTTTAAAGAAGCCTGAATCATGTAGTGCTAAAGCACCATGAACCAAAGCCCAGGATGCGGAAAGGTGAAAATAGGCAGGTACCTGTTCTAGCTTTCCAGACTGAATTCGTTTTTCAACCAGAGTGGTTAACACCTGCATATTTTCATTACGAATTTGATGCACTTCAGCAATCTCACTCTCATATTCTTCCCCTTTGATCAAGCGATCTTCTAAACGATCAAACAATAGCGCTTGCTCTGGGTCGCTCATGCGAAATTCAAAATAACTACGCCATAGGGATTCAGGATCAGAGAAGTCTTCAGTGAGTAATAAGCTAGCAAGCTGCTGTTCATAGTTGATGAGCAAACAGATATATATATCAGACTTGGATTTAAAATGTTTGTAAATGGTGCCTTTGCCAATGCCTACGCTGTCGGCAATCATTTCTACTGTGACTTTATCTTCACCGTGGGCTCTAAATAAATCTAGGGCTGTTTCTAAAATCTCCTCTTCTCTACGCTTAAATTCACGCACTTTTCGATTTTCTTTTTCGCGCGGAAAATAAGCGGGGATTTTAGGTTTTGCAGCAATGCCCCAATTCATAAGGATACCTTCTGTCGAAAGACTGTTAATGTTATAACGGGTCGAGCTATGACTATTTATCTAATAATAGTCATTATGCACACAAAAGACCATTATTTATTATTAAACCATCTATCGGGGTGTGAGGAATAGTTGCGTGAAATTATGGCTTGTAGCCTGAGCTAGTTTGTCGAGAGACAGGCCTTTTAGGTCTGCTACGTATTGAGCAACCAGACGAACGTGTTTCGGTTCATTCTGCGTTCCCCTATGTGGCGCAGGGGTTAGGTAAGGAGAATCAGTTTCAACTAACAAACGGTCCAAGGGTATTTTTTTAACAACATCTCTCAAAGCAGACGCATTATTAAAGGTGATAATACCTGAAATAGAGATATAGAAACCCAAATCCAAACAGGCTTTAGCCATCACCCAATCTTCAGTAAAACAATGGATCACACCACCTACACTCAGGTCAGCCTCGCTACTAAGCAATGCAAGGGTGTCGGCATTTGCATCACGAGTATGGACGATCACCGGCTTGCGTAAGCGCTTAGACAGTTGGAGGTGGGCGCTAAAAGCCTGTGTTTGAAGTTCTGCATTGTCTTGCTGATAAAAATAATCTAACCCTGTTTCACCTATCGCAACCACTTTGTCCAAACGGGCCTGCTGCTCTAGTAACGCAAGCGTATCTAAATTTTTAACACCTAAAGGGTGGAGCCCAGCAGAAGCGTGTATAAAATCATAATCTTTTATTTGATCGAGCATGGGTTCAAATTGTTCAGTATCCACACCGATACACAACATCTGTGAGGTGCCTTCGGCCTGGGCAGCCGCAATTAATCCTGCCAAACCATCGCTATAGTGGCTTGTATCCAGTTTATCGAGATGACAATGGGAATCTATAATCATTGCGATCTGCCTGACTTTACTAATAAATACCAACTATTGAGCAATTCTTCACATACCAGTTGAGGGTTTAAGTTACGACGCTGATTAATGTAATTAAGCTGAACGGTGACCTTCTCTAGCAAATGATAGATGTCTTCTATATCACTTCGTTGAGCAACGGCTTGTAACAGTTTTATGATATCCAGATTCGACAGTTGGGCTGCGTCCCCGGTCATTTTTAACTTAACTAAGTCATTAAGCCACTCTATCCACCAAGTAAATACTTGCTCTAATGGTAATTTATGCCAGTTTTGAGCCACCTCTACACTGGTTTGTTTGCCCCTGAGTATCGCTGTAAGCTGTACCAGCACTTGATGACGCTGTTCATGGGCTTTAGTTTCGTATAACTCCAGTGCTTTTAAGGGGCCACCTTTTGCCATTTGTAATAACTTAACGGCCGTATCTAAACCCTCTTGTGCCATAGTATTGGCCAACCTCTCTTGCAACCACGCCAATGCAACTTCTTGAGTAGGTTTATTGATATCTAACAGCTGACATCGGCTACGAACCGTTGGCAATATGTGTGTTGGCCATTGATGTAAGAGCAGGAAAAAACTATTATCGCCGGGTTCTTCGAGTTGTTTTAATAATGCATTTGCCGCGTTTAAATTGAGGTCTGTGGCGCCATTAATAATCACCACCCGTGCTCCACCTTGCTGTGCAGTGGTGGCCATAGCACTTTGTATTTTACGAACCTGATCCACCAAAATGGCTTTTCCAGTTTCATCTGGCTGCATTAGTTTGAAATCTGGGTGACTGCTAGACGCCAATAACTGGCAAGATTTACATTGTCCGCAAGCATCACCACGTATAGTTTGTTGGCACAGTAGCGTAGCTGCAAGACGCTTGGCAAATATCAATTTACCAAGGCCCGGCACACCACCAATGATGAGCGCATGGGGCAAACGTTTTTGCTCCATCATAAGGTTCACTTGGAGCCACTGCTCCTGTTGCCAAGGATATAATTCAGGTGGCAAACTGCCTCTTTCAGTGGTCATGGCTTTAGCTACCCGAATTGGTTAATTGGATAAGCAAAGGGTCTATATATCGATCTAACTGTGCTTCAACACCGGCAATAGAGGCCGCTGCATCCACAATACGATACCTTTGAGGTTCGGCTTCAGCTTGAGATAAATAACCGTGCCTAACACGTTCGAAAAAGCTAATCTCTTCCTTTTCTATGCGGTCAAAATCAGATCGTTTACCCGCCCTAGCCATACCCACAGCAATATCAACATCAAATAGCAGTGTCATGTCTGGATTAAGATCACCGTGGACCCAGTGCTTAAGGTTAGTAATAAAGTCTGTATTTAAACCCCGTCCGAACCCTTGGTAGGCGAAGGAAGCATCGGTAAAACGATCACAAATCACCCACTTTCCCACCGCCAAGGCTGGACGAATCACATTTTCTACATGCTGCCTGCGTGCAGCAAACATCAGCAACAATTCTGTATATGGATCCACTGTTTCATCACGGTGTTGCAGTAATAACTGTCGAATGTCTTCAGCCATAGGCGTACCGCCGGGTTCTCGAGTGACAATGCATTCTATGCCCGCAGCTTGTAGCTTACGCTTAATATATTCAATACTTGTAGACTTGCCAGCCCCTTCGCCGCCTTCAATGGATATAAATGATGCCACCATGAAAACCCTCTTAGTTATTTAGCTGGTACTGACGTACATTGGCTTGGTGTTGAGAATAGGTATCCGCGAAGACGTGACTACCATCACCTTTAGCAACAAAGAAAAGGCTAAAACCTTGTTCTGGATGTAATGCTGCATGAATCGCTGCGCGTCCAGGTAGAGCAATAGGTGTTGGCGGCAAGCCCTTGTGAACATAAGTATTATAGGGAGTATCTGCCATTAAATCAGAGCGCCTTATATTGCCGTTAAAGCCGGTACCCATACCATAAATCACTGACGGGTCAGTTTGTAACTTCATGCCTTTTTGCAAGCGTCTTACAAAGACGCCAGCAATAGTGCCTCGTTCAGTCGGAAGTCCTGTTTCTTTCTCGATAATTGAAGCCAAAATAAGTGCTTCATAGGGCGTTTTATAGGGCAGGTTTTCAGCCCTTGTTGCCCACTCTGACTGTAATACTTGCAACTGTTTTAGATGCGCTTGCTCAATAATATCCAATGGCAAATTATGCCGAGCAAATCGATAAGTTGAGGGGAATAAAAGCCCTTCTGGATGATCTTGCCGGCTATGTAATTGCCTAAGCCACTGCTTGGCTTTAGGTACAGGTTTTCCTTGCATCGCAGGGTGCTGACTTAATAATGCAACAAAGTCATTGTATGTAAGGCCTTCTGGCACCGTCAGTTGATACTCTAGCACCTTGCCAGAAACCAATTGTGCCAACACTTCTACACTGTTTATGGAACCTTTGAATTGATATTCACCAGCTTTAATATGGCGATCTAGCTGACGCCACTTTGCGTAGTATTTAAAGCTTTGTGCATGGGCAATCACGCCTGCTTTATAAAGCGAATGACTGACGCTACCTAAGTTAGAACCCACGGCAATAGTAACCAATGTGGGTTCGGTCACTGGTATTGGCTCATATAGCCACACTTGAACTTGGCGTATAGCACCATAGGTGAACAACGCGATCACTAAGATACTCGCCATAAGCACCCAAAACCAAACCTGCTTCAGCATAGTTCACTCACGGCTGGTTGAGCAGACAAACGTGTTGCAACGGCTGCTTGAAGAAAACCAATTAAAGTCGATTTAACCCAATGGGTTGGATGGGAAAACCCAGCATGGGGCTCCAGGGTATTAATAGGCCAGATACCATTGAGGCTATTACTAAGAAATGGTGAGCCGGTATTGATAAAGGTTTTTAAGGGTATGTTTTTATGTTCTACGGCAATATTGTTTTGTTTTGCGATAGCACAAATTTCTTTCGCCATGACACCTGCAATACCACACTGATCTAGTTTTGGGGTAATTAATCCACCATTAGATTCTATAAAGACATTACTCATGACCCCCGAAATTACATTGCCATGTAGATTAAGCATAATACCTTCATGAATGTGTTCATCTTCCCATTCGTTACGAGCCATCACTTGGTCTAGCCGATTCAGGTGTTTAAGGCCTGCTAAGGCTGCGTTATGAGACCAGTTATGCTGACAAATCCGTACATTGACCCCTGTTTCCGCAAGTTGACTACGGCCGCTAGGCCATGGGGTGATGGCAATAATTCGAGAGGGTTGTGGTGTACTTGGTGCTAGATATCCCCGCCCACCAAGACCTCGAGTAACAGTGATTTTAAGCACCGCCTGTTGATGGCCATAAAGCAGAAAAGCTTGTTGAATATCAGTAATAATTGTTTTAATAAAGCCTGCAGCGGAGGCTTTATTAACAAAAATACCCAAGGTTAGAAGGCCTTTAATTAACCTTTGCTGATGAGCCTGCCAGAGCTGCACTTGACCATGTTTTATGGCAATGGTTTCAAATACACCATCACCATAAGCCAAGCCACGATCATGTGCATTCAAACAGTGTGTTTGCTGGCCATTTACAAAGGTTATTGCATCCATCAGCCCAGCCTCACTCAAGAGTTAAATGCGAGAGAAAATAAGAGTACCGTTAGTACCGCCAAAGCCAAATGAATTCGACATCGCAGATTCGATCAAAGCTTCTTGTGGCTGATGGGCCACATAATTTAAGTCACACCCTTCAGAAGGGTTGTCTAAATTAATGGTAGGTGGCGCCACTTGGTCTCGTATAGCTAATACAGAGAAGATCGCTTCTACGGCGCCAGCGGCACCGAGTAAGTGACCAATCATGGACTTGGTTGAACTCATACGTACATTTTCGGCACCGGTACCTAACACCAGCTTTGCAGCATTAGATTCAGCAATGTCGCCAGCCGGTGTAGATGTGCCGTGAGCATTGATATACTGCACCTGATCACCGTTAAGGCCTGCATCTTTCATGGCATTACGCATTGAAGCAGCTGCACCACGGCCATCTTCTGGTGGAGATGTCATATGGTATGCGTCACCACTCATCCCAAAACCAGTAAGTTCGGCGTATATTTTAGCGCCCCGCGCTTTAGCCGACTCGTATTCTTCTAACACCATTACACCTGCGCCATCCCCTAATACAAATCCATCTCGGTCTGTATCCCATGGGCGGCTTGCTGCCGTAGGGTCGTCATTACGGGTAGATAAAGCACGCGCCGCACCAAAACCACCTAAACCAAGCGGTGTAGTGGCCATTTCGGCGCCACCACAAATCATCACGTCTGCATCACCATAAGCGATCATCCGAGCAGAAGCGCCTATATTGTGTGTGCCGGTAGTGCAGGCTGTCGTAATAGCAATGTTAGGGCCACGTAAGCCGTACATAATAGATAGGTTGCCGGAGATCATATTAATGATACTACCAGGAACAAAGAAGGGTGAAATACGACGAGGCCCGCTTTTATTAAGAGCGTCATGGCATTTTTCAATCAGAGGCAACCCACCTATACCAGAACCGATAGCCACACCAATTCGGTCTGCATTTTCGTTGGTTACTTCTAAATTAGCGTCTTGAATAGCTTGGATGCCAGCAGCCATACCGTATTGTATGAAAAGGTCCATCTTTTTGCCTTCTTTAGGCGGCAAGTAATTGCTCAATTCAAAGTCTTTAACGCTAGCCGAAAAGTGAGTACCGTACCCTTCCGTATCAAAATGAGTAATATTAGCAACACCACTTTTTGCGGCCAAAATATTGTTCCAAGTTTCGTCCATGGTATTACCAACTGGGCTTAACATACCCATACCAGTAACTACAACGCGCTTACGACTCATTTGATTCTCCTTACATAACGGCCTGCAAAACGTGCCTTACATTATGGCAGACTTTGAACTTAAAACAGATGTTTTAACTGCTATAAAAACAGAAAAGCCGCACCATAAAATGGAGCGGCTTTTCTTACTTCAATTCGAAGTGCAAAAAACTAAGCTAACTTACTGGTTAGCGTTAACGTAGTCGATTGCAGCTTGAACAGTAGTGATCTTCTCAGCTTCTTCATCTGGAATCTCAGTTTCAAATTCTTCTTCCAGAGCCATTACTAGCTCTACGGTGTCCAAAGAATCTGCGCCAAGGTCGTCAACAAAAGAAGCTTCATTAGTCACTTCATCTGCTTTAACACCTAGTTGTTCCGCAACAATTTTTTTAACGCGATCTACAATACTCATAGTTTTTCCCAATTGGTTCTTATACGCCGTTATACCTTTATCGGGTTAACGGATATCCTAGAAATTAGAGGGCGGAGAATTCCGCTATATAGTTCCATTTTCTACTCAGTATAGAGTGATGCTATTATCTACAAATCAGCCAAAAAAGCAACCTTAAATCACTAATATGTGCGACACAAAGTTGTTAAATTTCACTATTTAAACAGCCCTAACTCATATACATGCCACCATTAACGTGAATTGTCTCGCCGGTAATGTAAGCACCTGCATCACTAGCCAAAAAGCCAACCAATTGCGCAATGTCTTCAGGGGTACCTAAGCGCTGTAACGGAATTTGAGTGCGTAGAGTATCTTTTTGGTCTTCGCCTAACGCATCAGTCATATCCGTAGCAATAAAACCTGGAGCAATGGAGTTTACCGTTACATTGCGAGAGGCTACCTCTCTAGCCATAGCCCGGCTAAAACCTTCTACACCCGCTTTAGCGGCGGCATAATTGGCCTGTCCCATATTACCCATGGAACCTACCACAGAGCTAATATTTATAACACGACCCCAGCGGCCTTTAGTCATACCCCGAAGGCAGCCTTTTGCCATACGAAAAATGGAGCTTAAATTGGTATTCACCACATCGTCCCATTCGTCATTTTTCATACGCATTAACAAATTATCCCGCGTAATACCGGCATTATTAACCAATATGGCTGGAGCACCGTAAGTCTCTACAATAGCTTTAAGGGTAGCAGTCACCGAATCTGCATCCGATACATTAAGAATCATCCCCGTACCCCCATTGCCTGCATCTTTTAAAGCCGCAGCAATAGACAGGGCGCCTGATTCAGAAGTAGCCGTGCCCACTACAATCGCGCCTTGAGAAGCCAGCTGTAGGGCAATAGCTTTACCTATACCTCTAGTTGCGCCTGTAACCAGTGCCACCTTACCATCAATTGCCAACATAATTTTATCCGTCTTAGTATTCTAGAGTCGCTGCAAGTGATGCAACATCATTTATAGACGCAGTTTGTAACGTCTTTTCAATCCGTTTTGTTAAACCATTTAGCACTTTGCCTGGGCCACATTCTACCACAAGCTCTACACCACTGGCTGCTATGGATTCTATACATTTAGACCATAATACAGGTTGATGTAATTGAGCAATAAGGTTGGACACAATGGTATCGGCCGAGGCGGCCACTTGAGCATCTACATTTTGTATGACATGTATCGTTGGGGTACGCACTGGTATCGTTGCTAACAGCGTACTCAATTTTTCTGCGGCGGGCTGCATCAGCGCACAATGGGATGGCACACTTACAGGCAAAGGCAAGGCGCGCTTAGCGCCTGCCTCCTTACAGGCCAGCATTGCGCGTTCTACTGCCGCTTTAGACCCAGCGATAACAACTTGACCGGGTGAATTATAATTCACTGGAGCTACAACTTGCCCCTGGGCGCTGGACTTACAGGCGTCAGCAATGGCTGCATCATCTAAACCAATGATCGCTGCCATAGCACCCTCACCTGCAGGCACAGCCGCTTGCATATACTGACCACGAGCTTCTACTAACCGTATAGCATCAGCAAAATCTAACGCCCCTGCACAAACTAACGCAGAATACTCACCTAAACTGTGACCGGCCATGACGCTAGGAGCAGCCCCGCCTTGCGCCAGCCATAAACGCCACAACGCAACACTAGCGCTGAGTAGCGCTGGCTGAGTTATGTGGGTTTGGTTAAGTTGATGGTTTTCGTCATTTTGTACCAATTGCCATAGGTCATAATCTAAAACCTCGCTAGCTTGGGCGAAAGTTTCTATCACAACGGCATGTTTAGCACTTAAGTCAGCTAACATTCCAACACTCTGAGAGCCTTGGCCTGGAAATACAAATGCAACATTAGAGCTCATTATAGGTCCTTTTAAAAGTAATTAGCCTTCTTCCTGCAAGCGTTCTGCAACCTGCATTTCAACATAATCTTGTGTTGCCTCAATGGCATATTGTAAGGCTGTGGCAGAAGCATAACTGTGAGACTTAACCACCAAACCCTGTAAACCCAAAAGAAATGCGCCATTTAGCCGATCTGGATCAAACTTAAATTGCCACGCCTGCATTACTTTTTCTATTTGCTCGGGAGCTATATCGCTATTAGCCAAGTCTGCCATAAAACTACGGGCCAGCATATTACTCACCCCTTCGCCTGATTTAATCAAAATATTGCCTGCATAGCCATCACAAACCACGACACTAGCCTGACCCTCGAAGACTTCTTGCGGCTCAATGTAGCCTAAGTAGTTGAGTTTCGGATCAGATTCCAATAATGCATCGGCTTGTTGAACTTGTGTTTGGCCCGTGCCTGATTCGGTAGCAATATTAAGTAATTTTAAAGTAATATTAGGATTTTGCTGAAGGCTGGCTTCCAAGGCTTGGCCTAATTGACCAAACTGATACAACTGTTCTGCACTTGAGCTCAGGTTTGCACCCATATCAAGCACCAAACATATGCCTTTTCGAGTAGGAATATGGCTTGCAAATGCAGGTCTTTCATAGCCAGGCAACATCTTAATAAGATGACGACTAAGAGCCATTAAAGCCGCTGAGCTTCCACCACTAACACAGGCATTGGCCTTGCCATTCGCAACTAACGCTAAAGCCATATACATGGAAGACGTTTGTTTTTGGCGCAGAATCACCATCAAATCATCGGTTTTTTCTACCACATGAGGCGCATCAATTATGTGTAATCGTTGCAATAACGGTGCTTGTTTCTCAGCAACCTTATCCATTAATGGAACAAGTATAGCCTGAGGTCCAACCCAGTATAGGGTTAAGCGGGGATGGCGCTCGAGGCTGGCTAATGCCGCCTCGAGGCTAATATTGGGACCCAAGTCCCCACCCATAGCATCAAGTGCTAGAGTGTAATACGCCGACAAATTACTCGGCGTCTTGGTTAACTACCTGACGACCCTTGTAAAAGCCATCGGCTGTTACATGGTGACGACGGTGAGTTTCACCTGTAGTTGCGTCCACTGACAAAGCGGCAGTCTCTAGGGCATCGTGTGAACGACGCTGTCCACGCCTGGAACGGGTTACTTTGCTCTTTTGTACAGCCATGGCTGAAAACTCCTAATTGGTAAACTAATCTTTTTGCAGTAACGCCTCTAATCCCTTAAAAGGATTGGGTTTTTCCTGCACGGTTTCCTTGCTGCCATATTCAACTGCAACTTCACAATCGGAATGATAGGCCACAATGGGTATATTTAAAATCATTTCGTGGTCAACAAGCTCACGCATATCAAGCTTCTTATCTTCCAACAACCAAGGGTCATATTCAGCGGGAAGCTTATCAGCCTGTTCTTCGTTAAGTACTATGGCCACGTTCATGTCACCTATTATATCAATACCAATGGCATCTAAACAACGCTGACAACTAATTTGTACGTTTTTGACCGAAGTGTGCCCTGTAATAATTGGCCGGTGGGCGTTATCACGAGCAAAGTGTAATTCCACACTCACTTTACCTTGATCCGATTGTAAGTAGCTACAAAAACCAGTCAGCATTGATAGCTCAACGTACCCGGTGATGGTTTGCTGACCGTCACATAACTTGCGCGGATCTAAAAAACGAGGTAATTCTGTCTCAAACATGGCGCGATATAATATGCATCTACCCGCCTTATGTCAAAGAAAAATACTATTAAAGTGGCAAATATACGCTTTATTTTAGGCATTCCTGCACTTTTTTTATTAATGATGGAAATATATGGCTTTTCAACGGATTACTGGATCACCCAACCTTGATTAAGGCTCCAGCTTATAGCGGCTTGGGTTTGCGCTCCAAGTTCGTCCATCACTTCTTCTAACGGTGTCTTTTCTGGGGAATACCAAACCAAATTATCAAGATCTAATTCATCTCTCGCTACACTATGCAAACTACCTAACCCATCAACAAGACCCAATTCAAGGGCGCCGGCACCATGCCATACTGCACCAGAATACAGATCCACTTTATGCTTCAATCGTTCTCCTCGCCCCAACTCAACCTGGGTAATAAATTGCTGGTGAATATCATCTAACAAGTGCTGAAACATGGCTTTTTGTTGAGGTTTTTCTGCCAGGAATGGGTCTAAAAAGTCTTTATTACCACCTGCAGTGTATGTGCGGCGCTCTACGCCTAACTTAGCAATCAATTGATCAAAACCAAAGCCACTACCAACCACACCTATAGAGCCCACTGTACTGGCTTTGTTGGCATAAATATAATCTGCTGCTGCGGCGATATAATATGCACCAGAAGCCCCCACGTCTGCAATAACAGCATATACGGGCTTGCTTGGGTAAGTTTTTTTAAGCAACTGCAACTCATCAAATACAATACCAGCCTGTACTGGACTACCGCCTGGACTATTAATGTTAAGCAATATCGCTTTAGAGTTGGGGGCTGCAAAGGCATCGGCCAAGGCTGGCAATAAGTGTGCCGAGCTAGCCTTGGACCCCATGATTATGGGCCCATAAATATCCACCACTGCAACATGATCTTGGGACTCAGAGAAGCCTTCCATATCATTATCGGAAAGAGCCACAGCTAATACGCTAAATAGGAAAATAAAAGTTAAACTTTTGAAGAAAATACCCCAGCGGCGAGACCTGCGCTGCTCCACTTGAATACTTGAAACCAATTGTTTGATCACTTGCCACTCTTGCTTGCTTGTCTCTTCACTCATCAAATACCCCATTTTCAATTTAACACCTAAGATACACAGTTAATGGGCCCATATGTTTGATTTAAAAGCCCTCGCCTTTGCAATTCACTCTGTTATGCTAATGACTTAACAAAAACAAAAGGAGGTTTAATCGCATGGACACCACAGACGCCCTCATATCCCCCCAAGGCAGCTTAGACATCTTAACCCTTGACGAGATCAACCAATTACATAAATCGGCCTCTACAGGCTTACACGAGCTATTTAGACAGTGCTGTCTTGCGGTACTTAACTGCGGTATAGAAGAGGATGACATTGCTGCGTT
>JAQRMV010000100.1 GCA_028598985.1 Gammaproteobacteria bacterium
TTAGTGTTCGCTGCCTAAAGGACTAGGTTCAGTACCCCCTTGAGGGGTATTAATTCGACACTTTGGCACTTTGTCCCAGCCGAATGGCTGGGTATTCACCCCTCAAGGGGGTGCTGAAAAGAGTAAAATAAGTGATGTTTCTAATTATTGGCAGGCTAAGTTAGCGGGCTACCGCTATACCGGTGGTAGTTTCTACAGTCGTGGCGACAACACGTTCTTGTGGAGTAGTACTGAGTCAGGTAGTGATGCCTACAGTCGCAACCTGAACACCAGTTTCGCCACGGTGTACCGCTATACCCTCAATAAGGCGAACGGGTTTAGTGTTCGCTGCCTAAAGGACTAGGTTCAGTACCCCCCCCTGTGTCAGGATAGTTGTCACCCCTCATTGAAACCATAAATGTAGTACAGGGGGCTGGCGAGGAAGACGTGAAACGTTATTCACCAGAACGAAAAGAAGCCGTGTTAAGAAAGTTGGCACCGCCTCATAATTTATCAGTACCCGAATTATCGCAACAAGAAGGAATATCGGTTGGAGCCTTGTATAATTGGCGCAGTCAAGCCAGATTACGAGGAACGCCAGTGCTGCGTATTTCGGCTTGTCCGGCCGGCTGTTCCGGTATCGTCCGGCCACCTGTACCGGCATCATCCGGCCAGGGTAATTCGTCCCTCGCCTAGTTTCCTTTTTACTTGATTCTGTTGGTTTCCTCCAGTGTTTTTTTACGCTGAGGTTCACCTTGGAGTTCTAATCGATGGGCGTTGTGGATGAGTCGATCCAGTATCGCGTCTGCCACCGTTGGGTTGTCCATTAAGTCGTACCATTGATTCACTGGTAATTGGCTGATTATGACCGTGCTCCTTCGCTCATATCGGTCTTCGATGACGTCTAGTAAGTCCGTGATCTGCTTGCCCTTGAAGCCTTCTAAGCCCCAGTCGTCGAGCAGTAGAAGATCAACCTTTTGAAGTTTATCTAATACCTTTAAGTAAGAACCGTCGACGTGGCCCAACTTTAAGGTTTCAAGCAAGTGGCTGAGGCGGTGGTATTGCACCCGATAGTTTTGCCGGCAGGCTTGCTCTCCTAAGGCGCAAGCCACGAAGGTTTTACCACTGCCCGTAGGGCCGGTAATAAGGATGTTTTGTTGGTACAGCAAGTGTCGGCCTTCCAACAACGGCTGCATTTGTTCTTTGCATAGCCCTCGTGCGGCGGGATAACGCATGTCTTCAGGCATCGCCTGAAGCCGTAAGTTTGCGGCTTTACGAAGCCGCTTAATGCGGTTGTTGTCACGGCTTAAGTGTTCTTGCTCAACTAACAATCCGAGACGCTCGTCGAAGGCCAGTTCGTCGTAAGCGTTGGGGGTTTGCCATTGTTGTTCCAGTGTAGTGGCCATTGCAGGGATACGAAGTCTGCGCATTTGGCTCAGTAAGTGCTCCATGGTCATCTCCTGTTATGAGTAATAGTCGGCGCCACGCACGTTGTCGTGGTGAGTGGGTATAGGCCTGTTTGGCGCGAAATCAATAACGTTGTCCCTGCCGTTTTGTAAGACGGTTCGAATAAACTTCACGGTATAGCAAGCTTGGCTTAAGGCAACGCCGCACGCTCGCTCTAAGCGCTGCTCGCCGTAACGTTTTTGCAGCGATAATATGCCCTGACAACTGCGCTGTGCCTGCTCTACATGGGCTTTGCTTTGCTCAATGGCATGAACTACTTGTACCGCATTAGGGCCAATGCGCTTTGCCCAGCGGCGGTTACGTTCGACGGTGGCACCTTTATAGGCTGCGTGGGCCTCAGGCATGTGAACCGACTCTGTCGTGTGTTGGTACCGCTTCTGGCTACGTACGTGCCGGGCAATAACGTTGCCCTTGAAGCGGATACGCACCAGCCTTTGTGAGACGACGAGCTCAACCCGCTCGTCCACTAACGCGTGGGGCACTGAATACCAGTGGTTATCAAAGGCTACATGATAATCTTTAGCCACCTTAGCCAACTTGAACTGGGTGTATTCGTAGGGGAATTGGGGTAGCTTTGACAAGGCAGGTGCATCAACCTGAACAAACAGCTCAGCCCGGCAGAGGCCGTTATAGCCTTTCATAGGACGCTGATTAAGGTCATGCATCAGCACCTTAATGGCTTGATTTAAGGCGGCCAAGGTATGGAAAGTGTGGTTTCTAAGTCGGAATAAGACCCATCGCTCCACCACCAACACGGCGGCTTCAACTTTGCCCTTGTCTTGAGGCTTATAGGGGCGTGCCGGCATAATCGGGCAGCCGTAGTGCTGACCAAAGGCCTGGTAGCTGTCGTTGATGATAGGTTCATAGCGGTCTGCCTTGTTTACCGCTGACTTTAGGTTGTCGGGGACCATCATGTCTGGAACGCCGCCTAAGAATTCCAAGCAGCGTCGATTGGCGAGCAACCATGATTCTAAGTCTTGGCCTTCACAGGCTTCGATGTAGGTGTAATTTGAGGCCCCCATGCAAGCAACGAAGATGGCTGCACGGCGGATCTCGCCGGTATCGGGGTTGACGATTGGCATGGTTGGGCCGCAGAAGTCGATAAACAGTTTCTCACCGGCCTTGTGGGTTTGCCGCATGGACCGTCGTTGCTGGCCTTTCCATGCTCTGTAGTGATTGCAGAACTGGGTGTAGCCCAGTGCACTAGAGCCATGTTCAGCTTGGTACTCTTGCCACAATAACTGTTTGGTAACGCCTTTGTTCGACAAGTCTATATTAACGTCCATCCAATCAGGTATTACACGCTGGGTACGGTAATTACGCCCCGGCAGTAGGGCTTTGTCTAATGCGTCTAAAGACGCATCATCAGGTAGTGGCCACTGCATGTTTAGGTTGTTAAACCTCACCACTAAATCGTTCACGGTGGAACGGGCAATGTTAAGGGTGAGTGCAATCTGTCGGTTAGAAAGATGGCGTTCAAACTTGAGTTGGAAAATTTGCATATAAATACGCATATCGGTCCTCGATTTTTTCTTTGGTTTAGTCATATTGGCTCCGGCAAACAGTCAAATAACTGTTATGCCCGAACCCCAAAGACGAGGGAAGAAAAACCTATCCAGCTAGGCCGTCATAGGTGGCCGGATGATGCCGAAACGGTTGGCCGGATGATACTGAAATGGGTGGCCGGACCATACCGAAACGGGTGGCCGGATGATCCCGAAATGCGCA
>JAQRMV010000101.1 GCA_028598985.1 Gammaproteobacteria bacterium
TATTGGGGATAGTAAATTAACTTGGCATTTGGCGCTGCATAAGTATTGCCACTTAAGTCTAACCAATTGAAAGGGAACTCTACTTGATATTTAACACTGGATTTGCGGCTATCCTTCTTAACAGATCCTGATTGACTCGCTGTTACTTCACCTTGGTACAGGAACGACAGATCGGTTAGGTGGGAGCCAAAATAAGGCTGGTTTTTGCTGTTGTCGTTAGCGGCTAACTTTTTGACATAAATATTGGAGCAACCCTTTGCTCTAAATGCTGACACCAACTGTGCCAACGAAGCAGAGGTTGCACTTAGACTGTCGTATGTGCCGTCCATATAAGCCTCTTATCCTACCAATGTATTAATTCTATCTGCTTCGGCCTTACCTTTGACGATGCGTGACTTCATCAGTTGAGCGACAGCTTTAAATACCGGCACTACAACTGAGTTACCAAACTGTCTATAGGCTTGTGTGTCTGATACTGGAATAACAAAATTAGATTCTTCAGGCCCGTCAAAGCCCATTAGGCGAGCGCACTCTTTTGGTGTTAGTCTTCGTGGTCGATTAATCACATTTCGCTCATCATGAAAATCTAAATTATAGTCGAAACCACGATCTACTAGAATTTCCGAGCCGTCTTTGTGGTATCTAGCCGACAAGGTTCTCGCTGTATCTTCAGGCCCTGTTAGCCCAAAACCAAAGCCATTACCTTTTTCCCTATGCTTCTTTGCGTAATTAAATAGATACTCCCATAATTTAGGGGTTAAGGTATATTTTGCATCTACAACAGGTTCCAAAATGTCGCCAAAAGCCGGCCTATCTGCAGGCATCAGATTGGCGATGCTTGTTAACGTAAACCCTTGATGCACGTCTAAATCACGCCGAAATCCAACCAATACTATCCGTTCACGGTGTTGTGGCACAAAGCGGGCACCGTCTATCACCTTGGGATCTTTCCCCTCTGGAAAGTTAACATCAGCCACATCATACCCAAGATCATCAAGCGCCTCACAGATAACTTTGAATGTTTTTCCCTTATCATGACTTTTGAGATTTTTAACATTTTCTAACATAAAGGTCGCAGGGCGCTTTGCCGCTATAATTCTACAAACATCAAAAAATAAGGTGCCTTGTGCATCACATTCAAACCCATGCTTTCGCCCCATCGAGTTCTTTTTTGAAACCCCTGCCAAAGAGAATGGTTGGCATGGGAAGCCCGCTAACAGCACATCATGATCTGGCACCTCTTTATCAATATGTGCATAGGCCTGGCCCTCGGTTATGGTTGGATCATTGGAGAGCGTAACGTCACGGATATCTTTATTAAAAGTATGGGTTTTAGGATCACAATAATGATTGGCTTTATATGTTCTTACTGAAAAATCATTCCATTCCGATGTAAAAACACACTCACCCCCTATTTCATCAAACCCTTTTCTAATGCCTCCTATTCCAGCAAACAAGTCTATAAAGGTGAACTTAGACTGGCCATAATGTATAGGCTTCTTAGGCAGGAGGCCTTCTAAAGTTATATACTCCAAATGAGAAAGGCGCGGTTGCATCTTACCTTTAACCCACCTATTAATTGTTTCACGAGACCGATTACCACCGCACTTTTGGTTAAGGACTTCTGCTACCTTTTTTTGGTCATATATTTCTAATATCTTAAAAATTAGCGCCATATCCTCTTCCACATTCAATTCAGTGGGGCCATCAAATAAAAGTTCGCTATTGCTGCCAGTAGAAAGCATATCTGTTCTCAGTGATTAATATAGTGACACTACGTCACTATATTAATCCAATATTTCACAACTAACAATAAAATACTGATTATACATACAGTATAATTTTCTGATTTAAGCTTTCGTACACTGCGAACTTGGATCAAACAAACAAGCCGTATACAAAGTTGCAGGGCGCATTTCACCTAAGATTTCGATCTCAAATAATGCGCCTTCCTCAATCATCTGAGTGGGCACAAAACCTAAGGCCACAGACTTTTCGCTAAAGTGTGCGTAGCCTCCTGATGTTACAAAACCTACCACTGTACCGTCTTTCCAAATGGGTTCGTCGGCCACTACATCGGCATCCATCACATCTACAACAAAGCTGACTAGGCGGCGTTTTGGAGGCTGCTTTAATTCAGCCAAGGCTGCAGCTTTGCCTATGTAATCGACGCTTTTGTGGTAATCCATAAATCGATCCATGCCCGTTTCCATGGGGGTGTAATCGGGCTTATATTCACGCATCCAAGACCCAAAAGACTTTTCTAAACGCAAGCTCATCATGGCACGCATACCAAAAGGTTTTAAACCAAACGCCACACCGGCATCAGCCAAGGCATGGTACAAGCTTACTTGCTGCTCAACAGGCACATAAATTTCGTAACCTAAGTCGCCGGTATAGCTCACTCTCTGGACAATGGCGTCGCATTGCCCTACTTCCATTTTTTGTACTGACAAAAATGGCATAACACTGTGAGACACATCAAATCGAGTGCAGGCTGCCAACAAATGACGTGCTTTTGGCCCTGCAATTTGAAAGCCAATGCGGCTCATAGATATGTTTTTTAGGGTGACATTGTTAGCGGGCAGATATTGTTCAAACCAACGCATGTGTAAATCTTGAGCCCCAAAGGAAGCGGTGAGTTGGTACTCGTTTTTAGCAATATGAGAAATGGTGAAGTCGCCCATAAGTTTGCCAGATAGACTAAGCATAGGGCTAAGGGCAACACGCCCCAGTAATGGCAATTTTCCTGCCATTACTTTGTCTAGCCACGTCCTTGCACCACTACCGGTGACCAAGTATTTACCAAAATTGTGCACTTCGTTAATACCAACCCCGTTGCGCACGGCACGGCATTCGTTGCCAATAGCAGCAAAGGCATTAGACCGCCTAAAACTTGGAGTTTCTTCTAACGGCTCTCCTTCGAGGGCAAAATAGTTTACATGTTCCATGCCATAACCTTGACCAAATACAGCTCGTTGTTGCTGCCAAATACTGTAGGCGGGGGTGGTGTTCAATGGCCGACCCGCTGGCAGCTCCTCATTGGGATAAGAAATACTAAAGCGTTTTTGATAATTTTCTCGCACCTTGTTGCGGGTATAGGCCTTGGTGCAATAAGTACCATAACGTGCCACATCCATAGCAAATACATCCCGTG
>JAQRMV010000102.1 GCA_028598985.1 Gammaproteobacteria bacterium
TAATAGTAACAAAAAATATATATGAAAAGTAGGTTAATTCTTGTAGCCTTTTGGCTGAGATTCTAAAGCGGCTTGTGCGCCGCAGTCATACCGTGAAGTCATACTAATTTAGCATGTGGATATTATGAAATTCAAAATCCTAGTCATTGTGATGTTGTCGGGGTTGCTGGCCAGTTGCGAAATGGTGCTAGTGGGTGCCCTCAACCAAATACAGCTCACGCAAATTGCTGTGGCCGACAACAAACTGTACCTAATGGGGGATTTTAACGCCCAATCGGATGAACAAATCATAGCGTCTTTAAATGCCAACCCACAAGTGGATACCCTAGTACTCACCGTAAGCTCTGGCTCTTTGGATGACGAAACAACCTTCAAAATTGCGCGTGAGGTGCGCCAAAGGCAACTCAATACGCACTTGTTATATAACAGTGTCATTGCCTCTGGTGCTGTGGATTTCTTTTTGGCAGGCGTCAATCGCAGCATGGAAATAGGTGCCAAAATTGGCGTACATTCTTGGTCAGATGGTGTCCAAGAAGCCAAAGACATGCCCAAACAACATGCTGACCACGCGCTTAATGCCAACTATATAGAGCACATGCTAGGTACGGATGATTTTTATTGGTTTACCATCTACGCAGCACCCGCCGATGCAATTTATTGGATGAGCGAGACCGAGATTAACCAATACCAGCTGCTTACACAGACGCCGCTGGACACAAGGACATCCGATACACCCTTTGGTACTTTGCTCTTGGAAAACCGTAAAGAGCTACTTGAGGGCATGTGATAAAAGTTGGTGGCCGGTTTATTCCACCGTCACCGACTTGGCTAAGTTCCTTGGCTGGTCTACATCCGTGCCCTTTATTAAGGCTACATGATAGGACAAAAGTTGCAGTGGGATGGTGTAAAGAATGGGTGCCAGTAATTCATGTACTTCGGGCAAAGCGATGATATGGGTGGCGTCATCGGCCGCCAAAGTAGCTTTGGAATCGGCAAACACGAACAGTTCGCCACCACGGGCCCGCACTTCTTGCATGTTGGCTTTGAGTTTGTCTAGCAAATCATCATTAGGGGCGACAACCACCACTGGCATTTCGGCATCCACTAAGGCGAGTGGGCCGTGTTTTAGCTCGCCAGCAGGGTAGGCTTCGGCGTGTATGTAGGAGATTTCTTTAAGTTTTAGGGCACCTTCCATAGCAATGGGGTAAAGGGCGCCACGACCAAGGAATAGGGCATGGTTTTTGTCAGCAAAGCGTTGGGCTAGCTGTTCGATCTTGTCTTCGTACTGCACTACTTGGTTGAGTAAACCGGGTAGGCTTTGCATAGCCTGCATGATGCTTGTGGTGTCTTGGCTAGCACGGGTTTTGGCCAAAGTTAACGTAAGCTGTAGCAATGCCAAAAGTTGTGTTGTAAAAGCTTTGGTAGACGCCACGCCTATTTCTGGGCCAGCTTGGGTTAGCAAAGCAAAATCAGATTCGCGTACCATACTGCTTGATGGCACGTTGCAAATGGTCATGGCGGCGACTAGCTTGGTCTTGTCCACATGGCGTAAAGCAGCCAAAGTGTCTGCTGTTTCACCAGACTGTGACAGGGTGACAAATAGAGTGCCTGGGGCTACCACAGGCTTGCGATAGCGGAACTCGCTGGCTATTTCTACTTGGCAGGATATTTCTGCTACGGACTCTATCCAATAGCGCGCTACCAGACCGGCATAGTAAGAGGTGCCGCAGGCTATAATTAGTACCTGCGAGGCTTGCTGTAGTTTGGCGAGGGCGTCGGCATTTAAGGGTATATGAATTGCACCCTGCGCATCACTGCGATCACTAATGATATTACCAATGACCATAGGCTGTTCGTGAATTTCTTTTGCCATGTAGTGCTTGTATTGGCCCTTGTCGCTTGACTGGTCACCATGCTCGTAACGTACTACGTCACGCTCTACTGGCTCACCCGCGGCGTCCCAAACCTGAATGCGGTTGAGTTCTAGCTGCGCTACGTCGCCTTCTTCTAAGAACATGAAGCGGTCTGTTACCTGCAACAGTGCCAGCTGGTCGGAGGCAATGTAGTTTTCTTCTAAACCTACACCCACTACTAAAGGGCTGCCTTTGCGGGCGGTGATCAATTTGTCTGGTTCGTTGCGGTCTATCACACCTAGTGCATAAGCACCTTCACACTGCACCACGGCTGCTTGCACGGCATGGCGCAGGCCCATACCTTGTTTGCGAAAGGAATGGATCAGGTGAGCAATGACTTCGGTATCTGTATCGGATGCGAAGCCATAGCCGGTTTCTATAAGGGACTGTTTGATAGGTTCAAAGTTGGTGATGATACCGTTATGCACCACAGCGATATCATTATCTTGAGAAAAATGCGGGTGAGCGTTGTCCTCGTTAGGTATTCCATGGGTGGCCCAACGAGTGTGGGCAATGCCTAGGTTACCGGATATAGGCTGTTCGGCGATGGCTTTTTCTAATTGTGCCACCTTGCCAGCACGACGTAGGCGTAGTACTTTTTCCTTAGCGTATAATGCCAAGCCTGCAGAATCATAACCACGGTATTCCAGGCGGTTAAGGCCTTCGATCAAAATGCCTGATACGTTGCGTTGCGCGATTGCGCCAACTATGCCGCACATAAGTATTTCCTATTTTTCCAGCTTAGTTGGTTTCACCCAACCTGCCATATTACGTTGTTTACCGCGGGCCACGGCCAGGGTTTCTGCCGGTACGTCTTTGCTGATGGTTGAGCCGGCACCGACAGTGGCACCTTTGCCAATGGTTACAGGCGCCACTAGTGATGCATTGGAGCCGACAAACACGCCATCTTCGATGTTGGTTTGAAATTTGTTCACGCCATCATAGTTGCAGGTAATGGTACCGGCACCAATGTTCACGCCCTGGCCCACTTGCGTATCGCCCAGGTAAGTAAAGTGATTGGCTTTGGAGCCTTCGCCTAGGTAGGTTTTTTTGGTTTCTACAAAGTTGCCTACTTTGGCTTTGTTGGCAAGTTCAGTACCTGGTCGCAAGCGGGCAAAGGGGCCTATGTCGCATTGTTCACCAATCATAGCACCATCAATGAC
>JAQRMV010000103.1 GCA_028598985.1 Gammaproteobacteria bacterium
GTCAAGACAACCGCTATTAACACGTACTGAGCGCGAAAACTTACTCTCCCTGCCAACAGATGAGTCAGAGCTAATACGGCTAACAACTTTTAGTGAGCAGGATACCCAGTTAATTAATCAGCATCGAGGGGATGCTTCTCGGCTTGGCTTTGCCATTCAGCTTTGCTATCTCCGATACACAGGCCGTGTATTGGAAGAGGGTGAGAGCCCGTACCCAGCGCTACTGAAGGAGGTTGCTAAGCATTTAAAGGTTTCAATATGTCAATGGCCGAAATATTTTCAACGAGAGACCACTCGTCGAGAGCATCTCCGCGAACTATATGCTTATCTTGGGTTACAAGCTTTTACGGCGAAAGCACATAAACAGGTTGTCCGTCATTTGGCGGAATTAGCCATCCAAACAGATCGAGGATTGGTGTTGGCTGAAGAAATGGTTTTTTGGCTTCGCCGGCACAACACAATCGTACCTATAATCTCCGTCATTGAACGAGCCTGTGCTGAAGCCCGTACGCAGGGAACACGGAGAGTCTACACCACATTAAATGACGCACTGTTGCCTTTGCATCGACAGGCCCTGGACACCTTATTAGAGGTGCCAGAAGATAGTAATATTACCCTCTTATCATGGCTTCGCCAGCCGCCTGGTAAAAGTAATGCAAAGCATTTGCTGTTGCATATCAATCGCCTTAAGGCCATTGAAGCCCTCCATTTGCCCGAAGGAATTGAAAGACAGGTTCATCAAAATAGATTGGTCAAGCTAGCACGGGAAGGCAACCAAATGGTTGCCAAAGATTTGGCCAAATTTGAACCCGCTCGCCGATATGCCACATTAGTTTGTTTGGTTGTCGAAGCCCGTGCCACCTTGATTGATGAAATTATTGATCAACACGACCGGATTTTGGGGAAGGTGTTTAGCAAAGCCAAGCGAACACATGCAGAGCAATTGCAAAAATCCGGCAAGGCCATACATGCCAAACTACGCCAGTATTTGGAAATTGGCCAAGCTCTGGTAGATGCAAAGAAAGCGGGTAGCGATCCCTTTGCTGCCATCGAAAAAATCATGCCCTGGGAGTCGTTTGAAGCCAGTGTTAATGAAACGAATTTATTGGCAAAAAGAGAATCATTTGATTTTTTACATTTGGTTGGCAAATACCACTCACAACTGCGCCGGTATACACCAGAAATGCTGACTGTCCTTAATTTGAAGGCCGCTCCAGCGGCTCAAGACATTCTGAGTGCCGTAGAGACATTGCGACAAATGAATGATCGGCAGGCACGGAAAGTGCTCGACGATGCCCCCGTTAGTTTTATTCCTAAACGATGGGGCAGCTCGTTTTCAATGATAGTGGTATTGACCGACGATTCTACGAGTTGTGCCTGTTAAGTGAATTAAAGAGAACGCTGAGGTCTGGTGATATATGGATACGAGGTTCCCGACAGTTTAAAGATTTCGATGATTATCTGATGCCAGTAAACCATTTTAAATCAGTTCAGGATAAACGAGAGTTGCCACTAGCAATTCTGCCTGAATGTGATGTTTACCTGGACCAGCGGCTGGCGTTATTAAAAGAACAATTGGGTACTGTCAATCGATTGGCATTATCAGAAGAGCTACCGGATGCCTCAATTACAGATAGCGGGCTGAGAATCACGCCATTGGATAAGGCCGTTCCAGATGAGGCAAAAGCACTGGTTAGCCAAGTGTCAGGTATGCTGCCACACCTCAAGATTACTGAACTTTTACAGGAAGTCGATGAGTGGGTCGGTTTTACGGATCATTTCACTCACCTGAAAAATGGCCGAGAAGTCAAAGACAAAACATTATTGTTAACCGCTATTCTGTCAGACGGCATCAATTTGGGATTGACCAAAATGGCTGAATCTTGCCCGGGGAGCACTTATGCCAAGCTGGCATGGTTGCAAGCGTGGCATATCCGAGACGAAACTTACTCATCGGCATTGGCTGATATAGTCAATGCACAGGGGCAGCACCCTTTCGCTGGCCTTTGGGGTGATGGTTCGACCTCATCATCAGATGGCCAGAATTTCCAAACTGGTGGTCAAGGGAAATTTTCAGGCCAGGTTAATTTGAAATATGGGCAGAAACCAGGCGTCCAGCTTTATACTCATATACCGGATCAATACAGCCCGTACCATGTTCAGGTAATCAGTGCCGGAATCAGGGACTCTACCCATGTCTTAGATGGATTGTTGCATCATGAATCTGACTTAAGAATAGAGGAACACTATACCGATACTGCTGGTTTCACAGATCATGTCTTTGCGTTGATGCACCTGCTTGGTTTTCGCTTTGCTCCCCGCATCCGGGATCTGAACGACAAGCGGGTTTTTATTACCGGAGATTCCCGCGAATACCCAAGATTAGCGCCTATGATAGGACGACAGATCAACATTAAACTGATCAAGGCTCATTGGGATGAAATATTGAGATTAGCGACCTCAATTAAACTGGGGACTGTGACAGCGTCGCTCATGCTGCGTAAGCTCGGCAGTTACCCACGTCAAAATGGATTGGCGCTTGCGTTGCGAGAGTTGGGACGGCTTGAGCGCAGTTTATTCATGTTGGAGTGGATACAAAGCCCAGATCTCCGCCGTCGGGTTCAAATTGGACTCAACAAAGGAGAATCCCGTAATGCCCTGGCTCGGGCTGTATTCTTCAATCGACTGGGTGAAATCCGAGACAGAAGTTTTGAGCAACAGCGTTACCGTGCAAGTGGGCTGAACTTAGTGACCGCTGCAATTGTTCTTTGGAACACGACATACCTTGAGCGGGCAATTCAAACAATGAAGGATCGTGGTCAAAAGGTTGATGAGGCATTGCTACCCCATTTGTCCCCACTGGGCTGGGAGCACATTAATTTGACGGGGGATTACATCTGGGACAGTAACCAGCGATTGGCTGATGGGGAATATAGGCGGTTGCGAACTAATGACGAGGATTAAAGCCAGTTTTGCGATTCACTAACGTACAATAATTTCCGAATTCCCTCGTGACCCC
>JAQRMV010000104.1 GCA_028598985.1 Gammaproteobacteria bacterium
ATGGTTTATTTATGGCCTATTCCTTCTGGGCCTAAGCGCGCCATCACTAAATCAACCCATAGGTTAGCGCCAATCGGAATCAACGCATCATTAAAATCATAACTTGGGTTGTGAAGAGTACACGGGCCTATGCCGTGGCCTCGGTCACGATGATCCCCATCACCATTGCCTAAAGCGAAATAGCAACCCGGCTTTTGTTGTAAAAAGAAACTGAAGTCTTCTGAACCCATGGTGGGCGTAAATTCTGTCACTCTATCGGCGCCTAATAAGCCTTCTGCCACCTGCCTCATATATTCAGCTTGTGGGGCGTGGTTAATAGTGGCTGGGTAGGCTCGCTCAAAGGCAAAGTCTAAATCACACTCAAATGCAGCGCACAAATCTTGACTCAGTTTAGCCATTCTTTGTTCTACCACCTGCAATGTCTCTTCAGAAAAACATCGCACTGTGCCTTCAATGGTGCAGTCATCGGCAATAATATTGGTGGCATCACCACAGTGTATTTTGGTAACTGACAGAACCACAGACTCTAAGGGGTTAACATTGCGAGTAACAATAGACTGCAAGGCCTGCACTAGCTGGCAGGACACCAACAAAGGGTCTGCACCTAAATGCGGCATGGCTGCATGGGCGCCTTTGCCAATCACCTTTATTTCAAATTCACTCGCAGAAGCCATCATGGCTCCGGCAACGATACCTACGGTACCCTCTTCGTAGCCTGGCCAGTTGTGGTAGCCATATATTTCATCAATGTGAAATCGCTCAAACAAACCATCTTCAATCATCGCTTTAGCGCCCGCCCCACCTTCTTCGGCAGGCTGAAAAATCAAATACACGGTGCCTGCAAAATGCCGATTTTTAGCAAGGTGGCTAGCCGCTGCTAACAGGGTTGCAGTATGACCATCATGGCCACACGCATGCATCTTGCCAGCATATTGGCTGACGTGATCAAATGCGTTGTGCTCTTGCAACGGCAGCGCATCCATATCTGCCCTTAAGGCAATGCTTGCGCCTTCTTTAAGGCCTTTGATCACCCCCACCACACCCGTGATACCTATACCATGGTGTACATCAATGCCCATGCCAGTTAATTGATCCACCACAAGCTTGGCAGTTCTGTATTCTGTGTAACCGAGTTCTGGATGAGCGTGTAGATCACGCCTAATGGATTTAAATGTTTCGGTTTCTGCAAGGATAGAGGCAAGCAATGTCATAAAAATGTCCGGCTATGTTACTGGTGTGGTTCTAGTGAGCATGGTGTTTGCCTAAATCACTGCCGTTGTTTTCTGCAGTGTTGTAATAAAGACGTGAAGAAAGAATAGCCTAATTGTAGAATGAGTCAACACTAGAGGCTACATAGACAACTCAGGAAGATCTAGCAAAGGACTTGCACCCATAGTTATCTTTCTTTAAAGTTATCGACCTAGCTGAGTTTCAAGCGAATTATTTAGGAAATATTATGGCCTGTGTATTTGTACAAATTAGATGCAACCCGGGTAAAACCTACGCGGTTGCCGACGCAATTTACGAGCGTGAAATCGCCTCCGAGCTTTATTCAACTAGTGGTGACTATGATCTATTAATGAAGCTTTATATTCCCTCTGACGAAGATGTAGGCAAATACATCAATGATAATTTGCTCACTATAGAAAATATTTCTCGATCCCTTACGACACTTACTTTTAAAGCTTTTTAACCATGTCTTTCAATGCCACCTCATTACCTATTAATGAGGTGCTTCCTGAACTTTGTGAGCAACTCAAGCAGCGCCACGAAGTTGTTCTAGTTGCGCCACCCGGCGCCGGTAAAACCACCCAAGTACCGTTAGCCTTACTTCAAGCGCCATGGCTTGGCCAGCAAAAGATATTGCTTATAGAGCCCAGGCGCATAGCCACCCTTTCCACTGCACACTTTTTAGCCAAAAGCCTTAATCAGTCCTGCGGTGATACGGTGGGATACCGCATGCGCTTGGACACCAAAGCGGGGCCGCACACTCGCATTGAGGTAATGACCCACGGCGTTTTATTACGCATGCTACAACAAGACCCAAGCCTTGATGGTGTAGGCGCTGTTATTTTTGATGAATTTCATGAACGTAGCCTAGACGGCGACTTGAATTTAGCCATGTGCCTGCAAGGACGAGAGTTACTCCGCGAAGAAACCCCTTTAAAGCTCATAGTCATGTCTGCCACATTAGACGCACAAAGCGTGAGCGGCATTTTAAATGACGCCCCTGTGGTGATCAGCCAAGGGCGTCAGTTTCCAGTAACCACACATCATGTTTGCTCCGCGCCCAGCCGTGGGAAGATGTATCACCAGCTCTATGACACTGTTGCCCAGGCCCTTAGCCTGCATCAGGGCAATATTCTGGTATTTCTACCGGGACGCGGTGAAATAATGCGTGCTCAAGAGCATCTCATACCCCTGTGTACTTCTTTAATACAACTGTGCCCGTTGTATGGGGATTTACCCATGGAGCAGCAACAACAAGCCATTGCTCCCCCACGGGCTGGTCAGCGGAAAATTGTTTTAGCCACTAGCATTGCTGAAACCAGCCTCACTATTGAAGGCATAGAGTGCGTTATCGACATGGGCTTATCTCGACAGATGACATACGACTCTCGCACTGGATTAAGCCGATTAACCACGGTAAAGGTGTCCCGCGCACAGGCTACACAAAGAGGAGGCCGGGCCGGGCGCTTAAGTGCTGGCAGCTGTTATCGTTTATGGAGTGAAACGGAGCACCAAAGCCTAGCCCCCCTAGCAAGCGTAGAGATCAATCAAACCGACCTAACCAACCTGTGTCTGCAGCTTTATGCTTTTGGATACTCCAACCCAAATCAGATGCAGTGGCTAGACTTGCCACCAGCAGGCCCCTGGCAAAAAGCCCAGCAGCTACTAACAAATCTGGGAGCACTACGGGCTTCACCAACCGGCTTGGCGATCACAAAGCATGGCCAAAAGCTAAGCCAATTG
>JAQRMV010000105.1 GCA_028598985.1 Gammaproteobacteria bacterium
TATATTAATATATATAAAAGAATATGTTTTAAATTAAAACATAGGCGTGAATAATGTTAATAAAATGCACATCATTAGAATGGTTTGTATGGCAATACTAGGGCACAAAAAAGGCAGCGCTTCAAACTATAAAGGCTGCCTTAATTGTACTTCGTGTGGTGGGGGAGTCGAACCTTCCGTTGTATCCCATTAAATACGGTGCATCAATGGCAGTTTTTTGATATAGGCCATCCTTTTTCTGTATAAAATTTTTTATCGTCTTGACTCATTAATCTTTAGTCGATAAGTTAGATTTTGGTTCATAATAAAAAGGATAGATATGCCAAAATCGATTTTAGTTATAAGCTATGTTAATGAAACGGATAATTGCTCCCTTAAGAAGGCTCACCATATAGCTAATCCATTGGGCGCGGAAATTGACGTAGTCCGCTTTATTAAACCCAGTGGCTCAGGGCAGCCAGATGAAGCCAGCGTTGCCAATCAAACCGCCATCTTGAGCAATGCTATCGCAGAAGTCTTTGCCGATTATGAACACCAAGACGCCATCAAAAGCCAAGTCGCTGTTGCCGACAACATCGTTAGCTGGGTCATTGATTACTGCAAGGGCAATAAATTTGACCTGATTGTTAAAGCCGGTAATCGCACCGAATCTCTTTTCCATACACCTTGCGATTGGGAGTTAATTCGCAATCTTGAGGTGCCTGTTCTTATTGCCTGCCAACAGTGCTGGCGTAGTAAGCCGGCTGTATTGGCGGCCCTAGACGCCAGCGTATCTACTGGCCCACGACGTAAATTAAATAATGAAGTTTTGAAATGGGCCAAAAAATGGGCCACTGCATTTGATTGTGAGATTCATCTGGTCTATAGCTTTCCTGTATCTAACATATTGAAAGAGCTAGATATTGTTGATGTCAAAAATTACGCCCGTCAGCATCGTGCTGAAGGTGAAGCGACGTTGGCTGAACTGATTGATGGACATGATTTACCTAACGTTAAGATGCATATCACTGCCGGCGTGCCGGAAAAAGCGATTCCGCAATGTGCCAATGAAGTGAAAGCCGAGGTGGTGATCATGGGAAGCATGGGCCACAAAGGCCTGAAAGGTATGTTGACGGGTAATATTGCAGAAAAGGTGATGCATAATTTAAGAACCGATTCGTTGACCATTCAAGTTAAAGATTGACCTAGGTATATGTCTAAAAGAAGAAAAAGTTGAATAACTGCTCCTATGAACTAACCAGATATTTTTATTGATGACTAACAAAATGATAACGCATCTTACTATTTGGACCATCACCCTATCGGTGTTTTGGTTGCTCCTATCTGGGTTTTTGCAGCCACTGTTACTGGCCTTTGGCGTCTTCTCAGTGGCCCTGGTGATTGTCCTCTTGCAGCGCATGGATAATGTGGATCAGCAGCCCGTCAAACCAGCCCTAGGTTTGCCTATATGGCGCTATTCTCTGTGGCTTATCGGGCAGGTTATTGGGTCGAGTGTTAACGTTGCTAAGCTGGTATGGCTGGGTAATAAAGCGCTAACACCAGCCGTGGAAAAATTGCCACTCACCGATATCCCTGCAAAAAATCGCGTGCTCTACGCTAACTCAATTACGCTGACACCAGGTACCTTAAGTATCGATATCGATGACCAACATGTCACCGTGCATGCTTTAGAAAAGGCATCAATTGAAGAGCTAAAAGCCGGAGATATGGCGCACAAGATAGCCGCTGTATTTGGTGGGAAAGCGCAATGATGGTGTTGGCAGCAACCTGCATTGCGGTCCTGTCTGTAATGGCTCTTGCCCTAGCTCGAGCATTGCATGCGGACACGGTGTACGATCGTATTCTTGGCATCAATATGTTTGGTACTAAAACCGCTGTATTAATTGCGTTGATGGGTTTTTTAAATGAGAGGCCGGATTTTCTCGACATTGCCATCGTATATGCATTGATCAACTTCATTGGCATGATTGCGGTACTGCGCTTCTTTGAATATACAGCCACCGATGATAGCTAAAGCAATAGGAGGCAGGTAACGTGATATTGGAGATGATTAGTAATATTTTTTTGATATTAGGTGCTTTTTTTGCGCTTACTGGTGCTGTTGGGCTGTTCAAATTCCCGGATTTTTTTACCCGTGTCCATGCCGCTAGTGTGACCGATTCCATCGCCACCATATTGCTTTTCTCTGGGTTAATTTTACGCACCGAATTTGATTTGGTAACCGTTAAGTTAGTGTTCGTTTTGGTGTTTTTGTTACTGACTAGTCCGACAGCATCACACGCCCTAGCAAAATCGGCTAGACATGGCTTGCTGGCTACCTCTGCTGAAACACTGAGCAAGACCAATAAGGATAACAATTAATGACTGAGCTTATTGACCTGGTGCTATTGGCGATGTTGGCGATAACTGCTGTGGGGGTTATCTTCCTTAAGGATCTGTTTGCCGTGGTCATGCTATTTGGTATTTACAGTTTTTTGTCAGCTTTAATCTTTGTAAATTTGGATGCCGTTGATGTGGCCTTTACTGAAGCCGCTGTTGGGGCTGGTATATCAACAGTATTGATGTTGAGTACCTTGGCCCTGACAGGGAGGCAAGAAAAGGTCAGTGACCATAAAACCTTCGTGCCGTTGTTCATCGTCGTGGCCACCGGTGCCGCCTTGATTTATGGCACCCTGGACATGCCTCCGTTTGGCAACCCGGATAATCCGGTGCATCAGCATGTGGCCTTACGTTATATCCAGGACTCCCCACAAGAAATTGGTTTGCCTAATATGGTGACCTCGGTATTAGCCAGTTACCGTGGTTTTGATACCTTGGGTGAAACCGCCGTAGTATTTGCAGCCGCCATTGGCGTTTTGAGTTTGTTAGG
>JAQRMV010000106.1 GCA_028598985.1 Gammaproteobacteria bacterium
ATTTAGTTTCTCGCTCTTCAGCAGCAAATAAGCTTGTTTTTATCATTTAGATCACTCAAGTATAGAAAATTAGTAGGATCTTATTTTATCATTTTTACGCAGAGGTTTTTCGAGATTCCCCGTGGCCTTGCCCACTCCAGCATCCAACACATTACTCCACGCCATGAACAAGGCGCAGGTTTTATGGCCGACGGTTACACCCGCGTTACCGGCAAACCCGGGGTGTGTTTTGTGATTACTGGCCCAGGCCTTACCAACATTGCCACCGCCATGGGCCAAGCCTTGGCCGACAGTATCCCTATGTTAGTTATTTCCACCGTTAATGTGGCAGGCACTGCATCCCAAGGGCGTTTGCACGCTATGCCACAACAACAAAACATGATCAAACCCCTTACCGTGGCAAGCTTTCAACTGAACCAAAATGACGATGTAGAAGACACCATGGCCCAGGTATTTGCCGCCCTAAGCCGCCATAACAATACCCCATTAGGCCCCGTGCACTTACAAATTCCACTCAACGTGATTGGCCACCCTGCTGCCCATAAAACTAGCCATGGCACTCAAATTCCCATCAGCCAACAACCCTCGGGCGATTGTTTAGAGCAGATTAACCAAGCAGCATCACTCATTAATAAAAAGTCTCACATTGTTATTCTTGCCGGCGGCGGCGCAGTCAATAGCCAGCCACTGATACAACAATGTGCCCAAACCTTAGATGCACCCGTAGTCACTACCATTAACGGCCGTGGTTTAATGGCCAACCACCCCCTTTCTGTGCCCGCCAGCCCAAGCCTTAAAGCCACCCGCAGCCTATTAGCCAAGGCCGACTGTGTGCTTGCCTTAGGTACGCAAATGGGCCAAACAGACTACGACATGAATGTAGATGGCCTGCTGCCAACACTTAACAACCTCATTCGCATCGACATTAACCCTAAAGTGATGCTGCAAGATCAACAGCTTAGTCTTCACTGCGACTGCGCTAATGCCTTAACTGCGTTGCTGCCACTGCTAGAACAAAAACAACCCACCATCAGTGATGGTGAAAATAGAGCATTGGCTGCACGCACAGCGGCTTTTAATGAATTGCCTGTGGCGTATCAACAGCACCATACATTTTTAACCACCCTCACCCAAACCCTTCCGCAGGCACTCATAGTGGGGGATTCCACCCAACCCGTGTACGGTGGAAACTGCTACTTTGAACCTCCTGCACCTAAAGCCTGGTTTAATTCGGCTACTGGCTTTGGCACCTTAGGTTACGCCGTTCCGGCCGCAGTAGGCGCAGCTTTAGGGCGACGACTTCACAATAATCACCAGCCTATTATTGCCCTTACGGGAGACGGCGGCTTGCAGTTTTGTTTAGCCGAATTAGCCACCGCCAAGGATTTTGATCTACCTATCATGTTTATGGTGTGGAATAACCAAGGCTACGGCGAAATTGAATCCTCCATGCTTGCCGTGGGGGTTACACCCGTAGGAGTTAGCCCAAGCCCACCCATGCTTTGCGCTCTGGCCAGCGCTTACGGCTTAGACTATCAATTATTAAGCCACTTCTCCCAGCTTAAAGGTATACTACAGCAACGCCTAAACGCCCAAGGGCCACTTTTATTAGAAGTGCCAGAAAACCTTATGATGGCGCAAATTGAAACCGCTTGTGTGTAAGCATAGTTTGGGTACAATAATGCTTTTGGCTTTGGGTTATTTATGGATTTTTACACCTTCACCTCTACCCTCAGCACCTTCACCCTTATGTTGCAAGAATCCCAAGCCCTATGGCTGACCATAGGGACCATTTTTAGCCTGTTAATGGGTAGCTTTTTAAACCTAGTCATAGGCCGCTTGCCCAAAGCCATGCACAAAGAATGGCAACAAGATTGCCGCCTGCTACTTGAGTTAGATAAAGACAATACACAACCTACTCGCCCCGCCCTTGCTACCATTGCATGGCCAGGCTCCCACTGCCCAAGCTGTAAAACCCCATTAAAAGCATGGCATAACATTCCAGTGGCTTCCTACCTACTACTTAAAGGCCAATGCGCCTTTTGCAGCATTACCATTAGCCCTAGGTACCCGTTAGTAGAATTACTCACCGCAGGGCTTGGTTTGCTTGTGGCATGGGTGCTGGGCCCTAACTGGCAAGGCATAGCAGGCTTAGTATTGGTGTATTTTCTTATCGCCATGACCTTCATAGACCTAGACCATAAACTCCTGCCAGACCAGCTCACTCTACCCTTAATGTGGTTAGGTTTAGTGTGTAATGCATTGAGTGTATTCACCAGCCTAGAAAATGCCTTTTGGGGCGCTGTAGCCGGATACATGAGCTTATGGCTGGTGTATTGGGGGTTTCGCCTTGTCACCGGCAAACACGGCATGGGCTACGGCGACTTTAAACTATTAGCAGCCCTTGGTGCGTGGATGGGCTGGCAAGCTTTACCTAGCATTGTGGTTATTGCAGCGGTTGCCGGTCTCTTAGTGGGCTTATACTTGCGATTACGCCAAGGGCCAACCGATCCACAAATACCTTTTGGGCCGTTTTTAGCAATGGGGGGTTTGGCCTATTTATTATGGGCTGGATTCTAGCGCCCTATTATACGTGGCTAGCCAGCACCTTAATGGGGTACATTGGAGCTCTAGAAGCCTAACCATTGGTAGTACATCTCAGTCTTAAAACGGAAAATGACTATGTTTTCACAAGATCAGCTCACCTACGACACAGTGCCACTCACCCCTAGGCCAGAAATAACCGATGAACAAATGCAGCAAAGGGCTTTGGCGTATTACCAAACCATGCAATTACGGCATA
>JAQRMV010000107.1 GCA_028598985.1 Gammaproteobacteria bacterium
GCCTTTGGGCATTATAAGAGGAACTCCAAAACCAGTTTAGTGCCAAAAAATGCCAATACCAAATTGGCAAAGCCCCATAAGGTCCATCGTATTGCTGTGCGGCCACGCCAGCCCAGGCGGTAATGCCCCCAAAGCAAAATACTAAAAATAATCCATGCCACTAAACTCAATATGGTTTTGTGTATCACATGTTGTGCAAACAGATCGTCTAAAAACAAGAAGCCAGTCACTAGGGCCACCGTTAACAAGGCCTGTCCAACAGCTAACACTTCAAATAATAGGCTTTCCATGGTCTGCAATGGAGGTAGGCTGGCAACAAAGCGTGAAGATTGATGTTGTTTTAAATGACGGTTTTGATAAATAAGTAACACAGCCTGACACGCGGCAACGGCAAATAAAGCATAACTCAGAATAGAGGTGGTGATGTGAACCAATATGCCCGGTGTAAATTGACGGCCTATAAAAGCAGGCACGCTAATGGCGTCTACCGCAATGGCGACGGCCGCAATAGGTGCCGCAAAAACCAATAAGCCAGACACAGGTTTACGGATGCTGCTAATTAGGATTACACCGATCACAGCCCAAGCTGTTAATGACAAGGCAGCTCCCACATCTAATAGCAAGCCAGCTTGAGTAAAAAGGTGGAGGTATAAATGGGCACCTTGAAGCAGCCAAGCCAAAAGACTAAAGGCATACCCTCTATTAGAAGTAGGATGAGCCGCTGCGTTATTTTGAGTCCAAGCGCTCAATAAATACAATAAAATTGCGCTAAGACCGATTATTAAAGACATCATGGTGATTGTTTTTGTCAGTTAAGTCCTCCCATCATAATGAAGCTTCGAGGCTGTGCCTAGGCTTGACGACAAAAAAACTAAAAACTAACAGCAACACAGAACTTAGTTAAGGGGTTGATGTGGTGTTGATTGAGCTCTCATCAGGTATACTAGACCTTATAAATAGGTGTACCACAGAGATTTACATGTTTGATAATTTAACCGACCGTTTAGGCAAAACATTACAACACATCCGTGGCCAAGCGCGCCTTACGGAAGATAACATTAAAGGCACCCTGCGCGAAGTTCGTATGGCCCTGTTAGAAGCGGATGTAGCCTTGCCGGTGGTGAAGGCGTTTATTGAGCAGGTTAAAGTTAGGGCAGTGGGTAGCGAAGTTAGCCGTAGCTTAAGTCCTGGCCAAGTGTTTGTGAAGATCGTACAGCAAGAGCTAGAAGCGATCATGGGCACGGCCAATGAAGACTTAAATTTGGCTGTTCAGCCACCCGCCGTGATACTGATGGCCGGCTTACAAGGCGCAGGTAAAACAACCTCTGCAGCCAAGCTTGCAAAATTCCTTATTGAAAAGAAGAAAAAATCGGTAATGCTGGTGAGTGTGGACGTATATCGACCAGCTGCCATCAAGCAACTAGAAACGCTATCCAAAGAAGTAGGCGCTCACTTCTTCCCAAGTACGGTTATGGAAAAACCCGTAACCATTGCAGAAAAAGCCATTAATCACGCACGCCAACAGCACCATGACGTAGTTATAGTAGACACCGCCGGTCGTTTACACATCGACACCGATATGATGAACGAAGTGAAAGCACTACACACCATGGTGCAGCCAGTGGAAACTTTATTCGTAGTCGATGCCATGACTGGCCAAGACGCCGCCAACACCGCCAAAGCCTTTAACGAAGCCTTGCCCTTAACAGGCGTTGTGCTAAGTAAAACCGATGGCGATGCCCGTGGCGGTGCTGCACTGTCGGTGCGCCATATTACCGGCAAGCCTATTAAATTTATGGGTGTAGGCGAAAAAGTAGAAGCTTTAGAACCGTTCCACCCAGACCGAGTCGCCTCGCGTATCTTGGGTATGGGTGACGTGCTGTCTCTTATCGAAGAAGTTGAGCAAAAAGTTGATAAAGACAAGGCTGAGAAACTCGCCAAGAAAATTAAAAAAGGTAAAAGCTTCGACCTAGAAGACTTCCGTGACCAACTTCAACAAATGAAGAATATGGGTGGTATGGCAGGTTTATTAGACAAAATGCCAGGTATGGGCGGCATGGCCCAAGCTGCACAGACGGCTGGAGCAGGCAAAAATTTTGATCAGATGGAATCCATCATCAATTCAATGACCCCCAAAGAACGTGCTTTGCCAGATACACTCAACGGTTCTCGTAAGCGCCGTATTGCCTCCGGCTCTGGTACTCAAATCCAAGATATAAACCGCCTCATTAAGCAGCACAAACAAATGGCTAAGATGATGAAGAAGATGTCCGGTAAAGGCGGTATGCAAAAAATGATGCGCGGCTTGCAAGGGCAAATGCCTCCAGGAATGGGCGGTGGAGCTGGTGCAATGCCACCCGGAATGCCGCCTGGGATGCCCGGTGGACTGCCGGGTTTAGGCGGCGGCTTTCCTTTTGGGAAGAAATAACTGCGCTTACAAAAATCATTCAAATTAATTGCTAGCAATTGAAACCTAAGGCTTTTATTTGCCCAAATGTTAGGGTAATATACGCGCTCTCTGCGGAGAGGTGGGTGAGTGGCTGAAACCAGTTCCCTGCTAAGGAACCGTACCTATATACTGGTACCGAGGGTTCGAATCCCTCCCTCTCCGCCATTTTTTGAGCGCCCGTAGCTCAGCTGGATAGAGTACTCGGCTACGAACCGAGCGGTCAGAGGTTCGAATCCTCTCGGGCGCGCCATTTTCT
>JAQRMV010000108.1 GCA_028598985.1 Gammaproteobacteria bacterium
TTCTCATAATAGATAAGACCTTCTGTGTTATGTCGAGTAGTAACAAGATCCAGATCGCCGTCATTGTCTAAATCCACCAGGTTGTGCAAGCTCAACCCCTTAGCCACTAAACCAATATGTGCAAAAGGGTTGTTATCGTCTGTCGCTTTTTCAAACTTGCCACCCTTGTTTATAAAATAGCCTTTATTTGTCAGCATATCTAAATCACCATCCTTGTCCATATCAGCGAAAGTCATTGAAGTAGTGTCACCAAAAATATACTCTTTAAAAGGGCTTGCACTCTTAGCAATTTTTGTAAATGTTTTGGCCTGCCCTTCTCCTGGTGAATTACTCCTGTAATAATGAATATCGTCATAACCTACAGAAAACACGAACTCTGTAACACCGTCACGGTCCAAATCTACAAACTTTATCGAATTTACATTACCACCTTCACCCTCTTGTATAAGATCAAATGCGGGGGAAGTTTTACTCACAAAAGCATCGCTGTTGGTTAATAAAACCAAGGCTGTGCTTAAATCATTCACTGCCACACCATTACCATTACTGACCCCCGTTAAGTGCGTGCTGTTAACAACAAGATCGCCGCTGATTAAATGGTCGCCTTCCACCACGGTATAATTAAAACTGAGTTGGGTTTTATCCGTGTTGCCATCAAAAGCGTCTTTGTCAATCACAAAGCGTTTGTTTGCCAGCATGATATAAGCACTGTTATCGTTGACTTGCACAGCCTCACTGATGGTGATGGTTAGGCTTAGGGTGTCGCCAATGGAGAAGTAGTCTTGCCCCGTTGGCGGGCTGTTAAAAACCCAGTCGTTGAGATCAGTGCTAATGGTTGCTGCGGCCTGGCTTGTTACTGCATAGTTGGCTGAGGTAGTGATTTGGCTCACCTGGTTGCCTGCGGCATCATACCAATCGGTGCCAATGCTCAGGGTGTTGCTGTCGTTAGTTACCCCAGCATCAGGGCTTAGCGTTGCTGTCCACACAAAAGTGCCTAAGCGAGTGTCTTGCCTAAGGTTACTTAAGCTGGCGTTTTCGGCAGTGATGTCGTCCAGGGTGAAGTCGAATACTTTTTCTTTAAAGTGGAATTCAACCGTGGTGCTGTCGCCAACGGCAAGCGAGGTGTCGTTGATATGGATGCGGGGGGAATCGGGTGCTTGGGTGTCGATAACGGTGCGAGAGATATTCTGATAATAAGTGGTATAATCCTTCTGAGTAATGGTTACATCCATGCGACCATCAAAATCGACATCAACAAATCTGGTAACGCCAGTGCTAAATGGCAGACCACTAAGGGGATTGTTCGATTCGGTTTGTAATAGCCATACGCCGTTGATATTTTGGTAATAACGCCCGCCATTAACCAAGTCCACATCGCCATCGCCATCCACATCGGCAAGGGCAATATCACCCATCTTTGAAATCGTGATAAAGGGGTTGTTTGTGCCTGTTTGCTCGGTAAAAAACCCTTGCTCGTTGGTAAAGTAGCGTAGCCTGTCACCATCCCCTAACACCAGGTCGACATCGCCATCGCCATCAATATCGGCAAAGGCGGGTGAGGCATTATTTGCAGTGCTAATATGAGACAGTGAATGCCCAGCATTCAAGCTATAAATGTTGTTTTCGTTTTCAAGGTAGGTTAACCTGTCGTGCCCAACCAATATATCTACATCGCCATCACCGTCCACATCGGCAAAGGTAAGTGAGTAAAGATACCCGGTTTTTAACCACAATTCATTAAGCGCATCAAAAGGTGTGCCCACTCCCTCTTTGAAGTTAATGCCTGTGGCAGAACCCTCGAAAAAATATAATTTGAGATACCCGACACGACTAGCATACCTATCGGTTGAAATAACATCCATATAGCCATCGGCGTTGAGATCGGCATAAAATTTATGTACTTTAAGATCCCCCGTATTGCCCGTATTGCCACCTATTACAGTCAATGAGTCTGCCACTTTAAATAAAGATGATTCCCCCAACGCCACCTGGTCTGGCATTGACGATAAATCAAGGTGGTAACCTTTGGCATCGGTTACCCCCGTTAAAAATAGCTGGTCTTTTTTAACCGCAAACTCAGACAAACTTAAGGCATCATTGGCTTGCACGGTGTAATTAAAGTGCAGCAGGTTTTTATCGCTGGCATGGTCAAACACTGCTTTGTCAATAGTAAAGCGTTTGTTGTCAATGAATAAGTGAGCCTGGTCGTTATTAACCTTAACGCTGTTGGTGAATGTTAGCGTTAGGGTGATGGTGTCGCCCAGAGAAAAGGCTGTCTGGGTGCCATGTGGGCTATTGCTTGTCCAGCTTTGTATTTGCGTGGGGTTAATGTCGGTAAACACCTGGTAATTGCTTGAACTGAAACTGGCCGCTGGTGTATTGCCATTTAAGTCTTGCCAGTTGCTGTTGACTCTAATGCGGTTGCTGGCCTCATTAACATTATCCGTTGGGGTGAGTGTGGCAACATAAGAAAACGGCAAAGTGCTGTGGCGACTCGGGTTCAGTTTTAAATCGCTCAGGGTGGCATTGTGGGCACTCAGGTTGTTTAGCGTAAAGCCCTGCACGGCTTCACTAAAGTCCAATCTTATTTGGGTGCTTTCACCTTTGAGTAGCGTGGTTTTTTCAATAGTGATGTTCAGGGTGGGGGCTTGGGCATCAATCACTTCAGACTGTTGGCGTGATT
>JAQRMV010000109.1 GCA_028598985.1 Gammaproteobacteria bacterium
CCGACTAGCACGCGACGTCGAGTCTTATTCACGCCATCATTACTCATTCAATTGGTCTCCAGCTAGGCTGTAAAATTACTGCCTGCAATATTAAAGGAAAGCCTTTAAATAGACAAGGTTAAAGGCTTGAAACCTCACCCACAACAGCAATAAGAAGCCATGAATTTGTCATCGCGCAAGTTTTCCTTATCACCCCACCAAAGCCGACACACTGCCACACACTTTTCTATTACCCATAAAAAAGCCCAGCAACATGGCTGGGCTTTTGAACTGCATCCATAAAGGATGCGACAAGCTTAACGCTTAGAGAACTGAGGACGCTTACGTGCTTTACGTAGGCCAACCTTCTTACGCTCAACTTCACGCGCGTCACGAGTAACAAAACCAGCGGCACGTAAGCTAGGACGCAATGTTTCGTCGAAGTTCATTAGTGCACGGGTAATGCCGTGGCGAATCGCGCCAGCTTGACCAAAACCACCACCGCCTTCTACGGTAATATTAAGGTCGAATTTTTCAACTGTTTCTGTCAACTCAAGAGGTTGACGAACAATCATACGGGCTGTTTCACGACCAAAATAAACATCCAAAGTGCGGCTGTTTACAGTGATGGCACCAGTGCCAGGAGTCATGAATACACGAGCGGTAGAGGTCTTGCGACGACCAGTACCGTAATATTGAGTAGCTGCCATGATCGTCTCCTTACAGTGTTAATGCTTGTGGTTGTTGCGCTTGATGTGGATGCTCAGTACCGGCATACACTTTAAGCTTGGAGTACATAGCGCGACCCAAAGGACCTTTTGGCAACATACCTTTAACGGCAAATTCAATTGGGCGCTCAGGGGCGTGATCTACCAATTTTTCAAACGACATAGAACGCAAACCACCCGGGTAACCAGTATGACGGTAGTACATTTTATCTTTTGCTTTGTTACCAGTTACACGAACCTTTTCCGCGTTAACAACAACGATATAATCGCCTGTATCAACGTGGGGCGTGAATTCTGGCTTATGCTTGCCGCGTAAGCGACGAGCGATTTCAGTTGCCATACGACCCAAAGTTTGACCTTCAGCATCGATAACATACCAGTCACGTGTGACGTCAGCTGGTTTAGCACTTACGGTTTTCATGTGAATAACCTTTTTAATGGCTCAATTAATTAAGCCTACCTATAATTATTGAGTTATTGCACGTAGCCGCATATAAATACACCGCTCCATCAATAACGTGCCTAGCAGTCTGTGCCACTAACAACCCTAAATAGCTACATCTAAAGCCAACACAGAAACTGCGAGGCCGGATTATACAAGATAATGACACCGCTTGTTAACCCTATATGTAAATGTTTTTATATCTTTTTACTTTAGTCCTAAAAGCAAACCGACTTAACCTGCAATATGACCCCGTGCCAAATACTCATGAGACTGCATTTCTTGTAGCCGGCTTAGGGTGCGCTGGAACACAAAGTCCAAGGGCCCACCGGCATAAAGTTGCAATAAAGGCACCTCGGCGGAAATAATAACTTTTAAATTGGCGTCATAACAAACATCCACCAAGTTCACAAAGCGTCGCGCCTGGTCGTCCATGCCGGCTGTTAAACAAGGCACATTACTAATAATCAAACTGTGAAACTCACATGCCAGCTCAAGATAGTCATTCTGCGACCGAGGCAATACGCACAACTGATGAAAAGTGAGCCAAATAATATCATCACACTGCTTTACATACCGAAACTCACGGGCGTTGATTACAACAACGCCCCCATCTAATGTTTCTGATGCTGTGGACATAGGTGCTAAAGCAGAAAAGCTTGATGACAAACTTATATCGGCCTGATCATCAATGGGCCAATGATATAACTCGGCCTGTGAAAGAGTGCGCAACCGGTAATCTACACCCCCATCCACATTAACGATGTTTGTGTGCGCTTCTAACATTGTAATGGCCGGCAAAAATCGCTGCCGCTGCAAGCCATTTTCATACAGGCGCATAGGCTCTATATTTGAAGTCGCCACCAACACCACACCTAAATCAAACAAAGATTCCAGTAAATGGGCCAAGATCATGGCATCAGTAATGTCGGTGACAAAAAATTCGTCGAAACAAATGACGCGGGCCTGCTCGGCCAATTCCTGCGCCACCACTAACAAAGGATTCTTTATCCCTTTATGCACTGTTAAACGTTCGTGTACGTGACGCATAAACCGATGGAAGTGAGTGCGCTGCTTATCTTCAAATGGTAAACACTCAAAAAACACGTCCATCAAATAGGTTTTTCCACGGCCCACCCCACCCCAAAGGTACAACCCCCGAGGAGCAGTGCACTTTTTGGCATTTCGCCCAGCCCACAATGCCAATTTGCGAGATAATTTAGCATTATGCCCTTGCTGCTTTTTATAATCGCAAAGCTCAAGGTAAAGCCGCTGCAAATGATCCACCGCCTCTGCTTGCGCAAGGTCTGCGGAAAACCCCATTTGCTGCTGATCATCGTTGTATTTTTCTAGAGGCGAAGGCATATATAAGTCAAATAAATGTAGGTATGGTTAATTAAAGTTGCCTAGAGCACTATCTTCAGATGTACTAATGAATTAATTCCATTACAATACTAGCTTCTGAGACACTTTATTGAAAGGAGCTGTGGGTGGATTTACTCAGCAACGA
>JAQRMV010000011.1:0-41407 GCA_028598985.1 Gammaproteobacteria bacterium
ACCATTGGTATAAATTTTACACATGGTGTAATATTTTTCACCATGAGTTCAAATGCACCTAAATCCCAGACAGATGCAGAGCAGCTAGACTTGGCTGTCAGAGCTGCGTGGCTTTCATTTATAGGTGGCTACACCCAAGGTGATGTGGCTAAGCGCCTAGGTATATCGCCAGTAAAAGCCCATCGCCTTATCCAGTTTGCCCAGCAGCACGGTATGGTGAAAGTGTTTGTTGAGGGTGCCCCCGCTCGTTGTGTGGCCTTAGAAGAGCGGATAATTAAGGCTTTTAATTTATCCTCCTGTTTAGTGACACCGTCGGATGCTACCGCTAATCAAGATGACGCGATGAGTTTTAATGAAGTGGGCGCTGGTGCGGCACGATTTTTTTATAACTTACTGCAAAAATTACCCCCCAAAAGCAGTATAGGTGTGGGCAAGGGGCGTTCATTATCGGCCCTTGCGGAGCGTTTGCCTCGAGTGAATCGTGAAGATTTAGTATTGGCATCGGTTTCTGGAAGCCTTACTAGAAAATTCTCTACCAATAAGTTAGATGTAATCCAACAATTGGTAGAGCGAACAGGGGGTGAAGGTTACTTTATGCCGGTGCCTTATTTGGCTAAAGATGAAGCAGAACACCGTGTTTTAATGCAACAGGCTAGCGTACAATTTAGTTTGAATTTAGCGCGCAATGCAAACGTGTATGTGATTGGTTTAGGTGCGCTACAAACCAATCACTACTTACACAGTGTAGGGCTTGTTTCTGATCAAGACTTAGAGCAGTTGCGTGAAGCAGGCGCCGTATGTGATTTGATTGGTAGTTTTTATGATATTCAAGGCAAGCTGGTAGATCACCCCCTTAATAACCAGGGCTTAGGTATCAAAGCTCAAGAAATGGTAGGTAAACAAGTGGTTGCCGTAGCTGGCGGATTAGGCAAAGAGCTAGCAGTGCTTGGGGGTTTACGTGCTGGGTTAATAAGCGATTTAGTTGTGGGTGAAAGCACTGCTGAAAAAATAGTACTTATGCTGGAGGCATCACCGAATGGCAATACAAATGGCCGCTAATACAGCTGATGTCATAAGCTTAAATCGTTTCTCAGATGTGGTGCGCAATCCTGGCATGGCTCTGGATTTGCAGCAATTAGATAAAATTAGAGTAAACCGTAGCGCCGTAGAACGTCGATGTGCAGGCTATGGCGCCCGTCGAAGTATTAAGAAACAACAACAAGCGGCATGGTTGTTAAAAGCCATTAGCCTCATCGACCTGACCACTCTATCTGGTGATGATACACAAGAGCGGGTTAAACGTTTGTGCAGCAAGGCCAAACAGCCTGTTAGTGCAGCGCTTCAGGAACTCCTAGGTATTACAGATTTAAACCTTACTACAGCAGCCATTTGTGTATACCACGAAATGTTAGATACGGCGTATTCTAGCCTTAAGGGCTCGGGTATTCATTTGGCAGCTGTGTCTACGGGTTTTCCTGCAGGTTTGTCGCCATTGCCTTTGCGTATTGCAGAAATTGAATATTCCGTTGCCGCTGGGGCCGATGAAATTGATATCGTAATAAGCCGTCGTCATGTGTTAGAGGGTCATTGGCAAGCCTTATATGACGAAGTTAAAGCGTTTAGAAAAGCCTGCGGGCCTGCCCACCTAAAAACTATTTTAGCTACCGGCGAATTAGGCAACTTAGCTAATGTGGCCAAGGCGTCTATGGTTTGTATGATGGCAGGTGCCGACTTTATTAAAACTTCCACAGGTAAAGAAACTCAAAATGCCACCTTGCCAGTGAGTCTAGTCATGGTGCGTATGATCCGTGAATACCATGAACTGACAGGGTATTACATTGGGTTTAAGCCAGCAGGTGGGGTGAGCGACAGCAAAACCGCATTGCTCTATATGACCATGATGCAAGAAGAGCTAGGTCGACGTTGGTTAGAACCAGACTTGTTTCGATTTGGTGCGTCTAGTTTGTTAGGTGATATCGAGTGTCAGCTAGATCACTTTAATAGCGGCTTTTATTCAGCCGCGTATCGACACCCATTGGCTTAGGAAATAACCATGACGTTAACACAAGAGTTCCACAACCTAAACTACAGCCAAGCCCTTGAAAGTTCGAGTGAAGCTCAAGCATGGCTAGAGCAACAAAACAGACGCTTTGGTCATTATATTGATGGCCAGTTTGTGAGCCACAGTAAGGCTGCATTCATTGAAGTGACTAATCCTGCAACGGGTGAAGCCCTGAGCCAAATTGAAGTAGCCACAGATGAACAGGTAGATGCAGCCGTAGCAGCCGCACGTAAAGCCCAACCAGATTGGTTTGCGTTAGGGGGGTTAGGTCGTGCGAAAGTGCTTTATGCATTAGCCCGTGGCTTGCAAAAACATGCTCGTTTAGCCGCTGTGTTGGAAACCTTGGATAACGGCAAACCCATACGGGAAAGTCGTGACGCAGACATACCACTGGCTATACGCCATTTATACCATCATGCCGGTTGGGCTAAGTTACAAGATCAAGAACTGACGAAATATGCCCCCGTAGGGGTTGCTGCACAGATTATACCGTGGAACTTTCCATTATTAATGCTGGCGTGGAAAGTGGCCCCCGCCATTGCTATGGGCAACACCATGGTGATTAAACCTGCAGAGCAAACCCCCCTTACGGCGATGTTATTTGCACACTTATGCGAGCAAGCGGGCGTGCCAGCGGGGGTTATTAATATTATTAATGGAGCGGGTGCCACAGGCGCAACTCTGGCGGCACATAATGGCGTAGATAAAGTGGCCTTTACAGGTTCTACAGCGGTAGGCCGTGCGATACGATCCAGCACTGCTGGCCAAGGTAAAAAATTAACTCTGGAATTAGGTGGTAAGTCTGCGTTTATTGTCTTTGAAGACGCTGATTTAGACGCCGCAGTGGAGGGTTTGGTTGATTCCATATGGTTTAATCAAGGTGAAGTATGTTGCGCGGGGTCTCGCTTGTTAGTGCATGCGCCGGTGGCGCAGCAGCTGCATGCCAAGCTTAAACTACGTATGCAACAACTACGTACCGGTTGCCCTTTGGATAAATCCATTGATGTAGGTAGTTTAGTGAGCCAACAGCAATATGAGCGTGTGGACCAATTGGTCACTCAAGGCCTAAAAGTGGGTGGTGAGGTTTATCAATATGACCCTAAAAACCCTCAGAAAAACTACTATCCACCCACCCTGGTTACCGACGTGGATAGCAGTCACCCGTTAGTTCAAGAGGAAATTTTTGGCCCGGTGTTGGTCTCTGTTACTTTCCGTACTCAGGCAGAAGCTGTGGCTTTAGCTAACAATAGCCGTTATGGCTTAGCGGCCAGTGTATGGAGTGAAAATATTAATCGCGCCATGGATGTGGCACCTAAGATTAAGGCCGGCGTGGTGTGGATTAACAACCATAATCAGTTTGATGCGGCCTGTGGTTTTGGCGGGGTGAAGGAATCTGGCTTTGGTCGAGAAGGTGGTAAAGAAGGGCTTTATGAGTACCTTAAACCAGCTCATCTTGCTCCAATAGAGCCGTTACAGGAACCGGGATTTATAGCGCCTGTGCCAGAAATAGGCATTCATTCATCTGCTGTTGATCGTACCTTAAAGTTCTATATTGGCGGCAAACAAACGCGCCCCGATGCAGGACACAGTAAAGATTATTTTAATGCCGACGGCACCCTAGCAGCTACCATAGGAGTGGGTAACCGAAAAGACATCCGTAATGCAGTGACTAGTGCTCAAAAGGCCAGTGGATGGGGTAACCAAACAGGCCATGGACGAGCTCAGGTGATGTATTTTTTGGCAGAAAATTTAGCACTGCGGGAATTAGAATGGGTGAATCGTTTACAACGATTATGTGGTTACACCCTTGATCAGGCGCAACAAGAATTCGACGCAGCGATTAGTTGCCTATTTACCTACGCAGCATGGGCTGATAAGTATGATGGTGCGGTGCATAACGCGCCTTATCGTGGTGTCACCCTAGCGATGCCAGAATCTATTGGTGTTATGGGATTAATAGCACCATCGCTGCAGCCACTAATGTCTAGCATTGCTTTAATAGCGCCGGCTATTGCCATGGGTAATTGTGTGGTGCTTGTTGCCAGCGAACAATACCCCAGTGTCACTTTAGAACTAGTGCAGGTGTTAGAAACTTCTGATATTCCTGCAGGAGTTGTTAATATAGTGGCAGGGTCAAGGTCTGAATTATCTACGCAATTAGCTGGGCATGCAGAAGTGGATGCCCTTTGGTGTTGGGCTGATACGGATACAATAACTCAAGTAGAGCTGGCCAGTGTGGCCAATTTAAAAAGGGTGTGGAGTCATGTCGACAACGATCGAGATTGGCTCGACCCTCAGCAGGGTGAGGGTTTGGAATATTTACGCCAAGCCACACAAGTAAAAAATATTTGGGCGCCATACGGCGACTGATTTAAAAAGAAGAAAGCGGCGTTAGCCGATCTATGTAAACTAGGAGAAGTACCCCATGAAATTAAATAAAATCACTATGTCTATAGTAGCCGGTGCAGTCGCATTAACCGCCTCTGTCGCCCAGGCAGACGTTAAACCAGCTGTTGTATATGACAAAGCCGGCAAGTTCGACAAATCATTTAACGAAGCGGTTTATAACGGTGTTAAGCGTTTTACTGCCGACACGGGCATCAGTGTTCGTGAAGTAGAACCTACCAACGAGGCTCAAGTAGAGCAAGGCCTTAAAAAGCTTGCTAAGCGTGGCAACAGCCCAATCGTAGCAGTAGGTTTTGCCCAAGCTAATGCCGTAAGTGCTGCAGCTCAAGCCTACCCAGATACCAAATTTACTTTGATCGACATGGTTGTGCCTGAAGCTAACGTACAAAATATCGTGTTTAAAGAACATGAAGGTTCTTTCTTAGTAGGTGCTTTGGCAGCTATGAAATCTGAGACCGGTACCATCGGTTTTGTAGGCGGTATGGACATTCCTTTGATCAGCCGCTTTGGTTGTGGTTATGAGCAAGGTGCAAAGCACATCAATGCCAACATCAAGGTGATTCATAACATGACAGGTTCTACACCTGCTGCATTTGGTAACCCTTCGAAAGGTGGCGAGTTAACTCGTAGCCAAATTGAAGCTGGCGCTGACGTAGTATTCGCAGCTGCTGGTGGCACTGGTTTTGGTGTATACCAAGCTGCTGCTGACGCCGGCAAATGGGCTATAGGTGTAGACTCCAACCAAAACCACCTACAGCCAGGCACCATGTTAACTTCTATGGTTAAGCGCGTAGGCGAAGCCGCATACAAGAGTTACGAAGCGGCTAACAATGGCACCTGGGAACCTGGTTTTGTAAGTATGGGTCTTGCTGAAGGTGGCGTTGATTGGGCTCTAGACGAGCACAACCGTGCCTTGGTTACTGCAGACATGGAAACTCAGGTAAATGCACTTAAAGCATCTATCATTGCGGGTGACATTGCTGTACATGACTATATGTCAGACAACACCTGTAACTACTAATTAGTAGTTTTCAGTATGCGGTCGGCGGTTTGTAAAAATCGCCGACTGCCATTCTTTGTCCGTAGACCGACAACCTAAGACCGATGACTATGAAAAATCTAGCGATTGAACTGACTGGTATTGATAAACACTTTGGTGCAGTACGTGCAAATCACAAGGTGTGTTTGCAAGTTAAGCAGGGCAATATTCATGGCATTATTGGCGAAAATGGTGCGGGTAAATCCACTTTAATGAGCATTTTGTATGGCTTTTACCAAGCCGATGCAGGCAAGATTGATGTTTTAGGTAATACCTATTCATTCACAGATTCCCACCAAGCCATTGCCGCAGGCATTGGTATGGTACACCAGCATTTTATGCTGGTAGAAAACTTCACGGTATTAGAAAACGTGATTTTAGGCAGTGAAGGCGGCCTTCTATTGGCCAATGGCCTTGCCGCTGCGCGAAAAGAACTCACCCGTTTAGGTGATGAATACGGCCTTAAGGTTGACCTAGATGCTACCATCGACACTTTATCCGTAGGTTTACAACAACGGGTTGAGATATTAAAAGCCCTTTATAAAGGCGCCAAAATACTTATTTTGGACGAGCCAACAGGGGTGTTAACCCCTCAAGAAGCAGAAGAACTGTTTAGAATTTTTGGTGCCCTCAAACAACAGGGTGTAACCATCATGTTGATTACCCACAAACTACGGGAAATTATGGCTATTACAGACCAGGTTTCGGTAATGCGTGCGGGTGAAATGGTGGCCCACAGAGATACCAAGGATACTAATAGGGAAGAGCTGGCCGAGTTAATGGTAGGCCGAAAAGTATTACTGCAAGTAGACAAAGGCCCAGCCAATGTACGGGCACCTTTAATGACTGTTAAGCACTTAACCATGGCAGACAAACAAGGCGTAGAGCGTTTAAAAGACGTGAGCTTTGAGCTACGTGCTGGAGAAGTATTAGGTGTTGCCGGCGTTTCTGGCAATGGTCAGTCTGAGTTGTTAGAAGCTTTGGCAGGTATCCACCCCATCTCCAGCGGCAGCATTGAAATGTTGGGTGTTGAAATGAATGCTAAATCTGCCCTAGGACCAGATATATTGCGAGACATGGGTGTAGCCCATGTGCCCGAAGACCGCCATCGTATGGGGTTAATTACCGACTTTAGTGCCAGCGAATCGGCACTGTTAGGTTATCACACCGACCCAAAAATAAACTCAGGTCTGTGGCTAAGCAAAGACAAGGTAGACGCCAACTGTCAACAATTAATGCAAGCCTTTGATGTGAGACCTGCAGATCCCCATCTTAAGTCTGCCAATTTCTCTGGTGGTAACCAGCAAAAGCTCATTTTGGCCCGAGAGATGGAACGCAATCCAGAGATATTACTTATTGGCCAACCCACAAGGGGGGTAGACATTGGCGCCATTGAATTTATTCATCAACGCATTATTGCCATGCGAGACGCGGGTAAGGCTGTGCTTTTGGTGTCTGTTGAGTTGGACGAAATTATGTCGATCAGTGACCGTATTATTGTGCTTTGTGACGGTGAGGTGACAGGCCGTATAAGCGCAGAAAGTGCTGATGAGCGCACACTAGGTATGATGATGGCCAACGCGCTTGATTCACAAGATTCTTTGGACCCTTTTCATTCTATGGATAAAGAGTCTTCCACCCAAGCTACTTCTCAGGACCTCTCAGCATGAATCGTGACACTCGAATAGCTTGGATCAATGGCTTGTTATTACCATTTCTAAACGTTTTAACGGCTTTTGTTGCCACTGCAGTGGTGTTTTTGTTGATCGACGTAAACCCTATTGAAGCAGCAGAAGTTCTGCTTTATGGCTCCTTTGGTTACGAAGAAGGCATTGGCTACACCATTTACTACACCACCAACTTTATCTTTACCGGTTTGGCAGTTGCCGTGGCATTCCACGCTGGCTTATTTAATATAGGTGGCGAAGGCCAAGCTTACGTAGGTGGTTTGGGCGCGGGTTTAGCTATTTTGTTTCTAGACCCTACCCTAGGTGCTTGGGTATTTATACCTGCAAGTATTATCGGCGCTTTGGTGTTTGGTGCTTTATGGGCTTTGATTCCGGCCTATTTGCAAGCATATCGCGGCAGCCATATTGTGATCACCACCATTATGTTTAACTTCTTAGCCGCTTCTATGATGGTGTATATGATGGTTCATGTGTTGCGTGAAACGGGCCAGATGACGCCTCAAAGTGAATTATTCCCAACCAACGCATGGATGCCGTTTGTGCATGATGTGATGGCTGGTTTTGGTTATACCATTGAAGCGTCACCACTAAACTTGTCTGTTCTTTTGGCTTTATTATGCTCTGTGTTGGTATGGTTCTTCCTTTGGCATACGCGCTGGGGATACGCTATTCGCGCCACGGGTAAAAATAGTACAGCTGCTGTTTACGGCGGTATTAAACCAAAACGCATTATCATTGTGGCCATGTGTATTTCTGGCGCATTAGCAGGCTTGGTGAGCGTTAATGAACTGGTGGGTTACCAACACCGCTTAATCATGGACTTTCACCTAGGTTATGGATTTGGCGGTATTGCCGTAGCCCTTATGGGGCGTAATCACCCACTAGGTATTATTGTAGCTGCTTTGTTGTTTGGTACGCTGTATCAAGGTGGCGCTGAATTAGCCTTTGAAATGAGTGGTATTTCTAGGGACATAGTAGTGGTGATGCAGGGCCTTGTAATTTTGTTCTGTGGTGCGTTGGAATATATGTACAGGCCATGGTTGGTGCGTAATTTGGCCCCTGTTAACACGCAGGGTGAATTAGGAGCTACCCCATGAACGATATATTTTTGACGGTATTGCTCACCTTGGATGCCACTATACGTGTGTCTACGCCCCTTATTTTTGCAGCTATGGCTGGCTTGTTTGCAGAGCGTTCTGGCGTAGTAGATATTGGTCTTGAAGGAAAAATGCTAGCGGGGGCTTTTGCTGCCGCGAGTGTGGCTTCAATTGTCGGTTCCCCGTGGGCTGGCTTGGGTATTGCCATACTTGTTTCTACCAGTTTGGCGATGTTGCATGGATTTGCCACCATTACCCACCGCGGCGATCAAATCGTCAGTGGTGTAGCAATTAACATTCTTGTGGCGGGCTTAACCATCATTCTTGGTTTGGCATGGTTCCACCAAGGTGGTTTAACGCCTGCGCTTAGTAATGAGTCTCGGTTTTTATCCATCACCTTGCCTTTTGTCGAACAGCTGGCATTGATTCCTGTATTAGGGCCCATTTACAAAGAACTGATTAGTGGCCATAACATATTGGTGTATTTAGCCTTTGTGGTGGTTCCCATGGTTTGGTGGGTGGTTTATCGTACGCGGTTTGGCCTGCGCCTTCGAGCGGTTGGAGAAAACCCTAAAGCTGTAGATACGGCGGGTTTGTCGGTGATTAAATTACGTTATAAGGCACTCATTGTAGGTGGTGTTTTATGTGGTATTGCTGGTGCTTATATTAGTACCGCACATAACGCGCAGTTCACAAGAGACATGACCGCAGGGCAGGGATATATTGCCTTGGCAGCGCTTATTTTTGGTAAATGGCGCCCACTAACGGTGATGCTGGCCTGTTTGTTGTTTGGTTTTTTAGATGCTGTGGCTGTGCGTTTACAGGGCGTGTCTATACCGGGTATTGGAGAGATTCCAGTACAATTTATTGAAGCCACGCCTTACTTGCTAACCGTTATTTTGTTGGCAGGTTTTATTGGCCGCGCCATACCCCCTAAAGCGGTAGGTACTGCCTACGTAAAAGAGCGATAGCGATGACTGATGAAACAACCGAATTGGTATATGTTAGTGCGGTAAAACAGGCCATGGCCAAGGCCTACGCGCCGTATTCAAAGTACCCAGTAGGGGCTCTTATTGTTGCCGAAAACGGACACACCTTTGCCGGTTGTAACGTAGAAAATGCCAGCTATCCAGAAGGCCATTGTGCAGAAACTGCTGCCATTGCTGCCATGGTGTTGGCAGGTCACCAACGCATTCAAAAAATTTATATTATGAGTCAAGATCAACAAGGAGCAACACCTTGTGGAGGCTGTCGTCAACGTATACGAGAGTTTGCAGGCAGTAGTACCCCTGTTATTTTGTGTTCACCAGCGGGTGTTCAACAACGTTTATCTGTTAGCGAATTATTGCCCCATGCATTTGGGCCGGAGTTTTTATCATGAGTCAGGTAGACACCTGTTTAGCCGTTATTGATCAAGCAGCAAACGGCTTTGTGCCACAAATAGGTATGGTGTTAGGTTCTGGCCTTGGCCCCTTTGCAGACCGAGTAGAGGCGGTGGCTAGTATTGGATTTGATGACTTGCCTGGGTTCCCTCAAGCGGGGGTAGGAGGCCACGCCGGACGTTTAGTGTTAGGTCATGTAGGAGGTACCCGTGTAGCCGTATTACAAGGCCGTGCCCATTATTACGAACAGGGCAAGGCCGATGTAATGGCTGTTGCTATTCAAACTTTTAAGGCCATGGGTTGTGAAGCTTTAATCCTTACTAATGCAGCGGGCAGTATGGTAACTGAAGCTGGCCCAGGCAGCGTAATGCTGCTCACAGACCACATTAATATGACCGGCGTATCTCCCTTGTTTGGTGCGCAGGGTAATCAACGTTTTGTAGATATGACACAGGCCTATCACCATGGTATGAACGATGCTATGCGTAGTGCCGCTAAGGCCAACAAGGTCACCCTGCACGAGGGCGTTTATGCTTGGATGTGTGGCCCTCATTTTGAAACACCGGCAGAAATTCGTGCCCTTAAAATACTGGGCGCACAAGCGGTAGGCATGTCTACTGTACCTGAAGTTATTTTAGCCCGTCATCAAGGTTTGCCTTTATGTGCCTTGTCTATTGTGACCAACTACGCCGCGGGCATGAGCCCTACACCATTAAGCCACGAACAAACCATGGAATACGCCAAGATGGCGACGGATGCCGTAGAGCGGTTATTACACGCCTTCATCAAAGCTTTTGAGACACCGACGTGAGCGCGGCCTTATTGCCTCAAGAGTTGATCCGTAAAAAACGTGACGGATTAGCCCTCACAGATGCCGAAATTACTTTCATAGTGCAAGGTATTACCAGTGGCCAGCTCAGTGATGCCCAACTAGGCGCTTTTGCCATGGCTGTGTTTCAGCGCGGCATGACAATGGCAGAGCGTGTCAGCCTAACGCAACAAATGATGTACTCAGGGCAGGTGCTTAGCTGGCAAGATATGGACCTCAATGGCCCGGTGGTGGATAAACACTCCACCGGTGGTGTGGGTGACAAAGTAAGCTTGATGCTGGGGCCTATTGTTGCTGCTTGTGGGGCCTATGTACCGATGATTTCTGGTCGAGGTTTAGGCCATACGGGTGGTACCCTTGATAAGTTTGACAGTATTCCGGGTTACAATGCCACACCAGATGAGGCTCAGTTTAAGGCTTTAGTGAAGCGCGTAGGTTGTGCGATTATTGGCCAGACGGCCCAACTAGCGCCAGCAGATCAGCGTTTTTATGCCACTCGTGACGTTACAGCGACTGTGGAATCTATTGATTTAATTACGGCATCCATCTTATCCAAAAAACTGGCAGCGGGTTTAGATGCCTTAGTGATGGATGTAAAAACGGGTAACGGTGCTTTTGCTGCGAAAATGAGTATGGCTCAAGAATTAAGCCAGAGTATTTCTCAGGTGGCCACAGGTGCAGGAGTGCCAACGCGGTGTTTGATTACCGATATGAACCAAGTGCTAGGCCATAGTGTGGGTAATGCTGTGGAAATGGCTGAGTGTATTGATTTTTTGGTTAACCCAGCTAAAGCAGACGCTAGGTTGCTAGAAATAACCATTGAATTGGCGGCGCACATGTTGGACATTAGTGGTGCGGTTAATGGTTTGGATAGGGCGAGAGACCAAGCACTAACTGCGTTAAATCAAGGCTATGCAGCACAGGTATTTGCAGACATGGTAATAGGCCTTGGTGGGCCTGCAGATTTATTAGAAAAGCCGCAGCATTATTTGCCCCAGGCGCCAATGATAAAGCCTATCTTGGCCCAGATGCAAGGTTATGTGACCACCATTGACGTACGTGAAATTGGTTTGTCCATGGTAAGGCTTAAGGCGGGGCGCTCCAAAGCTGATGATGTCATCGATTATGCTGTAGGCCTTACCCAGGTGGTTAAAATAGGCGACTATGTAGAGGCAGGGCAGGCCTTAGCAGTAGCGCATATACGCGATGAGAACCAATGGGATGAGCTTAATAAGGGTTTTCCAAATCTAATTGGCTTGGCACCAGAAGCAGTAAAGACCCATTCTTTAGTGAAAGAAATATACCCAGCCTAAATATTACCAATCAACATAAAGATCGATACCATGAATAGAGCCATTATTATAATTTTAGATTCATTGGGCTTAGGCGCTAGCGCGGATGCCCCTAGGTATGGCGATCAAAATTCTGATACCTTTGGCCACATAGTGGAAGCTTGTGAAGCTGGCTTGGCTAACAACGCCCAGCGCCAAGGCCCTTTGAAAATTCCTAACCTTTTACGGTGGGGATTAGGTGCTGCTGCAGTGGGAAGCAGAAAGGAAGTATTGCCCCTGGCAACCCACACCCGTGTAGAAGGGGCTTATGGTCATGCCGTAGAAGTAAGTAGTGGCAAAGATACACCCAGTGGCCATTGGGAAATTTGTGGTTTACCTGTACCTTTTGAGTGGGGCACCTTCCCACAGCAAGAAAACTGTTTTCCAGAACAGCTATTAAAAGACTTATTGTTTCTAGGTAATATACAAGGCACCTTAGCCAATAAGCATGGTTCTGGCACCGATGTGTTAGCGCAGTACGGTGAAGAACACCTACGCACTGGCTACCCTATTTGTTATACCTCTGCAGACTCTGTCTTTCAAATTGCAGCCCATGAAGACACCTTTGGCTTAGAGCGCTTATATGCCTTATGTGAAGTGGCTAAAAAATTAGTAGACCCTTTAAATGTAACGCGGGTTATTGCACGGCCCTTTAAAGGCACCTGTAATGCCGATTTTGAACGTACAGCCAACCGTAAAGACTTAACCACGCCGCCGATTGGTCCCACTTTATTGGATCATATTCAAGACCAGCAGGGTACGGTGGTATCGGTAGGAAAAATTGGTGACATATTTGCCCATAAAGGCGTGAGCTATACCGTAAAAGCGGCTAATAATATGAGCTTGGTTGATCAGTTATTAGCCCAAATGGACATTGTGAAAGAAGGGCTGTTGTTTGTTAACTTAGTGGATTTTGACAGTAAATATGGCCACCGCCGTAACGTGGCGGGTTATGCCAATGCCTTAGAAGAGTTTGATGCCAGGTTGCCAGAAATTGAAGCAAATCTAGGTCAGCAAGACTTGGTGTTGCTCAGTGCAGATCACGGTTGTGATCCAACATGGCCTGGTTCCGACCATACCCGTGAACATGTTCCCGTTGTATTTTACGGCCACCACTGTGGCGCACCGGTGCAAGCCTGCGACCTAGGTGAAAGAGCAACCTTTGCTGATATGGGGCAAACTGTGGCACAACATTTAAATCTAGTGCCTTTAGCTTATGGCACAGCCTGCGAATTAAATTAATTATATTAAACGAGTATTTCATGTCTGAATCACTAGCAAGTCAAATCCAAAACCTGCCTAAAGTAGAGCTTCATAGCCACCTTGAAGGCTGCATACCTCCAGGTTTAGTGCGCACTATTGCGAAGCGTAATGGTATTACTTTAAAAGAAGGCTTATTCACCAAGGATGACACCTTTGCTTGGAACGACTTTGTTGAATTTTTACAGGCCTACGACGAAGCGAGTTTTTGTTTACGCAAAGCCCAAGACTACCGCGACATTATGTACACCTATATGGAGCAGTGCGCAGCAGAAGGGACTATTTATGCAGAAACCTTTATTTCTCCAGACCATGCTGCAGCAGTAGGAATGAGTTATGACGACATGCTGTCTGGTTGCGTTCAAGGTATTGATGATGCCCAGCGCGACTTTGGTATTGTTGGCCGTTTAATTGTGTCTTGTGTGCGTCACTTAGGTCCGGAGCAAGCTGTTGTCGTAGCACAGCAGCTGGTCGATAATTCTCATCCGTACATTGTAGGCTTTGGTATGGGTGGTAATGAATCCATGTTTACCCAAGCAGATTTCGCGCCAGCATTTAACATTGCAGCAGCAGCGGGCTTTGCCTGTACTACTCACGCCGGTGAAGTATTGGGCCCAGAAAGTGTATGGGATGCTATCGACAACCTGCCAGTGACACGTATTGGTCATGGTGTGCGTAGTGTTGAAGACCCAGCCTTAATAACGGAGCTTGCTAAGCGTGGCATCGCCCTAGAAGTGTGCCCAGGTAGTAACATTGCGTTATCTGTTTACCCAAACCTTGCAAGTCACCCTCTAAACAAAATTTTAGAGGCCGGTATAAGTACCAGCCTTAACTCCGATGATGCACCGTTTTTTGCTACGACTGTAGGGTCTGAATACCAATCGGGCGCCAATGATTTTGGCTTAGACTTGGAGCAATTGCGAAATATCTCACGCATGGCCATGCAAGCATCCTTTGCAGATGCTCACACCAAAGCGCGTTTGTTGGCTGTTATAGGTTAGTGGTTTTCGTCAATATCTCTTTGCACCCTTCGTGTATGGCCACGAAGATCGGCAACGAGGGCCGATAGCTGATTTATTAATAGGTCGGCTTTATCTAGCTTCTGTTCTAATAATATAGTCTCATTGAGATCTGGAGTCGAGCTTTTGGCGGGCGACTCAGCACCTGCAATTAGCCACAAAACAGGCACGCTTAGGATGCCTGCGAGCTCTGTCAGCTTGTTGGCTCTAGGGCTTGTACGGCTAGATTCCCAGTTAGCTATGGTGCTTTTTTTAATACCCATGCGCAGGGCTAATTGTGCTTGCGTATAACCGCTAGCCTCGCGAGCATTGATAATTCGTGTACTCAAAAAAAGTGCAGATGTGTCAGGTTGATTAGTAGACATGAAATCTCTTAGGGGTTGTGAATGAACCTCTACCATACGTGGCCCCATCGTTAAAATCAAAGGTACAGGTCAAACAAAGTGGTTTCAAGCTTTAGTGACAGCGCAGATATTACTGGTTCCTATGGTCGATCACCCGTTTAGCTTTGCCTTCAGAGCGGGGCAATGTGTTGGGTTCTTCAATGACGATAGATGTTGATATACCAATAAACGTTTTAATTTTATGGCTCAACAATTTAATCAGTTGCTCATTGGTTGGTGTTGAATGCCCTGCTTCTAATTCAACCCTAACTCTTACTGTGTCCATGTTTCCTTGTTTGCCTATTTCGATAAGATAATGAGGTGCAAGCCCTTCAATCCCGCAAATTTGCTCCTCAATTAGGCTTGGAAATACGTTAACACCACGAATAATAAGCATGTCGTCACTGCGCCCAGTTATCTTGGCCATGCGGCGCATGGTTCTAGCCGAACCTGGCAGCAAGCGAGTAAGGTCTCGCGTGCGATAACGAATCATGGGCATGGCTTCTTTTGATAAGCTGGTAAATACAAGTTCACCTTCTTCGCCATCTGGTAATACTTCATTGGTTATGGGGTCGATTATTTCTGGGTAAAAATGGTCTTCCCATATGGTTGGGCCGTCTTTGGTTTCAATACATTCTTGCGCTACGCCGGGCCCCATCATTTCTGATAAACCATAAATATCCACGGCATCGATTGCCATACGGTTTTCAATGTCGGTGCGCATGGCGTTAGTCCAAGGTTCTGCTCCAAAAATGCCGGTACGTAATGCTAGTTTTTGAGGATCAATGCCTTGGCGGTGAATTTCATCGGCAATATTTAACATATACGACGGTGTGACCATAATTAGGTCGGGTTCAAAATCATTAATTAATTGAACTTGTTTTTCCGTTTGGCCACCACCCATAGGGATGACTGCGCAGCCTAATCGTTCGGCACCGTAATGTGCACCTAAGCCGCCAGTAAATAGGCCGTACCCGTAAGAAATAAGAATTTTGTCTTTGGCTCGTCCGCCTGCGGCATAGATTGAACGCGCTACCAAATTGGCCCAAGTGTCGATGTCATTTTGAGTATAACCCACCACTGTGGGTTTGCCAGTAGTGCCACTTGATGCGTGAATGCGAACGATTTGTTCCATGGGTTTGCAGTACATGCCAAAAGGGTAATTGTCACGTAAGTCGGCTTTGGTAGTGAAGGGGAACTTGCTCAAATCTTCTAGAGTTTTTAAATCGTCTGGGTGAACGCCGGCATCATCAAACTTTTTCTTGTAGATGCTAGAGCTGTGGTAAGCATCGCTAAGGGTTTTTTTAAGGTTTTGTAATTGCGAATGACGTAGTTCGTCTACACTAGCCGTCTCAATGGCATCAAAGCCTATTTTGTCACTTGTCATCTTTCCTGCCATGGGGCACTCCAAAGTAGATATTGTTGATCATCTAAGTACGTAAATCGAATATACTACACTTTATTGACACTAATCAATAAAGTGTATCGCAATGGATTTGGCAGCCTATAGATTGTTGGCTAATGGGTTTATTTATGCTGTTTTAGTGCCTGCATGGCGCTATTTTTGAGTGATGGGCTATATCATTCCAATTTAACGATACGTAAATTTGACTTGGGTTAATTAAGATGTATCATTAGTGGTCATTAGAATTGTTTTTAAAGAGCTTGAGTTAAGGCCTTTAAGTCTGCTGGTTTATAGAGAATTATGTAATGAAATCAATGAGTTATGCGTGCGGCGTGTGGGTGGAAGGTGTCGATGGCAAGATAAGTGGCTCCGAAGTACGCAATGCAATTAATGGACAAGTCATCTGTAATGTAAGCAGCGCAGGTGTAGATTTTGAAGCAATGATTGAGCACGGCCGCAATGTCGGTGGTGTAGCACTTAGAAATATGACCATTCATGAGCGTGCTAATGCCATAAAAAACCTTGCTAAATACCTGTTAACAAAAAAACACGACTTATACCAAATTTCAGCCAAAACAGGGGCTACTAAAAAAGATAGCTGGGTTGATATCGATGGTGGCTTAGCCACGATGTTTAGCTACTCAGGCATTGCGCGCAGAGAATTTGCTAATGAAAAATTTATTGTAGAAGGCCCACCAGAACCGCTTTCGGCGAATGGTAGCTTTGCAGGTCGACACATATTAACTTCAAAACAAGGTGTATCGGTACATATTAACGCCTTTAACTTCCCTTGCTGGGGCATGCTTGAAAAAATCGCCCCAAGTTTAATTGCTGGCGTCCCCGTTATTGTAAAGCCTGCGACGGTTTCCTCCTATGTGACTCAGGCTGTGGTTGAATACATCATTGAGTCTAAATTATTACCCGAAGGCTCTGTGCAGCTCATTTGTGGTGGCGTAGGCGATTTGCTAGACCACCTTAACGAGCAAGACGTGGTGACTTTTACTGGATCGGCTACTACGGGCAAGAAATTACGCTCTCACCCCAATATTGTAGATAACAGCATCCCCTTTAACATGGAAGCCGACTCCCTTAATTGTTCAATTTTGGGCGCAAGCGTAGGCGTCGAAGACCCTGAATTCGATTTGTTTGTTCAAGAAATTATTACAGAAATGACTGTCAAAGCGGGTCAAAAGTGTACGGCTATTAGGCGCATTATAGTGCCTTCCGTTAAAGTAGAGGCGGTGACTCAGGCGCTAAAGTTACAACTTGATAAGGTGGTCATGGGTAATCCTGCTGAAAAGGATGTGCGTATGGGGCCGCTTGTTGGTCGTAATCAATGTGCAGACATCAGGGATACGGTTGCTGTTCTTAGCCAGCATTGTGAGGTTATTTATGGCGGTAATGATGTTGACATGCAGCTAGTGGGAGACGGGGTGGCGCAAGAAGCGTTTTACCCGCCAACCTTGTTGTATTGTGAGCAACCTCTTACCACCAATGCTCCCCATAGTATTGAAGCCTTTGGCCCCGTTAGTACTATTATGCCTTATGATTCTATTGAGCAAGCTGTCGCCATTGCTCGTTTAGGCAGAGGCAGCTTAGTGGGTTCTATTGTGACCTATGATGACCAGGAAGCTACCCAAATTATAATGGCTGCCGCAGCCTTCCATGGGCGTATGTTGGTACTTAATCGAGATTGTGCTGGAGAATCCACTGGTCACGGTTCACCACTGCCTACCTTGGTGCATGGTGGCCCAGGGCGAGCGGGTGGTGGCGAAGAATTGGGAGGTTCCCGTGCTATTAAACACTACATGCAACGTACAGCCATCCAAGGGTCGCCAACCTCTTTAATGGCCATCACCCGTGAATATATGGCCGGTGCTATAACCTCCAGTACTGATCGTCACCCATTCCGTAAATACTTTGAAGAATTAGTAGTGGGGGAAAGTTTAACCACCCATCGTCGCACCGTTACCGAAGCTGATATCGTGAATTTTGGTTGTCTGTCGGGCGATCATTTTTATGCCCATTTTGATGAAATAGCCGCCAAAGATTCATTGTTTGGACAAAGAGTTGCCCACGGTTATTTTATCATCTCGGCAGCCGCTGGTATGTTTGTTGATCCAGCCCCAGGCCCCGTGTTAGCTAACTATGGAATGGAAAACCTACGCTTTGTAGAACCCGTGCACATAGGTGACACCATACAAGTAAAAATAACCGCAAAGAAGAAAATTAAAAAAGACCAACGTCCAGAAGAAAAAAGCCCCACCGGGGTGGTGTTATGGGACGTACAGGTCACTAACCAAGATCAAGTCATTGTGGCACTGTATGATATTTTGACATTGGTTGAGCGTAAAGAATAAAGATAGAAAGTGATCTGTACTAACTGTTTTTAGGCTGATGGCTACTGGTATTAAAACGCGGGCGATTTGGCTGTACCTGAGCTAAAGGCTGAACGAGTTGTAAGCTTGTATGGCAGCGTTGGGTGAGGTGTTGATATTCAACAGTGCCGTTGCTTTTCCAAGCCACTTCTTGCTCGCTTAAAGGCCGTTTTACAGAGGCAGGGCTGCCAGCAAGTAGGCTTCTAGGAGCACACTCAAAGCCAGATTTAACAAAAGCAGTGGCAGCGACAAGGGATTCGTCGCCAATGACCGCGCCGTCCATGACGACGGCGTTCATGCCCACTAGAGCATTACGACCAATGTGGCAACCGTGTAATACAGCACCGTGACCAATGTGTCCGTCGCGTTCAATGACGCAGTCTTTGCCGGGAAAGCTGTGCATCACGCAGGTGTCTTGAATATTGCTGCCTTGCTTGAGCACTATGCGGCCAAAGTCGCCGCGCAGAACAGCATTGGGGCCAACGTAGCAGCCTTGGCCAATAATGACGTCGCCAATTAACACGGCAGTAGGGTGTACGTAGGCACTAGGGTCAACAACAGGAATAAGGTCTTCTATTGCATAAATTGGCATGGTGAATTCCGGATAAAAAGTTAACTAATGTGGAGGTTAATGGTTACTTATAAAACCATTGCTGTCTACACATTCAAAATATTATTGAGGAATTGTTGATGAAATTCGAAACAATTATTTACCAAATCAATCGTGGTGTAGGCGTACTGACGTTAAATAGACCCGCCACTCTAAATAGCTTTACTAGCTTAATGCATGAAGAGGTAAAAGTGGCCATTAACGACGCTAAAATCAATAGCTCAGTGCGGTGTTTGGTGATTACCGGAGCAGGCCGAGGTTTTTGTGCTGGCCAAGATCTTGGTGATAGAGCCGTTAAGGTGGCCGCTGAAGGACCAGATTTGGGAGACTCAATTGAACGTAATTACAATCCTTTGATCCGCAATCTTATGGCCATGGAAAAACCAGTCATTTGCGCTGTTAACGGTGTTGCAGCTGGTGCGGGTGCAAGCATTGCCCTTGCTTGCGATATTGTTTTGGCTGCTCGTAGTGCTAAGTTCGTACAAGCGTTTTGCAAAATAGGCTTGGTACCTGACTCAGGCGGCACCTTTAACTTACCCCGCGCTTTAGGTCTGCCTAGGGCTAAAGGGCTGGCTCTATTAGGCGATAAGCTGTCTGCAGAACAGGCGGAAAAATGGGGCATGATTTGGCAATGTGTAGACGATGAGGCGCTAATGAAAGAGACCTTAGAGATAGCAGAGCACCTAGCTACACAACCTACCAAAGGATTGGCAATGATTAAAAAACTGCTTAATGAGTCATTTTCTAACCCACTACACCAGCAGCTAGAAATTGAAAAAGATGCCATGCAGTCATTGGGAAAATCGGACGACTATCGCGAAGGTGTCAGTGCCTTTATGGAAAAGCGCCAACCTTATTTTACTGGCCAATAACATGACCCAGCAAATGAATGATAACCAACTCGCTAAAGCCTGTGCAGACCATATGTTGAGCCAAGATTTGGCCTCCAAAACCTTAGGCATTGCGATTGTTAATGTTGAATGTGGTTTTGCGACAGCTACCATGACAATCACCGATACCATGTTAAATGGCCATAAAACCTGCCATGGCGGCATGATATTTACCCTGGCCGATAGCGCCTTTGCGTTTGCGTGTAATTCGCAGAATCATGCAACGGTGGCTGCAGGATGTACCATAGATTTCTTACGTCCTGCCCTGAAGGGCGATCTGCTCACTGCTGTAGCCACGCAAAGCTATCAGGGTAAACGCAGTGGTATTTATCAGGTGGAAGTGACCAACCAAAATGCGCAACTCATCGCACTATTTAAGGGCAATGCTGCACGAATTAATGGCAGTGTATTACCTGAATCGAGGAATAACTAATGAATGATGCTTTTATCTGTGACGCTATTAGAACACCGTTTGGCCGCTATGGGGGCGCTCTTTCAAGTGTACGTGCAGACGATTTGGGTGCGATCCCTATTAAGGCACTGATGCAACGTAACCCTAGTGTTGAGTGGGCCGGTGTTGACGATATTTTCTATGGTTGTGCCAATCAGGCAGGTGAAGACAACCGCAATGTGGCTCGCATGAGTGGTTTATTGGCTGGCTTGCCGGTGGATGTACCAGGCGTCACGCTAAATAGGCTTTGTGGCTCAGGCATTGATGCCGTGGGCACGGGTGCAAGGGCCATACGCAGTGGTGAAGCCGATTTAATTATTGCCGGTGGTGTTGAGTCTATGTCGCGTGCCCCCTTTGTTATGGGTAAGGCAAATACGGCGTTTAGCCGCCAAGCCGAAATGTATGATACCACCATAGGTTGGCGTTTTATTAACAAGCTAATGAAGCAACAGTATGGTGTTGATTCAATGCCAGAAACAGCCGAAAACGTGGCTGAGCAGTTTAACATTGACCGTGTTTCTCAAGATTCCTTTGCATTTTCCAGTCAAACACGCGCTCAGAAAGCTCAAAACGAAGGCCTCTTTGCACAAGAAATTGTGCCTGTAATTATTCCTCAACGAAAAAAACCCGATGTGATTTTTTCTGCAGATGAACACTTACGGCTCAGTAGTTTAGAAACTCTTAGTAAATTAGCCACGCCATTTCGTGAAGGCGGCAGCGTAACTGCGGGTAATGCGTCCGGGGTTAATGATGGTGCCTGCGCTTTGTTATTGGCGTCAAGCGAGGGTATTAAGCGTCATGGTTTAACGGCAAAAGCGCGCATAGTAGGTATGGCCGCAGCTGGCTTAGCCCCCAGCATTATGGGTTATGGTCCAGTGGCGGCCACTCAAAAAGTGCTTGAGAAAACCGGTCTGAGCCTTGCTCAAATGGATGTCATTGAATTGAATGAAGCCTTTGCTGCTCAAGGGCTGGCAGTAATGCGGGCATTGGGAATAGCGGATGACGCGGCACATGTTAACCCCAATGGCGGAGCGATTGCTTTAGGCCATCCGCTTGGCGCAAGTGGCGCAAGGTTAGTGACCACAGCCATGTACCAGTTGCATCGAACCCGTGGTCAATATGCTTTATGCACTATGTGTGTAGGTGTTGGCCAAGGTATTGCGATGATTATTGAGCGCGTGTAAATAATGAATGGCACAAATAAGGTGAATAAAATGAGTGATCACACTAAATTAGAAGTAGAACACGAACTAGAAATTGCCTTTCAGGCAAAGATTGACGATGAGCAGAAAGTTGAGCCTAAAGATTGGATGCCGGAGGGCTATCGAAAAAACTTAATTCGGCAAATGTCACAACATGCTCACTCAGAAGTGATTGGTATGCAACCCGAAGGTAACTGGATTACCCGCGCACCTTCATTACGGCGTAAGGCGGTATTGCTAGCCAAGGTACAAGATGAAGCTGGCCATGGCTTATACCTCTACAGTGCCACCGAAACTTTAGGCATATCTAGATCACAAATGATTGAAGCCCTACAAACAGGCACTGCAAAATACGCCTCTATTTTTAACTACCCAACGCAAACTTGGGGCGACATGGGGGCTATTGGTTGGCTAGTGGATGGTGCAGCGATATGTAACCAGGTGTCACTACAGCGCACCTCTTATGGTCCCTATGCTAGGGGCATGATTCGTATCTGTAAGGAAGAGAGCTTTCATCAACGCCAAGGGTATCAAATCATGATTGAGCTGGCCCACGGCACACCAGCTCAGAAAAAAATGGCACAGGATTCACTCAATCGTTTTTACTGGCCATCACTGATGATGTTTGGCCCCCACGATTCTGATTCTGCCCATTCAGCAAAATCAATGAAGTGGAAGATAAAACGTGAAACCAATGATGACTTACGCCAAAAGTTTATTGATCAAACGGTTTCTCAAATTGAATACTTGGGCCTAGAACACCCAGATAAGGCCCTTGTGTGGAATGAAGAACGAAATCACTATGACAGTAGCGACCTTGATTGGGATGAGTTTTATAGCGTCATCAATGGTAATGGCCATTGTAATCGCCAGCGCATTCAGCATCACATTAAAGCCCATGAAGAAGGTGCATGGGTACGCGAAGCAATGGCCGCTTATAAGCAAAAGAAACAATTAAAAAACGCCACAAACGCAGCTTAGTGCTTTCGCAACAAAAGCTACACAGGAAGGAGAGATACCATGACTACAGAAAAACTTGAATTATTTGAAGTGTTTGTGCGCCCAAAGCGTGGGCTAGATCATAAACACGTAGGTAGCTTGCACGCTGAAGATAAAGAGCAAGCCTTAGAGTATGCACGGGACGTTTATACCCGTCGCACCGAAGGCATCAGTATTTGGGTGGTTAAATCAGGCGATATTTGTGCCTCACAAGAAGACGACCGTGAGAGCTTTTTTGACCCATCGGATGACAAACCATATCGGCATGCCACCTATTATCCTTTGCCCAAAGAAATCAGCAATATGTAAGCAGGAGCCTTTTTATGACTCAATCTACTCAAAATAAAGTGGATAGTAAGCAAGACCTAATTAACTACCTTGTGCGTTTGGGCGATGACTCAATCGTATTAGGTCATCGGGTATCTGAATGGGTAAGTAATGGCCCTTTCTTAGAAGAAGATATCGCCCTAGGGAACGTGGCACTGGATTATATTGGCCGTGCACGGCTGTTCTACGGGCATGCCGCAACGCTATCTGAAGACGGTAAAACGGAGGATGATTTTGCTTTTTTGCGGGACGAGCGTGAGTTTGAAAACTATTTAATTAACGAGCTGCCCCGGGGCGATTTTGCCTATACTATTGTGCGCCAGTTATTAGTAGATCTATACAATAAACACCATTTACAAGCACTAAAATCATCTACTGATGAAACCTTGGTAGCTATTGCCGAAAAAGCCTCTAAAGAGACCAGCTACCACTGTCGCCGTAGTACGTCATGGGCCCTTAGGTTAGGTGATGGTACACAAGAAAGTAAGCGCCGAATGCAATTGGCTGTTGATGACATATGGGGTTATAGCCATGAGTTATTCGAAGTAGATGCCCTAGAACAGCGGTTAATAGACGCTGGTATTGCGGTGGATTGTGAACAGTTAAAACAACAGTGGTTGGCCGATGTGGAAGAGGTGTTTGAAGAAGCCGGCCTAACCATACCTGAAGCCACATGGGCCGTTCGCGGCGGCAGAAAAGGTTATCACACCGAGCATTTAGGGCACTTGCTAACACAAATGCAATTTGTACATCGCTCCTTCCCTGGCGCTACTTGGTAATCTTATCAGTACTTATATGGCCACACTTATGACAACTACACAGATGCAGCTGATTCCTACTAAATCGAGCCTTCAATATGAACGCGAACAATTTCGTAACGAATCTAATGTCCCACACCTGTGGGCCTTGTTAGATGAAGTAACAGACCCCGAAATTCCCGTTTTATCCCTCTGGGATATCGGCATATTGAAAGACATTAGTCAGCAGGACCAAAGCGTCACAGTTGTCATTACCCCTACCTATTCGGGCTGTCCAGCCATGGATGTTATCCGTGAAGACATTACCGCTGCGTTAACCAAGTATGGCATTGCTCAGGTTAATGTTGAGCTTGAACTTACGCCTGCTTGGACCACTGATTGGATGACTAACAAAGGCCGCGAGCAACTGCGTGGTTATGGTATAGCGCCACCGGTGGATACGGTAGATAGAGTGTTGACGCAAGATACACAAGTGCAATGCCCCCATTGTGGTTCCCATGCAACACGGTTGGTCAGTGAGTTTGCTTCTACAGCCTGTAAAGCACTATTTCAGTGCAATGATTGCAGCGAACCCTTTGATTTATTTAAACATATTTAGGTGATAATTGTGGCAGATACAAATTTTTATACACTAACCATAGACGAAGTTAAGCCAGAAACCCAGACCGCCGTTAGGGTTGGCTTTAAGGTGCCCGAAGCACTAAAACACACCTTTGTTTTTAACCCTGGTCAGTTTTTAACCTTACAAATAACCATCGATGGCACTCCAGTGCGTCGCTCTTATTCTATTTGTAGTGGTGTTGATGACGGGCACTTACGGGTAGGGATTAAACGCGTAAGAGGCGGAGTTTTTTCTAATCATGCCAACGACCACTTTAAGGTGGGTGACTCTATAGAAGTGATGCCGCCCCAAGGTCAATTTAGTCCGCAGTTAGACGCTAAACATCAAAAAAACTACATGTGTCTAGCGGTGGGCAGTGGCATTACCCCAATTTTATCGATTATTTCTTCATTATTGAGTCGTGAACCTCAGAGCATGGTAAGCCTAGTTTATGGCAATAAACGCACCAATACGGTGATGTTTAAAGAAGAGCTAAGCTTTCTAAAAAGTCGATACTTAAATCGTTTTAAGTGGGTTAATATCATGAGCCAAGAAGATCAGGGCTCTGATACATTAAAGGGTAAAGTCGATAACAAAAGAGGCTATTTGTTACAAAAGCATAAGATTATTAATATCCTTGAGACCAGTGAGGCTTTTATTTGTGGGCCAGAGTCTATGATCTCAGAGGTCTCCCATGGTTTTAGATTAGAAGGCCTTGCCAACGAACAAATTCATTATGAGCTGTTTTCAAATTCATCGGCTGATTCAGACATTATGTTGGAAAAATCTCGCCAGCGCATTCAACAGTATGGTGAAGATAAAACCAGTAAGGTCACCGTTATTTCTGATGGGCGCGCTATCGACTTCGACCTAGCCACGGTAGGCTCTAACATTTTAGACGCAGGTATGGACAATGGCATAGAGTTGCCATATTCCTGTAAAGCTGGGGTTTGCTCTACCTGTAAAGCCAAGTTAATAAAAGGCCAAGTAGATATGGATATTAGCCATGGCCTTGAGCCCCACGAAGTAGAAGCGGGCTTTATATTAACCTGTCAGGCACACCCAGTGTCGGATGAAGTGATTGTTAGCTTTGACGATCGGTAAGTTTTGGATTAGGGTGGCTACAATTTAACCACGCAGACTTAGGTCCTAAAAGTGAAAGATAAGCACAAACGCACGATAAAAATACAACAACACATTAAAGACAGTAGTGTGAGCTGTACGTCTATGGTGGTGACGGTATTTGGTGATGTGGTGTCCCAACATGGGAGTTGGGTGTCGTTAGCCAGCCTCATTCAAGTGTTAGAACCTTTTGGTTTTAACGAGCGCCAAATCAGGACGTCTGTGTATAGGCTAGTGCAAAATGATTGGCTGCAAGTGAATAAAGTGGGCCGCTGCAGTTATTATTGTTTTACAAATACCGCCACGGGGCATTATGAAAAAGCAGCTCGGCGTATATACGCTGTTAATCAACAGGACTGGGATCATAATTGGACTTTGGTGTTGCCTGTATCTGTGCCCGATGAGAAAAATGAAGCCTTTAAAAAAAGTTTGATATGGCAAGGTTTTAACACCTTAAGCAGCGGGCTATATGCCCACCCATCGTCAGATCGTTCGTCTTTAGATGAATTGATTCATGAGCTAGGCTTGATTAATGACCTAGTAGTGTTTAGTGCCTCAACGTCGGATTTAAACTCTCAAGGTGTGTTAAAAAACCTCATAAAAAACCGCTGGAAATTGCCCGAATTAGAAGCGTATTACCAAACCTTTTTAGATTTTTATCGGCCTATATGTCAAAAAATATTTTTAACATTGCCTGACCCCGCAGAGTGTTTATTGCTGCGCCAGGTCATGATCCATGATTATCGGCGTATTTTGTTACGCGACCCAGATTTTCCAGCAGCTATGTTGCCACCAGGCTGGGTGGGCCATGAGGCCCAAGATTTGGTAAAACGAACCTACAAGATACTGGCAGAGCCCTCAAATTATTATATCGGGGAAAAAATGAATAATGCGCAAGGACCCATGCCAGAACCCAATCAACGTTTTTATACCCGCTTTGGCGGCTTAAAAGCCCATGGTAACTACTAACTAGGCGCTGTATTCATTTACATTGGATGGCGCCATTTAATCTATAGGACTAACACATTGAACCTTTCTCAAGATCATAGCAGAGAGCCAGTACAGTTATTGAAACATGGCCCAATTGCCGAGATATGTATTGATAATCCACCTGTTAATGCCTTGTCACAACCCGTAAGGCAGGGCCTGTTAACTTGCCTTACTGCCGCTGAAAAAGACCATGAGATACAGGCCGTAATAATCACCTGTAACGGGCGTACGTTTATTGCCGGTGCAGACATTTCTGAATTTGGTAAGTTGCTCCTAGAGCCTCATTTGCCAGATGTATTGGATCAATTGGATCGGTGCACCAAACCCATTGTGGCTGCGTTATTTGGCACCGTATTAGGTGGTGGGTTTGAAGTGGCATTGTCGTGTCATTATCGTGTGGCTCTGCCTCAAACCAAGTTAGGTTTGCCAGAAGTGACCTTAGGCTTGATCCCCGGTGCTGGTGGTACTCAGCTACTGCCTAGATTGGCGGGTGCTGAAATGGCGTTGGAGATGATTACCTCCGGAAAACCTCAAACCGCGCTACAACTATTTGACCATGGCGTTATTGATGTTTTGCTTGAACAAGGCTCATTATCAGTAACAAAGCAGGCCATAGAGTTTGCACTGCAAATAGTAAAAGCGGGCAAAGGCGCTCGTAGAGTGTCGCAAATGATTATTGATACGGCCTCGTGTCCTAACGACCTGTTTGATCAGTGGCGTACCAAATTAGCTAAAAAAGCACGGGGCCAAAAGGCACCTCAATACTGTATTAATGCTATTGAAAATGCATTGCTTGTGCCCTTTGAAGAAGGTAAAAAGCGTGAGCGTGAAATGTTCATTAAGTGCCTTGAGTCATCTCAGTCTAGGGCCATGCGACATGCATTTTTTGCGGAACGAAGTGCAGCTAAGTTACCCCCAGCCTACAACCACCTTGAACATGCCGACCTATTGCCTATACAACAGGTGGCAGTGATCGGTGCCGGTACCATGGGGGGTGGCATTGCAATTTGTTTTGCTAATGCAGGTATTAGTGTTCAGTTATTAGAAATGAGTGAAGACAACCTTGCCCGTGGGTTAGCCGCAATACGCACCCGTTTTGAACAAGCGCTCAAGCGTGGCTTAATTACGCAACAGCAGTTAGACAAGCGCATGAGCTTGATTGTAGGCACTTGCAACTATGAAGACCTCAATACTGTGGACTTGGTGGTTGAAGCAGCTTTTGAAACCATAGCGGTTAAACAACAAATATTTTCTACTTTAGATCGGGTGTGTAAAGCCGAGGCCATTTTGGCCACTAATACATCTTATTTAGACATCAATAAGATAGCCAAATCTACCTCGCGCACCCACAAAGTGATAGGTATGCACTTTTTTAGTCCGGCTAATATAATGAAGCTGTTAGAAGTAGTTTATGCCGCTGATACCGATGAGCAAAGCGTTAAAACGGTAATGGCCTTGGGTAAAAAATTAGGCAAGGTGTCGGTTGCTGTAGGCGTGTGTTATGGCTTTGTTGGTAACAGAATGTACGCTTGTTATGGGCGCGAAGCCAATATGTTGTTACTCGAAGGGGCTAGCCCACAGCAAATAGATACGGCCATGAAAAACTGGGGAATGGCCATGGGGCCATTGGCGGTTAATGACATGTCGGGCATAGATATCGGATATAAAGCTAGACAGGAAAATCCGCCAGTCACACCAGATCCACTCTATTTTCGGGCTGCCGACTTAATGGTTGAGGCAGGCCGTTTGGGCCAAAAAACAGCGGCGGGTTTTTATCGTTACGATACACAAACTAAAAAGCTACAGGTAGACGACGCAGTATTGCCTATGTTCGCCGAAGAGGCGCTAAAGCTAGGTGTTATTCAGCGTGACGATATCTCTGAGCAAGAAATACAACATCGTTTAATATTTTCCTTAATAAACGAAGGCGCTACTATTCTGTCTGAAGGTATAGCCACTAGAGCCAGCGATATTGATGCCATTTGGCTCAATGGTTATGGTTTTCCTCGGCATTTAGGTGGGCCAATGTGTTACGCCGATGAAATAGGTTTGGACAAAGTGGTGGCAGGTATCAAAACCTACCAACAGCAAGGCAATGGCCTTTATTGGCAAACTGCGCCACTGTTAGAAACGTTGCTCTTAAGTGGCGGCAAGCTGGCACAACAATAACGGCTGTTAGTTTGCTGGGTTAATACACCCCTGTTTCCGGTGTCTTAGTAGAGCGGTTTTCCTGCGATTTTTTGTATTGTGCTACGAGACTGTCGGTGGCTTTAACGAAGCTAGTCACGTCGGTGCCTACGGCAACGAAGGTGGCGCCGAGCTCGAGGTACTCTTGTACTAACTCTGGCACAGCCATAAGAATGCCAGCGGCTTTGTCTGCAGCTACTATCTGCTCAATAGCCGTGCGTACGGCTTGTTGCACCGGCTGAGCGGTAGGTTGGCCTAGGTAACCCATGTCGGCCGCTAGGTCCGCAGGGCCAATAAAAACGCCGTCTATACCGTCTACGGAAAGTATTTCATCTAGATTATCTAACCCACGTTGCGCTTCAATCTGTATGAGCAAACATACTTGGTGGTTGGCCGTTTGTAGATAGTCTGGGATACGGTTGTGGTGTGACGCACGGGCTAAGGCTGCACCTACGCCTCTAATGCCTTGAGGGGGGTAATTCATGGCTTGTACAAGCTGCTTGGCTTGCTCGGCGGTTTCGACCATAGGCACCAACACAGTTTGGCAGCCCAAGTCTAGAATTTGTTTAATCATCCAAGTTTCGCCTACGGGCGGGCGAATGACAATGCTCGATTGTGAGCCTTGTAGGGCATGCATTTGGCTAATGAGGCTAGTAATGTCGTTGGGGCCGTGCTCAGCATCAATCAACAACCAATCAAAGCCTGCTCCACCGGCAATTTCTGCTGCGTTGGGGCTACCCATACCTAACCAAAAACCAATTTGTTGTTGGCCTGCTAAAAGCTTTTGTTTAAACTGATTCATAGGTGCGGGCATGGGTGGGTCCTTAGTAGTGTTAAAAGCGGCAGCTAACCTGGCCAAATTCACCAAAATCGGCTTCGATTAGGGCACCTGCTTGGGTTTCTATAGGGCGTATAAACGAACCAGAAAGTACGATTTCCCCCGCCTTAATGCTATCACCATATTGATTTAACCGCTCGGCTAACCAAGCAATTCCTAATGCCGGTTGATTAAGTACTCCTGCACCTAAACCAGTTTCTTCTACTGCGCCGTTGGCGCTAACGATGGCACCAATCCAACGCATGTCCACGTCTTTAGGGTCGGTGCGTTGTGCACCTAATACCAAACCCGCGTTGGCAGCATTGTCGGCAATGGTGTCGAACACGTTGCGGGCCACGCCAGTTTGGGGGCATTGGCGGTGAATACGGGTATCCAGTATCTCCAAAGAAGGCACTAGATAATCCGTAGCGGCGATCACTTGCGCTACACTTATGCTATCGCCAGCAAGGTCGTGTTTCATCACAAAGGCAATTTCGGCTTCTACACGGGGTTGAATAAACCGATCTTGGGGGATGTGGCTGCCACTTTTGAACAACATGTCATCAAACAAAACTCCAGAATCTGGAATATCAATTTTCAATGCCGCTTGCATGGCTTTAGAGGTAAGACCTATTTTATGGCCTACAATACGGCCACCTTTGGCGAGTTTGTGAGCTATCCAGCCTGCTTGAATGGCATAAGCGTCGTCCATGGTCATATTGGGGTAGGCCAGCGACATCAACCCCGTTTGTTGGCGGTTTTGTTCGGCCCTGTCTAGGCGTTGCGACGCCTCTTCAATCTGTTGAATTGTGAGAGACATGATTATTAGGCCTCATCAACAATAGTGTTGCGTAGGCAACCAATGCCTTCGGCTGTTACCTCTACCACATCGCCGGGTTGTAAATACACTGGGGGGTCTAGGCGTGCGCCAGAACCTGTGGGAGTGCCCGTGACAATAATGTCGCCAGGCACTAGGGTGGTGAAGGTGGAAATGTAATTAATAATGTAGCGGAAGTCGAACATCATGCGGCCAGTGCGATCTTCTTGGCGGAGTTCACCATTCACTTTGGTAGTGAGGCGAATGTCGGCAATTTGGCTTTCATCTTTGTACGCCACCATCCATGGGCCAATAGCACCGCTAGAATCAAAGTTTTTACCTTGAGTCACATTAAACTTAGCGTGGCGCACCCAATCTCGTAAAGTGCCTTCGTTACATAGGCTTATACCAGCGATATGGTCTAGGGCGGTTTGTTTGCTGATGTGACGGCCACCTTTACCGATTACAATCACTACTTCACCTTCGTAATCCAATTGGCTAGAGGCCTTGGGGCGTACTAGAGGCGTATCGTGGCCAGTAAAAGAACGGGCAAAACGGATGAACATAGAAGGAAATGGAGGCGCATCTTGACCATCTTTGTATTCTTCGTTACGGGCGGGGTAGTTTACGCCAATACAAATAAGCTTTTCGGCGTTATTGATGGGGATTTGGTAGCTAAAACTACCAGTTTTAAAGTCATCGGCCTGGCCTTGCGCTGCAGTCGCTACAGCGTCTAATTGGTCTGCATCAATCACGTCTTTTAAGGTAGGGTATTGCGCACCAAAGGTGTTGCTTAAGCTAATAAAACCGGTGTCGGTGACTAGGCCATAATGGCTTTCGTTGTTGGCAGTAACGGTGGCAAATTTTGGATAATTACTCATGATAGTACCTGTATAGTGACCTGAATGGTGACCTAAATAGTGACCTGGTTTTGTTGGTGTTATTTAGCAAGCTGAGGTGGTTGATGGCCAGCCATCGCAAAACTAATATTTTTAGTTTCCATATAGAAGTCAAACGACCAATCACCACCATCGCGGCCAATACCAGAGGCTTTAACACCACCAAATGGTGCGGGCAAATGGCGCGAGTTTTCTGAATTAATCCAAATCATGCCTGCTGCTAGTTGATCGGCAATAGCCCAACAACGCTCTACGTTTTGGCTCCACAAATAGCCTGCCAAGCCGTACTTAGTGTCGTTGGCAATAGCCACAGCCTCGGCATCATCTTTAAAGGGAATGGCCGTTAATACGGGGCCAAAAATCTCTTCTTGAGCCACACGCATTTGGTTGTGGGCCTGGGTAAAAAGTGTAGGTTCTACATAACAGCCAGACAGTTCAGCCACCTTTTTACCGCCAGCCGCAATGGTAGCACCATCGGCTTTAGCGGCTTCAAAATAAGACAAGACTTTAGCTTCGTGTTCAGGATGGATTAGTGGTCCAATAACCGTGTTAGGGTCTAGGGGGTGGCCTACTTTAATACGTTTAGCGCGGTCTGCTACCCGGGCGCAAAAGGTGTCGTAGATGCTTTCTTCTACCAATAAGCGTGACGATGAGGTGCAACGTTCACCATTGAGTGAATAGATCATAAAGGCAACGGCGTCGGCGGCCTTGTCTAGATCTGCATCGGCAAAAACTAATACGGGGTTTTTGCCACCTAACTCAAGGTGGGCGCGTTTTAAGGTGTCTGCGCCTTGTTTTTGAATCAGTGAACCAGTGCGGCTTTCTCCTACAAATGCAATGGCTTTAATTAATGGGTGTTCGGTAAGGGTTTTTCCAGCATCTTCTCCCATGCCATTGACTAAGTTCCACACGCCTTTCGGCAAGCCTGCGTCTTCGGCAATTTGGATGAGTAAACTCGCCGTTAATGGAGAAAATTCCGCTGGTTTATGCACAATAGTGCAACCTGCAGCTAACGCTGGAGCAATTTTCCAGGTGGATAACATAAATGGCGTATTCCACGGCGTAATCACACCAACAGGTCCAATGGGGTTGCGTTGGGTTACATTAACTTGGCCTTGAACATAAAGTGATTGGCCATCTTGAGCTTGCACGGCTTTGTCGGCAAAAAATCGGAAGTTCTCTGCGCCCCTTAAAGCGGCTTTAGCCATAAACTTAATCGCTTGGCCCGTATCTATACACTCCAATAATGCAATTTCTTGAGCCCGGGCTTCTATACCGTCTGCCACCTTGTGGAGAATTTTTTGGCGTTGTTTGCCACTCATAGCTGCCCATGGGGCAAAGGCACGGTGGGCCGCTTTAGCCGCAAGGTCTATATCGGCGGCTTTGCCATGGGCTACTTTAGCTAGGGGTTTTAGGTTAATGGGCGATAAACTTTCAAACCAAGTATTGTCTAAGGCAGGTTGTTGTAGGCCGTCGATGTGGTTTAACACGCCACCTTCAAACTGGGTTAAATATTGTGCGGCGTGTTGCTGATTTTGGGCGAAGCTGCTCATCAATTATTTCCTTGGTTGGCGGCTGAGTTGCGAATACGTGGGTGCATGGCGTTGGTCTTCCAGCTGAGAGGGGTGTTGATTTCCCGTACCTCTATGGAAAGCGCAAAATAGGGCTGAGCTAGCTGGGGTGCTAGGAATGTATTCATGGTGGTATTAATGGCTTCACCAAGGCGCTCTTTGTCGGCTTGGCTGCGGCCTAAACCAATACGAATAGAGGTGTCGATAAAGCTATTTTGTGGCAGTAAATCGGCCACTGCGTAATGATCACACTTCATCGCCCGTACCCGCACAGCACCGAGTTCAAATAAGCCAGTATCGATACCGGCGCTATGAATGGCGCGGCATAAGCCGTCAAAGTCCACTTGTGATTCGAGGTTGGCGGAATATTCCATAGTGACGTGGGGCATGGGTGAGCCTCTTTATATGCGATGTGTTAAAAATTAATTAATATGTTAACTAAGTTATGGGTATGATGCAAATCATGTTTGCCTTATGTCTGGTTCCCACGCGGAGTATGTCTCGTTCCCATGCTCTGCGTGGGAATGTAATGTGGGAGTGTGCAGTTGTCTCGTTCCCATGCTCTGCGTGGGAATGTATTGTAGGAGTGTGTAGTTAACCTGTTTAGTAATTTGGATTAAGGCCGTATAATGATAATAACGCAACTCATAATTGTTCGAGACTGACTATGCAGCCTATTAAAACAGACCGTGCCTTACCTTTGGCCTTATTAAGAGCGCGGGAAACGGTGATGTCCCCCATTCGTAAGGTGCTTCAAGCCCATGATGTCACCGACCAGCAGTGGCGAGTATTACGGGTATTACACGAAAACGGTTTGATGGATGCCAAAGAATTAGCAAAAAGTGCCTGTGTATTGGCGCCAAGTCTTACCCGTATCATTAAACATCTAGAACAAAGCAATATGCTCACACGCCGTGTTGACGTTAAAGACGGCCGCCGAATCTTACTGCAAGCACTACCTTTGGGTACGCAGTTAATCGAATCTGTTACACCAGAAGTACAGGTGATCTACCAAGGGTTAAGTGATAAATATGGTGCTCAAAAAATGAGCGACTTGTTAGATTTATTACACGATGTGGTAGAGCTAAACTAAATTGCAGACTTGTTTAATCTGGCTTAAACACCACATTCACTTGTCCGGTGCCAGAGCTGGGAAAATATTCACCTATAATCTCACCTTTGCCCTGGTATTGATCCCAGCCTAATGCACCGTAGAGCATCGCGGTGTCGTGCATGCCGCCTTCGCCGTTACACTTTTGTGCATACTCGGGCAACATCTTCAAAAATGTGGCATGGTCGCCGCTAGTCCAAAGGCTCAGTACGTGTAAATCCATTTGGCGGTTAAATTCGCTGGAAATGGTAAAGGTGCCGTTGTTGGCGGCGTAGTCTTCGTTGGCCCATATTTTGTGGGACAAAGAACCGGAGGCTAATAGCAACACCTTACTATCACTTTCCGCAACGGCTTCTTTTATGGCTTCGCCCATTAATCTTGACGATTCAATGCTGTGTACGCTGCACCATGCTGCAATAGATACAACCTTTAGGTCGGATGCTTGATTCATATAACGCATGGGCACTAAGGTGCCATATTCTAGCGTTAACGATTCGAGCTGGTGGGAGAGGGCGTGTACATCTTTAGCTTGGGCTTTTTGGGCAATAAGTTCGCCTAATTCTGGGTTGCCTTGGTACTCATATTCTAAATTCTGAATAAAGTGAGGGAACTCATGACTAGTATAATTGCCTTTAAAGTGAGGCGAGGCATTTATATGATAACCGGCGTTCACTAACCAGTGGGTGTCCAACACTATGATAGTATCGGCACCTAAGGCTTTGGCTCTAGCTACAATTTCTCTGTGGCCATCAATGGCTTGTTTGCGCTTACCAAAAACCGGTCCAGGTTTTTCTGACATGAGCATAGTGGGCACATGAGTGACTTTAGCGGCAAGGACAATGTTTCCCATGGGAGCCTCCTGTTATATTTTGCATAAGGCGAATATTAAAGTAAACGTGGGTCTGCTTCTAAACCCACCAAATGGCGACCGTAAATCTGCTTACATACATCGTAGTCTGTATAGGCATGGGCTGCAGTCATATGGGAATCTCGGAACAAACGCTGAGCTTGATTGGTTAAGAACCAGGCATTGGCGCCGCTCGATTCAAACAAACGATCCACTGAGGCTACGCACAGTTTTACAGCGTATGCTTGGTTAGTACGCCACTGGGCCAGCTGGTCGGCGTCTGGTAAAGCATGTTTTACGCCCATTTGGGCAAGGTCGTGCCAATCTTTTTCTAATAAAGCCCGGGCGGCGTTAAGCTGATGTTTAGATTCCGCCAAACGCATATAAGCCGGTACATCTTTACCTACTTCTGCTCCGGTGTAAGCTCGCACGCGAGTTTTTGAACGTTCGGTAAACCAAACAATCATTTGCTCAGCAATGCCTAAACTAATGGCAGAAAAACCACAGGCAAAATAAGGTCGATAAGCGGAAAAAAAGATGTCACTTTCGGGGTACATGCCGTAACCACTGGATTGACCCGTCATCAAGGCTTTGGCGGATTCAATGCGGTGTTCTGGTACAAATACGTCCCTTACTTTGAGGGTTTTGGTGCCGGAGCCTTTCATAGCCATGGCATGCCAGTCATCAATGATTTCGTAATCCGCCCGCGGTACTAGAGCAAAATGTTGGTGGGGGTTAGGATCTACTTTAGAACCGGCGCGAATAAAGCCTAAAATGGCCCATTGGGCGTGGTCGCAACCACTACTCCAACTCATATCGCCGCTAAACATTAGACCGCCGTCTACTTCGGTGGTTTTGCCAAACGGCGCAATGCTCGAGCTAATGGTGGCTTCGGGGTTTTGGCCCCATACATCTTGTTGGGCTTGCGCAGAGAATAAGGCCAGTTGGTGGCTATGGGTGTTGAGCAAGCTAGTGGACCAGGCTGTGCCAGCGCATGCGCCAGCGAGGGCCACCACACATTCGGCAAATTGGGGCAAGGACAATTCTAAACCACCCCATGCCTTAGGTTGGAAGGCGCGCATAAACTTAATCTTGTTCAATAGCTCAATGTTCTCAGGTGGGGTCATTCTCAATGCTTCTGCTCGATCAGCATTGGCGGCAATGGCGGGGAGAACGCCTTGTAAATCGGTGAGTAGCTGGCTAGAACATGTCATGGGCAAGGGCCTGTGTAATGTGGTTTATTTAGTTAACATATTAACTATTATCAAGTATATACTAGCAATTGTTGTGATGAGCCGCAACACCCATAAAAACGATTCATAATATGTCATGCTTATGTTAAAAAAGTATCATAATAACCGTTATATTGTTTACATGTGAAGTTAATCGCGTGTATGCTGCAATCAGATTAGTGACTTAGGTCACTGGTTTATTGTTTGCTGATAAATCTAAAAACGGAGTAACACATGAAAAAGTTAATCGTCGCTACTATGGCTTCAGGCCTTATGCTTAGCGCATCATCAGTAGTGAGTGCTGCTGAAACCTTATTATTGTCTTCTTGGCTACCCCCAAAACACGCCGTAGTTGCAGATATGATGAAACCGTGGATCAAAGCCGTAGAAGCCGAAAGTGGCGGAGAGCTTAAGATTCGTATATTGCCAAAAGCTTTGGGCGCGCCACCAGCAGCCTTTGACTTAGCTAAAGATGGCGTGGCCGATATTACTTACGGTGTGCATGGTTACCAGCCTGGACGCTTTAAGCTAACAGCTGCTGCTGAATTGCCTTTTTTAGGTGACAGCGCAACGGATGTATCTGTAGCTTACTGGCGCATGTATAAGAAGCACTTAGAGCAGGCTAATGAACATGAAGGCACTGTGCTATTGGGCCTTATGGCTCATGGTCCAGGTGTGATCCACAATAATGTACGCCCTGTTAACAGTGTTGCAGACATGGAAGGGTTAAAGTTCCGTGTAGGTGGAGGTGTTGCAGGCAACGTGGCTAAGTCTTTGGGTGTAACAGCCATGTTGGCGTCTGCCACCAAGAACTACGAAATGCTTTCAAGTGGTGTTGCCGATGGTACTTTCTTGCCAACGGAAGCGATTAAGTCATTCAAACTGACTAAATTGCTTAACCATGCCACTAGTGTGCCGGGTGGTTTATATAACACGAGTTTCTTTCTAGTAATGAACCCTGCTAAATTTGCGTCTTTGTCTAAGTCTAACCAAGAAGCCATTATGCGTGTTTCTGGTGAAAACTTTGCCCGCATTGCTGGTAAAGGTTGGGACGATGCAGATGCTGTAGGCCAAGCCGCTATGGATAAAGCCGGTATTCAAAGCATTGCTGCAAGTGATGAATTTGTAGCCGAAATTGCAGCCGCAACTGCTCATTTAGAAGCGGATTGGGTAGCAAAAGCTAAAGAGCTTGGTGTAGATGGTACGGCTGTAATGGCTGAGTTACGTGCTGAGATTGCTAAGGTAGCAGCCGAATAATGTCAGCTAACGTTGCACAGAACCGGGCTTTACAGTCCGGCTCTGTGATTCAGTTTATATTACAACGACTATTAGGTGGCTTTGCGGCCACCTTACTGTTTGGCTTAATGATGCTGACTTTATTTGATGTAGTAGGCCGTTATGGCTTTAATGCACCGATTAACGGCAGTTACGAAATTACTGAACTATTATTGGCCGCGATTATCTTCTCGGCTTTGCCTCTTGTGTCGGCTAAAGACGACCACATTACAGTGGATCTTATCGATGCTTTTGTGCCCCTTTTTATTGCTTGGTTACGTGACGTAGCTATTGCCCTAGTTTGCGCCGTAGCGTTAGCGGGGATTAGCTATAATGTATGGCATAAAGCGGAAGAATCTGTGCGTTATGGCGACCAAACCGCTATGCTATTTTTACCTACCGCACCAGTGTATTTTTTTATTAGTATAGCTATTGGTTTTAGTAGCTTGATCGCCCTTATGTTAGCTTGGCAGTATGCACGTGCAGGCTTACCCTCTTCTAGAAAAGCATAATTACTATGTATGAATCTTTAATTGCCTTTGCCGTGATGCTCACTTTAGTTATTGGCGTGCGTATGCCGATTGCCTTTGCCATGGGTTTGGTGGGGTTTGTAGGATTTGGCTTAATGACCAGTTTTTCTGGATCTTTGGCTATGGCCAGTATCATTACCTATGACACGGGCCTTAACTATGGTCTTTCCGTAGTGCCATTATTCATTTTGATGGGTAATTTTGTAAGCCGCGCTGGTTTGTCAGATGAATTGTATACCGCAGCTAATGCCTTTTTAGGTCACCGCCGCGGAGGCCTTGCAATGGCCACCGTAGTGGCTTGTGGTGGTTTTAGCGCGGTGTGTGGTTCGAGCTTAGCCACTGCTGCAACTATGTCTAAGGTGGCAATGCCACCTATGAAACAATACGGCTATGACGAAGGCCTTGCCGCAGGCTCCATTGCTGCAGGTGGTACCCTAGGGATTCTCATACCGCCCAGCGTAATCCTTATAATTTACGGCATCATGACCGAAAGTGATATTGGTCTATTGTTTATTGCCGGCATATTACCGGGTTTTTTAGGCGTGCTGCTGTATTTAGTGGCTGTACTAGTGACGGTGACCTTGAAGCCAGAAAAAGGCCCACGAGGTGAACGTTTTTCTTGGCTCAGGCGATTGCAGGCACTGTGGGGAGTTTCCGGTGTATTGGCTTTGTTTGGTTTGGTGATTGGCGGCATTTATGGTGGCATATTCACACCTACAGAAGCAGCGGGCATTGGTGCTTCTGGTGCTTTCTTTATTGCTTTAATTCGGCGGCGGCTTAGTTGGCAATCTTTGTTTGACACTTTAATTGAAAGTGCCCGTACTACAGCCATGATTTTTGTCATTCTTATTGGTGCAGAAATCTTCTCTAATTACGTTAATATTGCTGGCTTACCTGAGCTCTTGTCAGACTGGGTAGTGTCCTTTGATTTGTCTGCTATTGCTGTAATTATGCTCATTATGTTGGTGTATGTAATATTAGGCACGGTTTTAGAAAGTTTGTCGATGATCATGCTTACGGTGCCGGTATTTTATCCACTAATATTGGGCCTTGATTTGGGCGACTATTCTGAGGCCCTAATGGACCCTGAATTGGCACTCATTTGGTTTGGTATTATTGTGGTGGTGGTTACTGAAATTAGCCTAATCACACCGCCGGTAGGCCTTAACGTGTTTGTGCTTAAGAGTATGCTTGATGACGTCAAACTAAGTACCATATTCCGTGGTGTTACACCATTTTGGATCGTTGATATCGTGCGTTTAATGACGCTAATTTTTCTCCCAGGTTTGGTGTTATGGTTGCCTAATATAATGGCGGGCTAGACCGATGAAAAATTCTGGCATGAGAATTAGCCAACGGGAATTTGTCATCATCATTGCTTCGCTGATGTCTATGGTGGCTTTAACCACAGACGCCATGTTGCCAGCGCTTGGCCATATGGCGCAGGACTTTGCCGTAGACGGCAATGCTATTCAATTGGTGGTGAGTGGAGTATTTGCTGGTCACGCCCTAGGTCAGCTGGTTTATGGACCCATTTCCGATACCTATGGCCGCAGACGCAGTGTTTTTATTGGCCTTGCCATCTTCTGTTTAGGCAGTTTAATTAGTGCTTTGGCCACCACCTTAGAAACCATGTTGATAGGCCGTTTTTTGCAAGGTTTTGGGGCCTCAGGCCCGCGTGTGATGGTAGTGGCATTGGTGCGAGACTGTTATAGCGGCCCTGCTATGGCCCGCATCATGTCCTTTGCCATGACTTTGTTTATGGCCGTGCCTATTATGGCTCCTTTGGTAGGGCAGGGAGTGTTGTTGATTGGCCCTTGGCAGTGGATATTTGGTCTTTATATAATTATTGCCTCCCTGTTGTTGGTTTGGGTTTTTGTGCGTTTAGATGAAACCTTAAAGCCAGAAAACCGCCTTTCTCTACACCCCAAAAAGCTGTGGCGTACAATGTTGCAAGTATTACTCAACCCAATAGCTACAGGTTATGCTTTAGTGTCTGGTTTAGTGTTGGGGGCTTTTTTAGGGTACTTAAGTTCCAGCCAACAAATATTCCAACAAGTGTATGGCCTAGGCGAGTCCTTTCCCCTCTATTTTGCCGCCTTAGCCTTGCCTACTATTGCTGCTTCTTTGCTCAATGCCAAGCTAGTGATGCGCTTTGGTATGTATCGATTAGTGCAGGCCACTAATATTATGACGGGTGTGGCATGTTTTGGGTTTTACATCTACGCCTTCGAGTTAGAAAACGGGCCCTCTTTAGGCCAGTTTATGGCGCTGTTTAGCATCATTTTTTTTGGTATTGGTTTTCGTTTTGGCAACCTTAATGCTTTAGCTATGGAGCCCCTAGGCAAGTTATCGGGCATGGGTGCTTCTGTGGTGGGTTCTAGCGCCACTTTAATATCAGTGCCTATCGGTGTGTGGGTAGGCATGTCCTACGACGGCACAGTGCTACCTTTGGTGCTAGGTTTTGCCGTGACTTCTTGGGTGGCTTTTGTGGCGATGCTTTATCTAAACGCTCGCTACCACTCCAAGGTTAAAAATACCTAGAGACGATTAACTTTCTATAAAAGTGTCCCTTAAAGTAAGAAACAGATAAAATTACTTTCCCGCATTGATTGATAATAAAACAGTGAAACACTCCCCCAACCAATACGATGTCATTATTCTCGGTGCAGGCGCCTCTGGCCTACTTTGCGCCTTTACCGCAGCCCGCCGTGGGCGCAAAGTTTTGGTGATAGAAAAGTCTAATAAAGTGGGGAAAAAGATTTTGATGTCTGGCGGTGGCCGCTGCAATTTCATTAACTACTTTGTTGAGGCCGATAATTTCATTTCGGCTAATTCTCACTTCTGTAAGGCGGCGTTAACCCGTTATAGTCAATGGGATTTTATGGCCATGGTCGAGCAGCATGGCATCGAATTTGAAGAGCGTAAACACGGCCAGTTATTTTGCCAACATTCCGCCAAAGATATTTTAAATATGTTGTTGGATGAATGTGAACAAGCAGGTGTTGAAATTAGAACTCGCTGTGAGATTGACAAGATTAAACAGCAACAAGATACCCGCTATCAACTCAAATTTAGTCAAAATAACAAACCACAAATACTGGATTGCCAAGCCTTAGTGGTTGCCACTGGCGCGTTGTCTGTACCTACACTAGGGGGTAGTGGTATTGGTTATGACATTGCCCAACAGTTTGGTTTAAAGCTGATTGAGCGCCAAGCGGGGTTGGTGCCATTTATGTTTAGCGACAGTATGAAGCCTATGTGTGAGCGTTTGTCTGGGTTAGCACTGGAAGTAGAAGTACAGTGCAAACAGCAAAGCTTTAAAGAAAATTTGTTATTTACCCATCGAGGTATGAGCGGACCAGTGATTTTACAAATATCTAACTACTGGTCACCCGGGGACGAAGTGATAATTAATCTTTTGCCAGACATAGACGCTGGTCAATGGTTGTTAAGCGCCAAGCAGCAGCAAGGGAAAAGCTTGCTAAAAACGCTGCTACATCAAAAATTAGCCAAGTCATTGGTTAGCGAAATACAAAACCTATGGTGGCCAGAATTGGCAGAAACCGCACTTTCAGAGTTTAGCGATAAGCAGTTATTGTTAATCGCAGAACACATTAACAACTGGCAGGTAAAACCTTCTGCTAGTGAAGGGTATCGTACGGCCGAAGTCACCTTAGGTGGCGTTGACACCGATGGTATCAGTTCTAAAACAATGGAAGCTAAACAACAACCGGGGTTATTTTTTATCGGCGAAGTGTTGGATGTCACCGGACACCTTGGGGGCTATAATTTCCAGTGGGCCTGGTCTTCTGGGTACAGTGCAGGTTTAGTGGTTTGACGCGGGCCCTAAAAAGCCGCAACCACCTGGTTCCCATGTTCTGCGTGGGAA
>JAQRMV010000011.1:41507-43305 GCA_028598985.1 Gammaproteobacteria bacterium
TCTGCGTGGGAATCCAAGCCCATATCAGTTTGCATCCCCACGCGGAGCCTAGGAACGAAGCAGCTGTTATCCTGAGCATAGTTGAGAGATCTTAGATCCTTCGGCTGCACTCAGGCAATAATAGTATATAATTTTTCTGTGTGGATTAAAATTGCATTTCGTCCTCATAGAGACTACTATAAAACTATAGAAACGATAAAGAGGCGCTTATTATGTCATCTGTAAACCCCGCTTTAGAACACAAAAACCCCGCTGGTGTTTCTGCAATAGGGTTAAAGGTCTTTTTCAATATCACCAAAGAATGGGGCCTGTCTTCTCAGGAAGAAAGGAACCTACTTGGTGATCCTTCTCGTTCTACATTCTATAAATGGCGACAAGCGCAAGGGCCTACTATCCCAAGAGATACATTAGAAAGAATCTCTTATGTGATGGGCGTATACAAAGCGTTACGTATCCTGTTTCCTACTCTTGAACAAGCTAATCGGTGGCCCAAAAAAGCCAATAGTCATTTTGGAGGTGAATCGGCGTTGAATGTCATGTTAAAAGGAAGCGTGATGAACCTGGCAGATGTCCGCCGTTACCTTGATTCGATGCGCGGATAACCATGTCACTTGAACCCAACCAAGTGCAACCCGATGGGGATCAGTTGCATCGACTGGTGGCCAGCCATTATCCACCTATTGCGCTGTTTGAAACAGTGGCTGACCCAGCAGACTTAGAGATCGCCTATGCTATTGAGGCGATGACCAATGATCGATTAAAAGATGATGTGGGTGATTTGTCTCTGATTCCTACTCAGGACCGCATTGTAGGCCAGGGAGCAACGCCAGTTATGGCCGCATTTACGCATATTGGCATGGCCAGTCGTTTTACAGCAGGGCATTATGGTGTGTATTACGGCAGTTTTGACGTGGCTACTGCGGTTTCCGAAACGGTATATCATAGAGAACAATTCTTGGGGGCAACCCAAGAACCAGATACCGAACTGACGATGAGGCAGTACATTAATGAGGTCGCTTTAACATTACACGATGTCCGAGAGCACAATGAACTTCATGATCCCAATTCATACGTTGTTTCACAAGCGTTTGCAAAGACATTACGAGACAAGGGAAGTAATGGACTGGTGTATCGAAGTGTTCGTCATGAAGGAGGGGAGTGTGTCGCTGCATTTCGACCTAGGTCATTGACCCCTGTGATACAAGGCCAACACTTTCGTTATGTGTGGAGCGGGTATCACCAAAAGATCACACAAGTGTTGTCGGTCGACGCGTTCTCTACCATTGCCTGATAAATGTGGATAGTGTAGTGGTCAAGTAAAACTGGCCACAGGATAAGAGACAAGGTTGTACTTTGCCTCTGCTTTATTTGGTGGCAAGCCACCGGCTGTGTTACAGCAAGGAAGTAAGTTTTTCCAAGTAAACAATTCCTAGTAAGGGTTATACACCTGTCATAATAGCTCTTTCACACAATTCCATAGTTCGAGGCGTTAAAATTGGGTGCTCGTCATTGGAAATGTCATTTAATATTGAAAAGGCTCTGGATGATTTCGGTACTATGGTTAGCAACTGTTTTGACCAATTCCTAGATAGTCTTGTCAGCTGTTCTGGCGGGTAGTTGAAGTTGTGTAGCACTAAGCCGAGATAACCTAGCCAGTCAGGGAATCGGCATGATTTGGAAATGTACTGAATATCGGCAGTTATAAACGCTTCCAAAGCAGTACCTTTATCTAAGCTCAAATCAAATCTATCGGTGGTTTGGCAAAGTTCGGCAAACAATAAGTAAAACTCGTGGTTGC
>JAQRMV010000110.1 GCA_028598985.1 Gammaproteobacteria bacterium
ATTTAACCTATGATTTTTTTGCTCAATTGTTAACTCAAATGCCGGACAAATTGTTATTGGTAACGGCCTCTGAAGATAGAAAACCTTTGGCCTATTCATTGTTTTTTGTGGACAATCAAACCCTTTATGGACGTTATTGGGGTTGCCTAGAAGAAGTGGATTTTCTTCACTTTGAGACCTGCTATTACCAAGGCATCGATTACTGCATTGCTAATAACATCCTTCATTTCGATGCAGGCGCACAGGGAGAACATAAGTTGGCCCGTGGTTTTGTGCCGCAATACACTCGCTCTTACCACTACTTAGTAGAAACTGGGTTTAATGATGCTATCAACCAATACTGCAAGGCCGAAGCTGAACAAATAGAGCAATACATGCTGTGGGCACAAAATGCTCTACCCTATAAAGCCGAGTAAACACATTGACCTTTTAGTCATGATGACATCATTACTTGACCCATAGAGCCGCAGGGCCTAATCTGACACCCACTCAATCAAACAAGCGTTTTAATTATGACTTCCTCCTCAGACACTCATACTTATCCCCATTTATTTGCGCCTCTAGATCTTGGTTTTACTACACTTAAAAACCGCGCCATTATGGGCTCGATGCATACGGGTTTAGAAGAAGCCAAAAATGGATTTGAACGTTTGGCCGAATATTTTTCGGAGCGCGCTCGCGGTGGCGTTGGGTTAATCATTACCGGAGGTATCGCACCCAACCAACAAGGCCTAACCTTTGCTGGTGCTGCCGCGTTAGATAGCGCGGATAAAGTAGCCCAGCATCAATTAGTGACCCATGCAGTACATCAAGCTGGCAGTAAAATTTGTATGCAAATCTTACATACTGGGCGTTATGCTTATTCACCAGAGTCCATTGCGCCGTCTGCTATTAAAGCGCCTATCAACCCTTTTACACCAAAAGCGGTCACTGCGGATGAAATTGAACAACAAATTGCAGACTTCGCAAACAGTGCAACATTAGCCCAAGATGCCGGTTACGACGGTGTAGAAATTATGGGTAGCGAGGGTTATTTTTTAAACCAATTTATTGTGACCCGTACCAACCAACGTGATGACGAATGGGGCGGTAGTTATGACAACCGTATCCGCCTTGCCATTGAAGTGGTTAAACGTGTACGTGCCGCCGTGGGCAAAGAGTTTATTATTATTTACCGCCTTTCCATGTTGGATTTAGTACCCGAAGGCAGCAACTTAGACGAAGTAGTGCAGTTAGGCCAAGCCATTGAGCAAGCTGGTGCCACCATTATTAACACGGGTATTGGGTGGCACGAAGCCCGTATACCTACCATTGCCACCAAAGTGCCTCGAGCGGCCTTTACTTGGGTGACCCACACCGTTCGCAAACACCTTAGCGTACCTGTAATCACCTCTAATCGTATTAATACGCCGGAAGTAGCAGAAAATGTATTGGCTAACGGCGACGCAGACCTTATTTCTATGGCCCGACCTTTTTTGGCAGACCCAGAGTTTGTAAATAAAGCGGCCGCAGGCCAAGCAGAGCGAATCAATACTTGTATCGGTTGTAATCAAGCCTGCCTAGACCACGTGTTTAGCGGCAAGCCCAGCAGCTGCTTAGTGAATCCACGAGCTTGTGAAGAAACTCGCATTCTCATAGAACCTACACAAACCCAAAAGACCATTGCCATTGTTGGCGCGGGCCCGGCTGGTTTAGCCTGTGCTGTAACTGCAGCGGAACGAGGACACAAGGTCACTTTATTTGATGCGGGTGATGAAATAGGTGGTCAATTTAATATTGCTAAACGCATCCCCGGTAAAGAAGAATTTTTTGAAACCTTACGTTATTTTGAGGTAAGGCTAAAAGAACTCAATATTGACGTGAAGCTTAATACACGATTAACCACAGCACAGTTAAACAACATGCAGATGGATGAACTGGTTCTTGCAACGGGCATTAGCCCCCGTGCTTTAGAATTACCGGGCTACAACCATGCTAAAGTTGTTAACTACCTAGACGTTATTAAAGGGGCCAAAGTAGGCCAAAAGGTTGCCATCATTGGTGCCGGCGGCATTGGTTTTGATGTGGCTGAATTTTTAACCCACGGTGAAAGTGACCCCAGTAAAAACATTGAGCAATTTATGTCTCAATGGGGCATCGATATGACCATGCAGGCCCGCGGTGGCGTAGCTGAAATGCCTAAAAACATTGAAGCTTCTCCAAGGCAAGTGCATTTATTACAACGTAAAACCACCAAAGTAGGTGCTGGCTTAGGCAAAACCACCGGTTGGATACACCGCGCAGGGTTACAACAAAAACACGTACACATGGTCTCTGGCTGTGAGTATCAAGCTATTGACGATCAAGGCCTACATTTAACCATTGCTGGTAAGCCTCAAATTTTAGATGTGGATCATATTATTGTATGCGCAGGCCAAGATCCAGATCGACGTTTATGCAATGGCTTAGGGCGTGAATACCACCTTATTGGTGGTGCCGATAAAGCCACTCAGCTAGATGCTAAACGCGCTATTCGCCAAGGCACCTTATTGGCTATTAAGTTGTAGACCCCTTGGGGTTCCCACGCAGAGCATGGGAACCAGA
>JAQRMV010000111.1 GCA_028598985.1 Gammaproteobacteria bacterium
ATTTGGGCCAACACTTGGTTAGCGAATGAGCCGTCCATGATGCGTGAAGGGTGGCCCGTGGCATTGCCAAGGTTAACTAAGCGGCCTTCGGACAAGAGCATAACAAAGTCATCTTTGTTTTGTGCGCCAGAGCGGTACACCTTGTGAACCTGTGGTTTAACTTCATCAAACTGCCAATTTTCACGCATAAAGGCCGTATCAATTTCGTTGTCAAAGTGGCCAATGTTGCAAACTACGGCGCCATTCTTGATGGTCTTGAGCATGTTGGCATCACACACGTTGGTGTTGCCGGTGGTGGTGACGATGAGGTCTGTGGTGCCCATGATGGCGGTGTTAATACCACTTACATCACCGGTGTTGTCGCCGTTGAGGTAGGGCGAAACCACTTCAAAACCGTCCATGCAGGCTTGCATGGCACAAATAGGGTCGATTTCTGTGACACGAACAATCATGCCTTCTTGGCGTAACGACGCAGCAGAGCCTTTGCCAACGTCGCCGTAGCCGATGACGAGGGCCTTTTTACCTGCGAGTAGGTGGTCTGTAGCGCGCTTAATGGCATCGTTTAAGGAGTGACGACAACCGTACTTGTTGTCGTTTTTGCTCTTAGTGACGGCGGCGTTCACGTTGATGGCAGGAACTTTTAAGGTGCCTTCTTCTAACATTTCCTGTAGACGGTGCACGCCGGTGGTGGTTTCTTCAGAAATGCCGTGGCAGTTGCTTAGAATTTCTGGGAATTTATCGTGCAGCATTACCGTGAGGTCGCCGCCGTCGTCTAGGATCATGTTGGCGCCCCAATCTTTGCCGTCTTGAACGATGGTTTGCTCAATACACCATTCGGCTTCTTCTTCTGTCTCACCTTTCCATGCAAATACAGGGATGCCGGCAGCAGCAATGGCGGCAGCGGCGTGGTCTTGGGTAGAGAAAATGTTGCATGAAGACCAGCGTACTTGTGCGCCTAAATCGACCAAAGTTTCAATCAGCACGGCTGTTTGAATGGTCATGTGGATACAACCCATGATTTTGGCATTGGCTAGAGGCTTTTGTGCTGCGTACTTGGTACGAAGAGCCATTAGGGCTGGCATTTCGGTTTCCGCGATGTCGATTTCCATACGGCCCCAAGAGGCTAGAGAGATGTCGGCAACTTTGTAATCTGGGGAGGTGGTCATGGTTACTTATATCCTGATAGTTATGTGGATTTGGATTGCTTCGTCGCTGCGCTCCTCGCAAAGACGGGGGGCAATGACGCGGTAAAGCCTTATAGGGCTTTGCGGAGCAAGTCGGCTTTGTCGGTTTTTTCCCAGGTGAAGTCGGGTAGTTCGCGGCCGAAGTGGCCGTAGGCGGCTGTTTGTTGATAGATTGGGCGTTTTAGGTCTAACATTTTGATTAGGCCTGCTGGGGTGAGGTTAAAGTGTTCCCTCACTAGATTGGTGATTTCATGTTCTGGCAACTTTCCTGTGCCAAAGGTATTGACGGAAATAGAGGTGGGTTCACTTACACCGATGGCATAAGAGATTTGTATTTCACAGCGGTCGGCTAAGCCTGCAGCGACTATATTTTTAGCCACATAACGGCCTGCGTATGCCGCGCTACGGTCCACCTTGGAAGGGTCTTTACCTGAGAAAGCACCACCGCCGTGACGAGCCATACCACCGTAGGTATCTACGATGATTTTTCGGCCGGTAAGGCCGCAATCACCTACTGGGCCACCAATAACAAAGTTGCTGGTTGGGTTGATGTGGAACTTAGTATTGCTATCAATCCATTCTGCGGGCAGTACTGGTTTAATGATTTCTTCTAACACGGCTTCGCGTAATTCACTCAAACTAACCGATGGGTCATGTTGGGTTGATAATACCACTGCATCTACGCCCACAGGCATGTCATTTTCGTAACGTAAGGTTAGCTGGCTTTTGGCGTCTGGGCGAAGCCAAGGTAATGTACCGTTTTTTCTTAATTGAGCTTGGCGCTCTACCAGGCGATGGGAGTAGTAAATGGGAGCGGGCATCAACACATCGGTTTCGTTACTGGCATAACCAAACATCAAGCCTTGATCGCCTGCGCCTAAGTCTTTACCCTCTGTTTCGTCTACGCCCATGGCGATGTCGCTAGACTGTTTGCCTATGGCGTTGATAATGGCACAAGAGGCGCCATCAAAACCCACATCGGAACTGTTGTAACCGATGTCTAGAATAACTTTACGGATTATTTCTTCTAGATCGACATAGGTAGACGTTCTTACTTCGCCTGCCACGATGGCCATGCCAGTTTTTACCATCGTTTCTACGGCAATGCGCGACTCTGGATCATCTTTTAACATGGCATCAACAACCGCGTCTGAGATTTGGTCAGCTAGTTTATCTGGGTGGCCTTCAGAGACTGACTCTGAGGTGAATAGTGAGTAGTTGGACATGTTGTTACCTTGTGGATTGCCGCGCTGCGCTCGCAATGA
>JAQRMV010000112.1 GCA_028598985.1 Gammaproteobacteria bacterium
CGCATGTTGCCCCGCAAGTTTGGGGAATATGGGTACTACACTGTTGCCGCCTGCGCCGTGGCAACCTGCACATAAGGCTGCCTTGGTTTTGCCGGCTACAGCATCGCCATTAGCATTTGCATGGCTTGGTGCTACAGCAAGCAATGTGCTGGATAGGGCAATTAAAGCGTATTCTTTAAAGTGTTTCATGGGGCTTCCTTGGGTAGTGGTTCCTTTTTAAAGGAGAAGTGAATAGTATTAAACAAAATATTGAGGCAATAGGTATGTAAGTTCAATAACAAGCTTCTGGTTTACTGACCTAAAACAAGCCACTGATGAACATGGAACCGATATGCTAGACAATCATCTCAACCGTTGCAGCTGGCCTACTAGCGATGAGCAATATTTAACTTACCATGATCAAGAATGGGGTCGTGCAGTGCACGATGATGTGAGGTTGTTCGAACAGCTGGTATTGGAGGGAGCCCAAGCGGGTTTATCGTGGCTTACAATTCTGAAGAGACGCCACCATTACCAGCGTGTTTTTTGTCAATATGATGTGCATAAATTGGCTGCCTTCTCGGCACAGGATATTGCTAATGCGCTGCAGGATAAAGGCATTATTCGCAATCGTTTAAAGGTACAAAGCGTCGTCAATAATGCGGCAAAGTTTATTGCCGTACAAGAAGAATTTGGTAGTTTTGATGCCTACATTTGGGCCTTTGTCGGTGGGGTTACTCAGGTTAATCATTTTTCCACCGATGCCGAAATTCCGGCCCAAACACCCTTGTCGGTCAGCATTGCTAAGGACCTAAAAAAACGAGGCTTTAAATTTGTAGGGCCCATTGGTGTCTATGCTTATATGCAGTCTGTAGGTATGGTTAATGACCATTTAAAAAGCTGTTTTTGTTACTCGCAGTGTTGTTAGGAATTGATATGAAACGTGTTATTAGTTGGAGTGTGGCGGTTATTTTAGTGCTGCTGTTGAGTGGGTTTTTAGTGGTTACTTATCAACAAGCCGATCATTTGGTGCATTATCCCCTAGAGGAGCGTACGGCCGCTAAACATAAGCCACAAGATTTTGATTTAGTTGTTGAAGACGTAGTGCTGCACAATGTTGACGGTCAACGATTACATGGCTATTTTTCTACCACGAGTAACGGCGCCTATGTAATGTTGCAGCATGGTTTTAAAGCGAATAGAGGCTACATGCTAGAAGAGGCAAAAATGCTACAAAATGCCGGCTATGGCATTTTAGTGAGTAGTGTGAGATCCCATGACTTGAATGATGGTGATGAAATCACCTTCGGTGTGCGAGAGATGACCGACCTTGATGCCTGGTATCAGTTCTTAGTTGATGAGCATGGAGCCACCCTAAATAAAGTGGGGATGTTGGGTAATTCTTTGGGTGCCTCCATGGTGATTGAGTATGCGTCATTGAATCAAAATATTGCCGCAGTGGTTGCAGTGAGTCCATTCTCATCGCTGCAAGACACTATTGATGTGTCTGTTGAATACTTTACAGGCTTGCCGGCCTTTCCGTTTGCCCCATGATTTCATGGTGGGCGGAGGCTATTTTAGGTATGAATGTTGAGCAAGCTGATGCCACTAAAGCGGCTGCAAAGTTATGTAATACGCCGTTATTTATAATGCAAGGTGGCCGAGATATTGTGGTGTCTGTGGACAGTGGTCAATGGATATACGATGCTGCCTGTGGCGACAAAGAGTTGTGGTTTGAAGCAGAACTAGGCCATACCAAATTTGACACCCAAAAACCCGACGAGTTTAAGCGTCGGGTGGTGCAGTTCTTTAATCGATCGTTGTTGTAAACTAGCGCCCTAGAAGCGAGAAGCAATACTCACGCTAAAGCCAGAGGATGTGGCAGTGGTGCTGCTCTTTCCTAGGCTGGTAGTTTTGGCCTGGTAACCCAGGTTAAGAATCAGAGCGTCCATTATGGGTAAGCTAAAGTCGGCGCCAAATTCTAAATCATCCAACAAATTAGACGTGCTGGTGCCGGCCTTTAAAACCAGTTCTGATGCCCCGCCTATATTCATGTGGTGCATAGCTCCCAGCATAAATAAGGTTTCGCTGTTGCTGGCCACGGCGGCTTTGTTAGCGCTGAAATAGGTAGAGGTGGCGTCATCCAGGCGATAGCGCACACCAATATCGGTATAGCTCACGTTAGTGGATGAGTTTAGGGTAGCAGTACGGTATCCCAATGTAAGGTCCAGTTGGCTGTTAATGGACATGTTTGAACCGATATTAACGCCAGTTCCGCCCGTGGTGTAACGTGTGCTGTTGATGTATGTGGCGCCGCTGGTATTGGTAAAACCAACGTGAGCAGTATTGGGGGCTGCGATGCTAGTGGCAGGTAGGGTTAAACAAACCACTAGACAGGTGGTGGTTAATGTTTGGTTTAATATTCCCATAAAATTCATCCC
>JAQRMV010000113.1 GCA_028598985.1 Gammaproteobacteria bacterium
GTTTTTTGACAGCGGCAGGACCAGCCCGACAAAATGGCCCATTCGGTTTTTTCATATCCCTTCTAGAAACTGTACTGAACCATGCTCACATTGTAGTCTCTTCTAAAGACTAATGTTTTGTCCCTACCCAAGTCTCTAGACACTGTACTGAACCATGCTAACCTTGTAGTCTCTACTAAAGGCTAATGTTTTGTCTCTACCCAAGTCTATAGACACTGTGCTGAACCATGCTAACATTGTAGTCTCTACTAAAGACTACTGTTTTGTCCCTACCCAAGTCTATAGACATTGTGCTGAACCATGCTCACATTGTATTTTACCACAGTGTTCATACCTTTACTGTGAGATCGTCCATGCCCAATGTTTCCTATAAGAAGCGTTTCAAGATACTACAGGGGTAATCAGAGTCCGTATATCGAAAAACAGCCAACACAGTGACCAAAAGAAAGGAAAAAAGGGCAAACAATGATCTACAAAACATACATATAAAACTAAAGATCTAATAGCATGAACCCCACTACAAACAGGGTGTGAACTCAGGGGTTTCGGAAGGGTTAGGAGTTTCTGCTCCAATAGTGTTAATCTAGCTACAATGGATATGATAGGTAAGGAATGAGGATAGGAGCGGGAAGTGTTTACGACAAGTGGAACATATCCGTGGTCATTTTTTTAACCCATATTCTAAAATGGTCAACCAAGTCATGCTGGCCACCGTAAAACTTCCGAAGTGATGACTTCAATTTAGCCAAGATGAACCCTTGGTTCAGTATCTTTCTTGTTAGCAGCACTCCTCTATCAAGGAAATCCTGATATGAACCATAAGCTCTGAAATATCGTATCAACTGAGAGAAATATGCGCCATATACAGGTGCTGCTGGAATGTGGCTACATATAAATGGAAAGTTCACAATAGGAAAATTTAAATCATCTCTTTTGTCGTAAGGTTTTATTCTTATCCGGCCTCACTGTCTATTTCGAGGTGTAGGTCAAGGTATGAAGCAAAGGTATATGTGTCTGTGGCATCCTTTATTTCAAGCTCAATGGGATTAATGCGATCAACGAAATCACCAAACCTAGAATTATTTAGTGGACAATTTCTCATTACATGTAAAAAAAAATGTGGGGCGGGGCTTGATTAATCGAATAATTATTGTATGCTGCTATTGGAAATAAAGTATTTCATCTCTATATTCATACTTAGACTTGGCCTATATGGACAACAGATGTATGGAATGCAACAAAGAAATTCTTGTGAAGTTAACATATCTATCCAGAAGATGTTAAAAGTTCAATATAAACGTCCGTAACATTATACATATTAGGGTTTTGTAATTTATTTCCGGTGTAATCAGTTGTATGATTTGTTATATCGTATAACAGGTTCGTGATAACAGATGATGTTTTAGTTTGTATCCATAAATAAGACATGTACGATAAAGATCATGTATATATATTGTATATATAATTATGTTTGTTTATACATTGATTTGAAAATGTGATATAATTAGATATATAATTTAGTGCTCACGATGGTATACTATAATAACCTTCACCGGGTATGCTGTTGGTCAAAACAAGGTTCACACAGGGTGCTCACGATGGTATACTAGAATAACCTTCACCAGGTATGCTGTTGGTCAAAACAAGGTTCACATAGGGTGCTCACGATGATATACTAGAATAACCTTCACCAGGTATGCTGTTGGTCAAAACAAGGTTCACACAGAGTGCTCACGATGGTATACTAGAATAACCTTCACCGGGTATGCTGTTGGTCAAAACAAGGTTCACACAGGGTGCTGACGATGGTATACTAGAATAACCTTCACCAGGTATGCTGTTGGTCAAAACAAGGTTCACACAGGGTGCTCACGATGGTATACTAGAATAACCTTCACCGGGTATGCTGTTGGTCAAAACAAGGTTCACACAGAGTGCTCACTATGGTATACTAGAATAACCTTCACCAGGTATGCTGTTGGTCACAACAAGGTTCACACAGGGTGCTCACGATGGTATACTAGAATAACCTTCACCGGGTATGCTGTTGGCCAAAACAAGGTTCACACAGAGTGCTCATGATGGTATACTAGAATAACCTTCACCGGGTATGCTGTTGGCCAAAACAAGGTTCACACAGGGTGCTCACGATTGTATACTAGAATAACCTTCACCAGGTATGCTGTTGGCAAAAACAAGGTTCACACAGGGTGCTCACGATGGTATACTAGAATAACCTTCACCAGGTATGCTGGAATCCTTTGTCCCATCTCTTGTAAGGTTCCCAGTATGTGTGAATCCTTTGTCCCATCTCTTGTAAGGTTCCCAGTATGGCATGAATCCTTTGTCCCATCTCTTGTAAGGTTCCCAGTATG
>JAQRMV010000114.1 GCA_028598985.1 Gammaproteobacteria bacterium
CATGGTGGCCCCGTAACCCTCACCCACGCAGACATTACCCGCTATTTTATGACCATCCCAGAAGCCGCGCAGTTGGTTATACAAGCTGGAGCCATGTCCACTAGTAGGCAAGGCCAGCATAGTGCAGCAGAATCAGGCAAACCAAACAACGCCGAAGTGTATGTGCTAGACATGGGCGAGCCCGTTAAAATCATAGATTTAGCCAAACGCATGATTCAACTTTCTGGCCATCAAATCAAAGACGACGCAAACCCCAATGGCGATATCGAAATAGACATTGTAGGGCTGAGACCTGGCGAAAAACTCTACGAAGAGCTACTCATAGGCAACAACCCCCAAAACACACAGCACCCGCGTATCATGAAGGCCCAAGAGCACCATATAGACTGGAGTGAACTCCAGCCCATGTTAGCGACCATGCAAATCGCAGCCGACAATGGCGACGTGCTGATGATTCGCACGCTTCTGCAACAATGGGTACCAGAATACCAGCCCGATGAAAAAGTAGCCGATTGGGTGTATCGGGAACAAATCACACAAGCTGAGAAGTTGGAGCGGTTGTAACTTGTGATGAAAAGGCTGGTTGATTTAACCCTGATGCTGGTGGCCACAATATTATTAGCGCTGCCCGTTTTCATAGTGTTCTTATTAGTAAAATTGACGTCTATAGGCCCAGTTCTCTATTGGTCTGATCGAGTGGGTAAGAATAATGTTATTTTCAAAATGCCCAAATTTCGAAGCATGAAAGTTAATACGCCGGTAGTAGCAACTCATTTGCTGACAGACCCTAAAAGCGTTTTGACGCCTATTGGTGATTTTTTACGTAAATCGAGCCTAGATGAATTGCCGCAACTATGGTGTATTTTAAAAGGCAATATGAGTTTTGTTGGGCCTCGCCCGGCATTGTTTAACCAGGATGACTTAATTGCCTTACGAACTGAAAAAGGTGTTCATAAGCTAGTGCCTGGTTTAACTGGCTGGGCACAAATTAATGGGCGCGATGAGTTGCCTATTCCCCAGAAAGTAGATTTGGATGCCGAGTATCTACATCATCAGTCTCTGTTGTTGGATATTAAAATTATTTGGCTAACGTTTATAAAGGTATTAAAAAAAGATGGAGTGTCCCATTAGCCTTGCAAAACGGCCTTTATGGATCAAGCTAATATGGGCCAAGCTAAAAATCTAACATGCTCCAGTATATAAATTCGGAATCCTAATGAAAAAGTACGACATATTTGGTATCGGCGCTGCCTTGGTGGATACGGAAATCGTAGTGACAGATGATTTCCTTGCTAAACACGGTGTAGGCAAAGGCTTGATGACCTTGGTAGATGAGGATAGACAAGACTACCTTATCAAAGCACTGCGCGAAGAAACTACTCACGTTAAAAAGGCCTGTGGTGGCTCTGCCTGCAATAGCATTGTAGCCGCCAGTAGCTTTGGCGCAGATACTTTTTATGCCGGCAAAGTGGCTTCAGATCAAGACGGTGGTTTTTTTGTTAAAGACCTTAACGCGGCCGGTGTAACTTTTCATCGCATTAAGCCGAAACAAGGTATCACAGGAAAATGCTTGGTAATGGTGACACCAGACGCCGAGCGTACTTTAAATACATTTCTTGGGGCTAGCCTAGAACTCACCCACGACGAAGTTGAAAAAGAAGAGCTTGCGGCCTCCCAATGGTTGTATATGGAAGGTTATCTAGTCACCGATGACGAGCGCACTAAAGTAGCGCAAGAAGCCATGGGGTTTGCTAGGAAAAATGGCGTAAAAACAGCCATTAGTTTATCAGACCCATTTGTCGTTCAAGTGTTTGCTAAAAACATGTCTAAAGTGATTGGCAGTGGTGTGGATCTATTGTTTTGCAATCAAGACGAAGCCCTTAGCTACACCAATAGTAACAACTTAGAAGACGCCATTGAGAGCCTTAAGAGCATCGCTAAAACATTCGTCATCACCCAGGGCGAAAATGGTGCAACGGCCTTTGATGGTGCACAAATTGCTAGCGTTCCAGGGATCTCCACCGAAGCAGTGGATACCAATGGTGCTGGTGATATGTTTGCCGGTGCATTTTTATATGCCATTACCAGTGGCCAAAACTACGAATGGGCCCTAGGTTTTGCTAACGCCGCCGCGGCGCGAGTGGTAAGCCAATTTGGTCCAAGAATTGCCAGCATCGAATACGACAGAATAAAAGCCCAGTTCAATATCTAACCCCCTCACGTCATTGTGAGGCAATCCAAAACACCGTCAT
>JAQRMV010000115.1 GCA_028598985.1 Gammaproteobacteria bacterium
AGCGCCCAGTACTTCGCTGCCTACTCCAAAGAAATTTATTTTCTGGGGAATATTTGCATTTTATGTGGGTTTTCATTCATACAGTTGATAAAAGAAAGGGATGGCACAGAAATTACAAAAAATGTTCTTGACCGTAAATTACATCTCCGAATACATTTAGCAACACTAAATTTGATTGGTCGATTATTTTAATGAAATTCATAACATTCGGGTCATCTGGACGTCGACCTCTACGGGGTTCATTCAGATGTATGTGGCGTAGTACGTAGTCGGAGCCAAATAGACAGCTGATTTTAATCAGATTGTGCCTGAACAGCCTTACGAACCTTACAATAGCCAGTAACTCCTTTCGGGTGGTACAGTACTTTTGCTGTTCTGGGGTCAAGGTAAAGCTCGCGTAAGCCACCACCATTCCCTGTCCTTGTAGCTGCGAGAGCTCAGCCCCTATTGTCTGGTCCGACGCGTCTGTGTCCAGTACAAACCGGTCTGTCGGATTTGGCAAGGCCAACACAGGCGCAGACACTAGGGCCCCCCGCAATTCAACAAAGGCGGACTGCTGCTCTGGTCCCCAATGGTAGGGTCTCTTCCCTGTTACCGATTGGAGTGGAATGGCCATGTGGGTATAATTTTTTAATAAATGACCAGTTAGTTCGCAAAACCTAGGAACCGTTCTACGTCCTTTGTGGACCCGGGAACCGGATATTTTTGGACATCTTGGATATACCCGGGCCCAATCTCCATTCCCTCTTCTCCAACCACCCTCCCTAAGAACTCCACCCTCCGCCGGAACAATTCGCATTTCCTCGGATTCAACTTCAACCCATATTGCCGAAACCATTCCAGGACCACCCTGAGATGACACAGGTGATTTTCGAAGTCCCTGCCTAACACCAGAATATCGTCTAGGAAGGCCAGGACTATCTTCAAGGTCAAACCCCTCAGTACCAGATCTATCACCCGAGCATACGTGGAAGGGCTTCCACAAAAAAGCCCAAACGCCATGCGGGCAAACTCAAATAACCCGTACTTTGTAACAAAGGCCGTCTTAGGTCTATCGGCCTCCCGGATTTTGACCTGCTAATAAGCTGAGTTGGCATCCAGCTTAGAGTACCAGGAGTTTCCGGCTAGCGTATCCAAGCACTCCTCAACTATGGGTAAGGGAAACACGTCTTTGGTTGTCACCTTATTGACCATTCGATAGTCCACACACCACCGGACACTTCAATCTCTTTTCCTGATTAGGACTGGGGCTGAGGCCCATGCCGACACTGAGGGCTGAATAACCCCGGCTGCCAGCATTTCCTTTAACTGGGCCTCTTCCTCTGTATCGATGGTGTGTTCTACCGCATCAAAGTTGCCCAAGTCAAAATCGTTCCGGGCAAATAAATGGCTAAATTCCCAAAAGAACCTCTTCACTTTCTGACCCTGTTCCTCGGTCAATCCCTCCCGGGACCCCTCCCATAAACTTTGGAGGTGATCAGGCAATTTATCCGCCTCCTCCGGACCCGGACCATTGTCCCTTTGGTCCGATACTCCCACCCTATGAACTTCTGGAGTCCCAATTACTTGGCTTTGGACTTCATGTGCCTGGGCCAAGGTATGCCCTCTTTCCACCTTGATATGTCGATCCGAGAGGTTAATCAGGCACATAATAGGGTCCTACTCCACCCCACGTAATGTGCGTTGGATTAGAAAGTCCCCCTTTGCATGTGCATCAATGATGTACTCTCCTCCTAACCTCTTGTTCGTGGCCCCCTCCGCTAAAAATTGGAAAAATTCAGGTTCTGGAAGTTGGCCTTCCGTCTGCACCCCCAGTCCTTGCCTCCTATCCCGCAACTGGTCCTCTTGAGCCTCCTTATTTTCCCTGATGTCCTTTGTAGTTCAGAGGGTCGGGATCAAACCTCCAGAGCCGACCCATTTGAGTTTAAAGAACCCCCTGTGTCAGTTTTAACCACTAAATTGTAAATTGCTTGGGTGTCCGAGTGGTTAAGGTTGTTAACTTAATTCTGATCGCCCACGTCCCCTATAGTCTACACTGTTAACTTAATTCTGATCGCCCACGTCCCCTATAGTCTACACTGTTAACTTAATTCTGATCGCCCACGTCCCCTATA
>JAQRMV010000116.1 GCA_028598985.1 Gammaproteobacteria bacterium
TATTCATGTTGTTTGTGAAATATTCACTCGAAAGTAAGCTGTAAGCTTGTATTATGGTTTAAATATTGAAAACAATTCATGGAAACTTATCTTATGAACTTAGCTAACATAGTCCGCACAAGTCGTGTGCCCTTCGCTCCAGTGTATCAATCAGCGTCTATTGATGGCTTATGTTGCCCTGCATGTGGCACACAGCAAGAAAACGATCTTCAATCGTTGCAACCATGCAAACACCTTGCTTGTGTTTATGATCAAGAAGCTTGCGAATTTACCTTTCAGAGTCAAAATTTTAAACAACGTTTAATGTCGTCAAACATAGTTATTACTGATGAATTGGACGCTTATGGTTTGGCTAATATGGGTTACGGGGATGAATTGTTAGCTTTAGATCTAACGCGCGCAGGTTCATGGAGCCATGAGTTGTTTGCCTTCGATTTTAATGCTGACTAGCCATCCTTAGTTTGCACACCGATGCGGTTTGCTTTTTAATGACCCTATTGTTCATTACATATAGGCCATGGCCATGCCACTAGATAACTATCAAGTTATTGAGCTTCCATCCCAAGCGGACCAGCTCACTCTCTTCATACATCAATGGACCACGCCTAACGCAACAGGTTGGGTGCACATTATGCATGGCATGGGGGAGCACGGCTTACGTTACGCTCACCTTGCAAAAGCGCTTAATGACTCGGGATTTAACGTCAGTGCAGATGACCACAGAGGCCATGGCCTTACGGGGAAAAGGGCCAGCAGTATAGGTCATTTAGCAAGCCATGATGGCTGGAATAAAATGGTTTCAGATCAAGCTTATATCATTGAACATCTGCATCAGCAGTGGGCAGTGCCACTGACTATACTCGGCCATAGTATGGGGTCTTTTTTGGCCATGCGAGTGGTTCAACGATATAGCAAACGGCTTAAAAATCAATTACAGGGTTTGGTATTGTCTGGGTCTAATTACAGCCCGCCATGGTTATTTCGTATGGCCTCTGTGATTGCTTCAGTGGAGCGTTGGCGACAAGGCCCATTAGCTCAAAGCAAGTTGTTAGATAGACTTTCATTCGGCAGCTTTAATAATGCCTTCAGGCCGATTAGAACACCTAAAGATTGGGTTAATTCAGACCCCATAGCTGTTGATGCCTATATGGCAGACCCATTGGCAGGACATGGCATTAGTAATCAATTTTGGTTTGACTTTCTGCATGGATTGGCAGACCTGTCTGAACCTGAAGAGATGGCCAGCATTGATCCCAACCTACCTATTTATTTATTTTCTGGTGACAAAGACCCTGTAGGTAAGCAGGGCAGAGGTGTTGTTGCTTTACAAAAAGCATTCCAGCGAGCAGGTTCAAAGCAAGTGAATTGTCGTTTATACCCCAATGGTCGTCACGAAATGATTAATGAAGTTAATAAACAGCAGGTGATTGAAGACTTGTTGGCTTGGCTAGAAAATAAATGATTGCTGTTAAGTTTTTGCAATATTAGATTTGACTTATGTAATGCATGGGGCTATTATTCTATTAGATATTACTAATATAGAGCGATAGTTATGCAAAAATCAACTTCATGGTCACCTCTTCACTTTCTCGCGGCCTTGGGTGCAGGCGGGATGAGTGTTACCTTTTTTATGTTTCTTATTTTTTGGACACCACACCCAGGGCGCTCCATTCCTGTCTTTGAAGATCTTATGGCGTATGCCTCCACTGGCGGGACGATAGCCCAAGTGGTTGTCTATGGCACCATGCTAGTTATTGGTTGGATGATCATTAAGCACTTCCAACTAATGTGGTGGAACTGGCGTCAATATTCAATGGCTAAAGCAGACGGTCGTATCGACAAAATGTTAGGTACCAACGCCCATACTCAGCTTCTAGCTATGCCGCTAGCTACAGCCATGAGCGTAAATGCCTTGTTTATTGCAGGTGCGCTTTTTGTGCCGGGCCTTTGGGCCAACGTAGAATATTTATTGCCTTTGGCATTGGTGGCATTTTTAATTATAGGTGTGTGGGCCTTGCGACTCTATTTTGATTTTGTAGCCCAAGTGTTCCACAAAAAAAGTTTTAATAAGGG
>JAQRMV010000117.1 GCA_028598985.1 Gammaproteobacteria bacterium
AGCTAAAAACAACATGGTTTCATTGTGCATGTGGGCTAATCGGTTTGATATGTGGCTATGTATTTGAGCCAAACGGCCTTCGTAGCCTAGCACAGTGACCACTAGCAAAGGTGCGCTAATGGCAATAATTTGGGTGATGGCTAAGTGCGGCCAAAGCTCATGGGCCACAATCACCGCTACGGCCAGCAAGCTTGGCAATACTAAGCTACGCCCTTTAAGCGGGTAGCCCGACAGTTGTGCCTCTGGTGCTTGGTTTTGCCAGTATAGAAACGCTAGGCTAATAAGCCCCATAGGCGCCCCCACAGCCATTACCGTAAGCATATCCATGCCAGGCACTAAGCTTAAGGTGTATGCCATGGCGGCAAAAAAAGGTGACCACAGCGCACATACCGCAAAATTAGTAGTCAGTAAACTGGCCGTTCTAATATCAATTTTGCGGGCATGGCTTAACCGTTCGGCAATGATTAACAAAGCAGAAATATTGATAATGGCACTAAAAAAATGGCCAGAAGCTAACGTGCTCACCAAGCCTTTTTTGCCTTTAGGTGCACTGCGTTTTTTACTGTTTTTTGACGGCGTAGCTATAAGGCTTAAAAAGCTCACTGCGGCCAGCATTGCCAGCAGCTTAGTGTTGCTATTAATTAATGCCGCTATCGACGTATGCGCACCCTCAAGAACGCTGTATCCCAAGCTTATGATGCCAATCACAATAAGAATAGATGATTGAACTAACGAGCGGGTGGCCAGTTTTGAAAATGATGCCAGTGCAAATCCCCAGAGCAACAACCCTGCTAATACATAAATAGGCGGGTAGGCTAAGGCAAGAACACTGGCTAGGGTGCCTAGAGCTAAAGAATAGCCACGTAGTATCTGTATCAAGAATTTTTCGCTGCCAAAATTTTATTTAAAGTAACCTGCTCCCTTGTTACCAGAGCCTGCCATATGGGCTGTTGCATCATGTGCTTAAAATAGGAGGACAGTTTTGGCCAGCGCTGATCGTCGATCACTTCGCCGCCATGCATAAAGCTTACCATTTGGCTGGTGATAGCAATGTCCCCTAAGGTTAATACATCGCCCATAAAATAAGTTTGGTTGCCTAGCTGGGTGCTGAGGTAATCGAACAATGGGGGAATGTTTTTATGCAGCGCTTTTTGTACCGAAGTTTCGTCTGTAGTTTTGTTATAAATAGGCCGTAAAATACGCTCTCTAAACACGACAAAGGTAAGCCAAGGTGCAAGCTCATAGTCGGCAAATTTTTCTAACCACCTTACTTGAGCCCTAGCCTTGGCATTACTTGGTATTAGTTGCCCTAAGGCAGGGTGATCAAGGGTTTCGATTAAATAGTTACATACAATGCTGGAGTCAGGTTGATACCAATCATTCTCTTGTAATACGGGAATTCGTTTAAGGGGGCTGATATTAACAAACTCGTCCGGCATGGATCCTGGAGCAACAACCTTTAGTTTGTAGTCAGTGTTTGTGCTGGCTAGTAAATACATAACCTTGCGTACAAAGGGAGACAGTGGTGCGCCGTGAAGAGTGTAAGCCATCTGCAAATACTCAATAAAATTAGATAACACATTGTGGCTGAGGTGTTCCTTAAACTCAAATGATACGTTAGCTTTTTGCTAATATAACCGTCATCGCTAAGGAATAACTAAGCAGTTGAAATAAACATAGATATTTTAAGATTAGCGCTTGACAGAAAACAGCTCAATCACTAATATGCGCACTCCAGTTTGGTACGGCCAACAGGCAATATCAACCGCGAATGTGTCCCGTTCGTCTAGTGGTCTAGGACACTGCCCTTTCACGGCGGTAACAGGGGTTCGAACCCCCTACGGGATACCACTATTTCTAGTCAATGCCGCAGGCATTGACTTCATCGCAGTACCTCATCGAGACACTCGCGAAAACAGTAAGGTTAATCACAAGCCTTCAATAAGTGATATGTAGCGGGAATAGCTCAGTTGGGTGATCGACCGATGCCGAAGGCAACAAAAGCT
>JAQRMV010000118.1 GCA_028598985.1 Gammaproteobacteria bacterium
TAACCCTACTCTTTTGGTTTTTTTTGAACTACACTTGAAATGCACTATGTAATTTCAGGTTAACCTATGGAGGTTTTATGAACGATACTAGTTTACCATCGAAGTATCAGATTGGGCAGGATAACGTCACGCCATTTGGCTTAGACGTTCACAACCCAGTATTTCTCATTTCTGGTTTATCAATATTAGTTTTTGTAATTCTGACGCTTATGTTTCAGGCCCAATCGGCAGCTTTCTTTGCATGGCTAAGACCCGCAATCACTAGCACATTTGATTGGTTTTTCTTATCCGCCGGAAATATTTTTGTTATTTTCGCCCTCGTAGTTTGCATATCTCCTTTAGGGCGCGTACGTCTTGGTGGTCAAGAAGCGAGCCCAGACTATTCCTATGTTGGTTGGTTCTCCATGTTATTTGCCGCAGGCATGGGCATAGGGTTGATGTTCTTCGGGGTATCTGAACCTATGTCTCACTTCGGCTCATCTATGGGCGGCATTGCTTACGGAGACAATGGCATTCGCACGGACTGGGCTCCTCTTGGTGCTGCTGGCGGTGACATCGCTGCTGCCAAAGACCTTGCCATGGCAGCCACTATTTACCATTGGGGTTTGCACCCTTGGTCCATGTACGCTGTGGTTGCTCTGGCACTGGCATTTTTTTCTTTTAACCACAATTTACCCCTCACCCTGCGCTCGGCTTTTTACCCCTTGTTAGGCGAAAAAGTATGGGGCTGGGCTGGGCACCTGATCGACATCATTGCAGTGTTTGCCACCCTATTTGGCTTGGCCACCTCATTAGGCTTTGGTACCCAACAAGCACTGGCGGGTTTCAATTTTTTATATGATTGGGGTACCGGCGGCGTGGCTGTAGTCGTATTGATAACTTTCATCTCTGCCATAGCTATTGGCTCAGTTGTACGAGGCTTAGACGGCGGCGTTAAGTTATTGTCAGAGCTGAATATGGGGCTGGCTTTATTGCTATTGGGGTTTATTTTTTTAGTCGGACCCACCGCTGAAATTGTGGCCACGCTTTTCTCTGGTGCATCAGCTTATGTAAAAGAGTTCATACCTTTATCTATGCCTTTTGCCCGCGAAGACGCCAATTTCTCACAGGGTTGGACCTCGTTTTACTGGGCTTGGTGGATTTCTTGGTCGCCTTTTGTGGGTATGTTTATCGCCCGCGTTTCCCGTGGCCGCACCGTAAGAGAATTTTTGCTATGCGTTATTTTAGTGCCCACTGTGTTGTGCATTATGTGGATGGCAACCTTTGGCGGTACCGCATTAAGTCAAGTTATTACCGATGCTAGTGCGCCAGTGGCCGCAGCGGCGCAAGAAATTAAACTATTCTATATGCTCGCAGAATTTCCTTTTGCGGGGGTGCTGTCATTGATAGGTATCGTTTTGGTGCTGGTGTTTTTTGTTACTTCGTCTGACTCAGGATCCTTAGTAATTGACACCATTACCGCAGGTGGCAAAACCGATGCCCCAGTATCCCAGAGGGTATTTTGGTGTTCTTTCGAAGGTTTAGTGGCTGCTGTGTTGTTGTTAGTTGGGGGGAGCGAAGCCCTAGGCGCACTACAGGCCATGGCCGTATCTACCGGCTTACCCTTTACCATAGTGCTGCTGCTCATGTGTGTGAGCTTGTGGATTGGCCTCAGTCGTGCCAGTAAAGCCATGGCTTAACCAGCCGACATGATCACCCCATCAGGGGGTTAGTTACGCCCAACCCCCCTGATGATTTTTGTCACCTTTTCTCTTCACCATGTTCCTCTTCCCCATCTTGCTCTTGATAGAAAAGCAGGTTTTGAAGCTGTGTGGATTGGCGAACATCATAATTTTGGTATTCTTCATGGTGCCTATAAATATGAATTTAACCCCATGCCCGCCAAATCTGGGCGAGCACCCAATACTACGCCGACTTTGAGCCACAAAT
>JAQRMV010000119.1 GCA_028598985.1 Gammaproteobacteria bacterium
AGGCAGACTGATGTACACGGCTAGTAGGTCCTGGTCACGTTCTGTGCAGGCAGCTCTGCGGCTTTCGATAGACGTACCATTCTGCAAATAACTCAGCTGCTATATGATCTAGAAAGGTCAATATTCCGCAACAAAGCAATGCACCCGCTAATTAATGAGAAAACTAAAATACAACCAAGGCAATACATTTATTCATCCAATACCGGTATTTGGAACTCAATACCCTGTAAACTCATTTCATGTTTTAATTTCGATATTTCAAAGGCTATTTTGTGGGAATTACATTCTAAAATACTGGTAGGTGATAAAACTTGTTATAATAGTGGACAAAAGGAAAGTTTATGTCTTATTATTGAAAAATGCAGGTGTCAGAAACTCTGTAAGCGAGCGCAACAAAATCGTTGCGCAGTCGCTCCATTAGGTGTTATGGGAAGCCGTTATAACCCTTGCGAGTAAGCGAGCAGTTAGGGTTTTATTATTAGAACTAAGACTCCCTCATATGGCGGGATCTGGCAAGAAGACAATGGGTCATCATCTCCTTATTGTACGTTCGCTCATTTTGGAAAATTATCTTGCGATACCGCAAGGCATTAGGTATTGGCCTTCTCTCGCTTTTACTGGAGAGGCAGGTTCTTTAACTGACACCAGTTAAGAACTTGGTTCTGACTCCTTTGCAAAATCCAGAGGGTCGTGTTTTAATGTGGGCTTGCGTATCGGTGGTCGTGACCTATATCTCTCTATTGTGGTACATAGGGTATTTTTGCTTTCATTGTTACCAATGAAGCGGAAGTTTGCCAAAACATTGTTAAATCTATCGGCGGCTTGTTATCTTCTTGCCAGGTCCTCTCGTCGAAATGCAATTGTGGCCGTAATTTTTCCACTCGAAACATTTGTTGCGTTTTCTGTTTACTTGATGAATCTTTTGACTTTTATTAAATAATTAAACTACATAAAAGTAAAAGTAAAAAACAATAATATATTGAAAAGAAGGGGATTGAAAAAAAGCATCTTAAACAAAACGATGGGTGTCACTTATGTACTTGTGTACAGCTTTGATTATTTCTGTATATAAGGTGGTACCTAACACTACAGGGAGGTAACTTTTTAAAATCAGTTGAACGTTTTAATGATATGACGTTTGTATGCAGATTTCAAGCATCTCTGTGATCAAAACAATAGAGAAAAGCTGATATGAGCCTATGTGGCTAGTGAATTCATAGCTCTGAGTCTGTTGGTTGGAATTTGTCCTGGTCACAGGCAGATCGGTCGATCTGCTGAGCACGCCTAGTCCGTCCTGGTCACAGGCAGATCGGCCGATCTGCTGTGCACGCCTAGTCCGTCCTGGTCACAGGCAGATCGGTCGATCTGCTGTGCACGCCTAGTCCGTCCTGGTCACAGGCAGATCGGTCGATCTGCTGTGCACGCCTAGTCCGTCCTGGTGACAGGCAGATCGGTCGATCTGATGTGCACAACTAGTCCGTCCTGGTCACAGGCAGAGCGGTCGATCTGCTGTGCACGCATAGTCCATCCTGGTCACAGGCAGATCTGCCCGCCGACAGACTGCTGTGCACATCTAGTTCGTCCTGGTCGCAGGCAGGTCTGTCGGCCGGAAGACTGCTATCCACTCCTAGTTCGTCGTGGTCGCAGGCAGGTCTTCCGGTCGGCAGACTACTGTGCACTCATAGTTCGTCCTGGTCGGCGGCAGATCTGCCGGCCGGCGGACTGCTGTGCACGTCCAGTCCGTCCTGGCCGGAGGCAGGTCTGCCGGTCAGCAGACTGCTGTGCACGCCTAGTCCGTCCTGGTCGCAGGCATGTCTGCCGGCCGGCAGATTGCTGGGTACGCCTAGTCCGTCCTGGTCGCAGGCAGATTGGTCGATCTGTTGTGCACGCCTAGTCCGTCCTGGTCACAGGCAGATCG
>JAQRMV010000012.1 GCA_028598985.1 Gammaproteobacteria bacterium
ATACTAGAAAAAACCACAAAACGCCGTAACGTCCAGACTTACCCAAAAAAATGAGGCCAAAGCAGTATCTTTTTCTCCAACCCAAATAACCCGCCGCCAAACATAAACCATCACCTATAATAGGTAACCAGCTGAGTAGCAAAACCCACATACCGTATCGATTGAGCTGGGCAACTCGATGCTGCGACAAGGCAAACCAGCTTTCCAGCCTGCCCCCGTTGTTTTGCCAGCCTTGGCCTTCTTTAAGAGACCTAGCACGCCATAATGCGATTAGATTGCCCATAAAAAAAGTAATGATCGCGCCCACACTATTACCCGTAGAAGCCACCACCCATAACCACATTCCATGGGATGGTTGGTCTATTAACATACCAGAAAATAGAAGCTCTGAACCTCCTGGTAGCAAGGTAGACGCTAGTGCACTGTAAACAAAAAGAACAACCCAAGACATACTATTAATTCATTGGATAAATAGATTCTGCGTACATATGCAGCTCTTCAAGAATGGCAATTTGATCTGGTTCGGTGATTTTTTGTCCCAAGTCATTAAGCTCTTTGGCAAAGCTTTCGTATGTACGAGCACCAGAAGCCGATGCATCTAACAAACGTTCTGCGCGAAAGGCTTCCCATGCTTCCATTTCGTCACTGGTTAATAACTCGGGGTAGTTGCGGGCCTTTAAACGGAATAACATTTCTTCTAAACGATTGTCTGAAAAGGAAAACTTGCCTTCGACCCATGTTTCAGGATCTTCTTGGTGTACTTGTTCCATTAGCTTGCGATCATTGTCATTAAAAAAACCTCCACCATAAAGCGCGGCATCTGGGTCAACGGTTGGAAAATCAGGACGCTTGCTAAAGGCTTCGACTAACGCAGTGCACAGTGCAGAATCTTTCTTTAAGTAGCCTAAATGGGTGTTACATTGAGCTTTATCAATAGCAAATTTCTGCGCTTGATCATCTGCCAAAGTTTGTAGAGGTGCCACTACGGGACACTTATTCACATGAATTTCTTTCACTGCAGGGCGCACCGTACCCGCAGGCAACTGGTCTTTTCGGCTGAACAACAGCTCTTGTAATTGATCACTGCTATAGCCCTGCCAAAGCCTAGGGTCTTGTCGTAAATCAAACACCAACACACCATTGTTATTACTTGGGTGTTTTGCAAACGCCCCCACCAAAGACAAATAGCCATTATCCCTGCCGTACATCGAAGAAACGTGTAACACAGGTTTATGTAGTTGCAAGTCTAACTGGCCCCAGACTTGAGCTTTATGTTTAAGCTGAAAGATATAATTGTAAAGGCGAGGCTGAGCTTTTTTAAGCAACTGCGCCAGTTCAATGGTGGCTCGCACATCGGCTAGTGCATCGTGGGCATTGGTGTGCTCTATGCCATTGGCTGGTGCTAGCTGATCTAGCTTTAGCACCAATTCATCATTTTCATTGCGGGGCCAGTTAATACCTTCGGGCCTTATCGCTGCCGCCGTACGTACAAGATCGATTAGATCCCAACGGCTATTTCCGCCTTGCCATTCGCGGGCATAGGCATCGAAGAAGTTGCGATACAATCCAAAACGTGTGAACTCATCATCAAAACGCAGGCTGTTGTAACCCAAACTACAGGTGCCCGGCTGACTCATTGCTTGATTAATGCGGGCCATGAATTCAACTTCGGGTAAACCTTCTTCAAGGCATTTTTGAGGCGTAACCCCAGTCACTAAGCAAGCTCCTGCAGAGGGTAAATAGTCATCAGCAGGACGGCAATACCACATCATGGGTTCGCCGATAGGGTTAAAATCTAGATCTGTACGAATGGCAGCAAATTGAGAGGGACGGTCCCAACGGGGATCCAGACCAAAAGTCTCATAATCATGCCATAGCAAGGTTTGGGTTTGGTCTGGTTGGTAGGCCACGCGGCTCTCCTTAATCGGCAATGCCGGTGTTAAGTACTACCGGCAGTATGTTTGAACTACAAATGGCATCTTACACACTCTGCAGGGTAATTGCTTGCCACGCACAAGTGCAAATACTTGGGTATCAACCTCACACAGGGCGCTATCGAGATAGCCCATTGCTAAAGGTGATCCTAAACTGGGCCCAAAACCACCGGAAGTGACAACACCAATTACACTTCCATCCGACGTGACTAGTTCCACACCCTCTCGTACTGGAGCTTTTCCTTCTGGCAACAAACCCACACGACGGCGGGGCGCACCATTAGCCATTTGGTCCAAAATAACATGGGCTCCTGGAAAACCACCTTCTCTATCCCCACCGGCACGGCGGCTTTTTTGAATACCCCAAACCAAGTTGGCAGAAACAGGGGTCGTTTGTTGGTTTAGATCATGCCCATACAAACACAGGCCGGCCTCTAAACGCAGTGAATCTCGCGCACCCAAACCAATCCATTCAACTTCATCGAACGCTAATAGGCTAGCGGCCAGTGCTTCGGCTCGGTCGTTGGCAACAGAAATTTCAAAACCGTCTTCACCCGTATAACCAGCGCGACCAATAAAACAATCGTGGCCTAGAATAGACACCGCTTTAGCATCCATAAAACGCATAGCTGCTACTTCTGGGGCCAAACGAGCTAATATGTCGCCCGCTTTAGGCCCCTGCAATGCCAACAAAGATCGGTTGTCCAGCACTTCTAGGTTAATATCGCTACCGAAGTGGGCTCGCATATGAGCGATATCTTGTTCCTTACATCCCGCATTAACCACAACGAAAAAATGGTCGCCTGCATTAGTCACCATTAAGTCATCCATAATGCCGCCCTGAGCATTAGTGAAAAACCCGTAACGTTGACGACCTTCAGCAAGGTTTACATAGTCAGCTGGGATTAAACTTTCTAAAGCTAGAGCCACGGCTTCCATAGAAGTACCCGTGAGACGCACTTGACCCATGTGAGAAACATCAAACAACCCGACTTGCGCACGACAATGTAGATGTTCTTGTTTCACACCCATGGCATATTGCACGGGCATATCGTAACCAGCAAAAGGAACCATTTTGGCTCCCGCTTCAATATGCATGGCATGAAAAGGGGTGGTTAACAAAGAATCAGACATAGGAGTTCTCACTACTTGGATCAGTTAGGCTTACTTGGGTTAGAAATCTGAAGCAATTATAAGCAAGTTTCCTATAGGAAACAAATTTTCTTTACAAAAGGCAAAACCTGACATTACGTTATCGTGCCACAATCCACAAAACCAATGCATCTTGCTCACTTAGGCTTACTAGGGCATGGCCCATATTGGCATCGTAATACATGCTATCACCAGCCACCATAGCCACTGGCTCATAAAACTCGGTATAGAGCGCCAACTCTCCTTCCAATACTAACAAAAACTCCTCGCCTTCATGGCGAACCCAATCTCCAAAGTCGTCGAAGCTGCGGGCCCGAACACGGGTTTTAAAAGGCACCATTTTTTTACGAGCAAGGTCTGTAGATAGCAATTCATGTTCATATGTACTGGTTGGATGGGGCGTACCTTCTCCCGATTTTGTCAGCACTCTACGACCCGAAGCCATGGCACTTCGGGGCTTAGCAAAAAGCTGAGGGATATCAATCTGCAAACCATTAGCGAGCTTTTGCACTGCTGTAAAGGTTGGAGAAATTTGTTCATTTTCAATTTTTGATAGAGTTGAACGCGCTAAACCTGTCTTTTTGCTCGCTTCTTCTAAAGTTAAACTCAAGCTCTGGCGAATTTCCCGTAACCGCTTTCCTAATTGCAACGGCTCAACATTAGTTTGCAAACCAGAACCGGATTCAATTTTTAATTCTGGCATATCAGGTTGTTCTGAGGACATGAGGTAGCTCATTGGTTTAACTCGATAACAGCCATGCTAACACGGCACTCCGCTGGCGTCATGTTGAAGGTGGCTAAATTTGATTAACAAGAAACCTTACATGGAAATATTTCCTATTGGCTAATTTATTGATTGAAAGGAATCGAAATGATATGCTTACCCTCAGTTATATAGTCAGGCAATCGCCTACACTATTAGTGTGTTATTAATTGATATCAGGAACCCAAATTATGAGCAATATTCCTGCTGAATTGCTGTATACCAACTCCCACGAATGGCTGGCCCAAAACGGCGACGGCACTGTTACCGTAGGCATTACACATCATGCCCAAGAATTGTTAGGCGACATTGTATTTGTAGAAGCTGCAGATATTGGCCGCCAACTTGATGCTGGCGAAGAATATACGGTGATCGAATCCGTTAAAGCAGCATCGGATTCATATTCTCCAGTGGCTGGCGAAATCATTGAATTCAATGAAGCCTTAGAAGACACACCAGAAACAGTGAATGAAGAGCCATACACGCAAGGCTGGATCATGAAACTTAAGTTGGCAGATAATGCCGATCTAAGCGAGCTACTTAGTGCCGAAGCATATGCTGACGTTGTAGCCAGCGAAGGCTAAAACAACCAGCCTAAAACACAAAGCCCGTCTTGCACGGGCTTTGTGCGTTATTAATTGTCCCTAGTGAGGATTTTTTCCATGCCTGAACCTACTACTGCCCCAACTCCAATCGCACAGCTACTCCAAAACAAGGCCTTTCTCAGCCGTCACCTTGGCCCTAGCGCTGCAGAAAATGAATCCATGTTATCTCATCTTCAAGTGGGCAGCATTGCCGAGCTATTAGATCAAACGGTTCCAGACAGCATCCGACTTAACCAGCCTTTAAATTTGCCTGCGTCAAAGTCGGAAGTAGAGACCCTAGCTCAACTCAGGGAAATGGCGAACAAAAATACAGTCAATGTTTCATGCATCGGCATGGGTTACAGCAATACCTTGGTGCCAAACGTTATTTTGCGTAACGTGATGGAAAACCCCGCTTGGTACACAGCCTATACACCCTACCAACCAGAGATTGCTCAAGGTCGCCTTGAAGCTCTACTCAACTACCAGCAAATGATAATGGACCTTACCGGCATGGAGCTGGCAAATGCGTCTCTACTAGACGAATCAACTGCTGCCGCCGAGGCTATGGCTTTGTGTAAGCGTGCCAATAAGAAGAAGAGTGTTACTTTCTTCGTGGATGAAAATACGCACCCACAAAACCTTAGCGTAATACAGACCCGCGCGGAATATTTTGGATTTGATATTGTCACCGGCAACCCCGCTACAGATTTAGCGCAACACGATGTATTTGGCGTACTAGTGCAATATCCAGGCAGCAATGGCGTTATTTGTGACCTTAAAAACATCATTGAATCAGCCCATGAACAAAACGCTCTGGTAGCCGTTGGCGCTGACATCATGAGCTTAGTATTACTGCAATCGCCTGGTCAATTGGGAGCAGACGTGGTGTTTGGCTCTAGCCAGCGCTTTGGTGTTCCCCTTGGTTTTGGTGGCCCACATGCAGCCTTCTTTGCTAGCAAAGACAAATACAAACGCTCCATTCCCGGCCGTATTATTGGCGTCTCTATTGATACCAAAGGCAAACCAGCATTACGCATGGCAATGCAGACACGCGAACAGCATATTCGCCGCGAGAAGGCTAACTCAAACATCTGTACTGCACAGGCACTTTTAGCCAACATGTCGTCCTTCTACGCCGTATACCATGGGCCTGAAGGCTTACGTACTATTGCCAGCCGCATCCAGCGATTAACCGCTATTTTAGCCGCGCAGCTTGACGCTATAGGTTTCCCTGCAGACAACCAAACCTTCTTTGATACCCTTACCTTAGCCACTCATGGTCAGCAAGACGCAATTTACCAGCGCGCCCTTAATGCTGGGTATAATTTACGCAAAATTGGTTTGGACCAACTAGGCATCAGCTTAGACGAAACTACACAAGTGACCCACATCCAAAGTCTTTTGAACATATTTGCTGGTGCCCAAGTCGATTTTGACCTAGCCGCCACAGACAATCTATGTAGCAGCATTAACATGGGTATGGCTAGCGAATTAATGCGTGCAGACGCCATTCTTGAACACCCCGTGTTTAATAGCTACCACAGCGAAACAGACATGCTGCGTTACTTAAAGAAACTGGAAAACAAAGATTTTTCTTTAGTTCATGGCATGATCCCCTTAGGTTCGTGCACCATGAAACTTAATGCTACGGCGCAAATGGCAGCCGTCACTTGGCCTGAATTTGCTAACATGCATCCTTTTGCACCTGTAGAACAAACCCAGGGCTACCTCGAACTTATTCGTTCTTTAGAAGCACAATTAGTAGAGATTACCGGTTACGACCAAGTATCTATGCAACCCAATTCTGGGGCTCAAGGTGAATATGCAGGCCTTGTAGCTATCCGTAAATACCAACACAGTATAGGTGAAGGTCATCGTAACGTTTGTATCATACCTAGCTCTTCCCACGGCACTAATCCAGCCAGTGCCGCCATGGTAGATATGAAGGTGGTAGTGGTGCGCTGTGACGATCTAGGCAACGTTGATGTTGCCGATCTTAAAGCCAAGGCTGAGCAACATGCCGAACAATTATCTTGCTTAATGATCACCTACCCTTCTACCCACGGCGTATACGAAGAAAGCATCGTAGATATTTGCGATATTATTCATCACAACGGTGGCCAAGTGTATATGGACGGTGCCAATATGAATGCCCAGGTAGGCATCAGCAAACCTGGCATTATCGGGTCAGACGTTTCACATTTGAACTTGCACAAAACGTTTGCTATCCCACACGGTGGTGGTGGCCCGGGCATGGGTCCTATCGGTGTAAAGTCCCACTTAGCGCCTTTCTTACCCAACCATCCTGTGATTTCAGTACATGGAGAGGATAATGGTAATGGAGCTGTTTCTGCAGCACCTTACGGCAGCGGCTCCATCTTGCCTATTTCGTGGGCCTACATTAATTTGTTAGGTGCAGAAGGTTTAGAGCAGTCTACAGCCCAAGCTATTTTGAACGCCAACTACATGGCTTCACGCCTAAGTGAGCATTTCCCAATTTTGTACCAAGGCCGCAATAACCGAGTAGCACACGAATGTATTATTGATATTCGTCCGCTTAAAGAAACCACGGGCATCAGCGAAGAAGACATTGCCAAACGTTTAATGGATTATGGTTTTCATGCGCCCACCATGTCATTCCCTGTGGCAGGTACGTTAATGATCGAGCCAACGGAATCTGAGCCGAAGCGAGAAATAGATCGCTTCTGTGACGCCATGGCTAACATTCGCGAAGAAATTGCTAAAATCGAAACAGGTGAATGGAGCCCTAAGCACAACCCACTTAAGATGGCACCTCATACCCAATTAGATCTAGCCAGCCATGGCTGGAACCGCGGCTATTCTCGCACCCTTGCAGCCTTCCCAACTGAAGCCACTTTAGATGCAAAATTTTGGCCTACTGTAAACCGTATAGACAACGTATATGGTGACCGCAATCTGATTTGCTCTTGCCCTCCAATGGAAGCGTACCAAGACTAAATTATGTATGTGTAACAAGCCCTACCAAAACCTGTAACATACGGTATTGGCAGGGCTTTTTTTGGCGTCATTTTTTGCCCTATACTTGGTTCCACCACAGTGGCTTAAATTAGCCATTGACCCACGATAAAAATTACTATAATTTGCGCCTGAATTACCGATTTAATATGACTTATTCATAGGTGGCCTGTGCGAGCACTGAATCAATTCTTACCTTTATACTTAAGCTGTACGCTTTTGCTTATGGGCAACGGTTTGCTGTTTATCATCATCCCTATGAGCATGCGCTTAGATGGCCAGGACACCGACGCCATCGGTTTAGTCATGTCGCTATATTTTGTGGGCATGTTGTTGGGTTCTTTATACGGTAGGCATCTTATTAGCCGAGTGGGCCACATCCGCATTTTTGCCGCTTGTGCTTCCGTGGCTACCATGTGCGCATTGTTACATAGCATCTGGTCTGTACCTCTAGTTTGGGGTTTACTTCGGGTTCTGATTGGCTTTACCAACGCCACTTTTTTTATGACAATGGAAACCTGGTTGAGTGAGAGTTCCACCAGCGAAAACCGCGCTACAGTATTTGGCAGCTATCAATTTGTGACCTACTTTGGTTTGGCACTGGGCCAGCTCATGCTTAACTTTGCAGAGCCACAAGATCCTATTCTCTATATCTACGTAGCGATGCTGTTTTGTTTATGCATGATTCCAGTGTTGATGAGCCGTTCTGGTGGCCCACGCATCAATGAACCTGAACCTATGCCCTTAAACACCCTCTATAAAACATCGCCTCTAGGGGTAGTGGGCATTATGATTTCGGGTATTTGTTTAGGTGCCCTATATAACATGAGTAGTGTGTACGGTGCTGATGTAGGTATGACAAAAAGCCAAATTGCCACCTTTATGAGCGCCACCATGGTGGGCGGTTTCTTATTGCAGTTCCCCATTGGTAAATTAGCCGATATATTTGACCGTCGAACAGTACTAGTAATGACTTTATTGGTCGCCTGCTTGTCTGCCATGATATTGCCGATTATGGCCACCCGCGGCGAATTAGCCATTACCATCGCCTGCGCTGTTATTCTTAGTGGTGCTTTAGCTTGTGTATACCCCATTGCCTTAGCAGACGCATTTGACCGATTAAAGCCTACAGAAATGGTGGCAGCCAGTGGCAAACTTATCCTAGCCTATGCTACTGGTGGCGCTATTGGTCCCTATACCGCCTCTTTAGTAATGAAACACATGGGAGCAGACGCCCTGTTTGGTTATTTGATTGTGGCCAGCTTAATTTTGATCGCTTTCGTAATGTACCGCATGACTATTCGTTCCGCTGTACCCGATGCATTACAAGAATCTTTCGTCGTACAAGGCATGACACCTATGGCCACCGAGCTTGACCCTCGAACTGAGTACAATAGCCTAAACGAAACCGGCGTGGCCGCAGAAACGGTTCTATTACTGGCAGAAGAAAACCCCAAAGATGTGGTAGAAATTGCCGTTAGTGTTGCCCTTAACCAGCCAGAAGAAGCGGTGAATATTGCTCAAGCTGCAGCTTATAATTACCCAGATAACGCCGAAGCATTAGCCATTGCCTTAGCCGATGAACTACCACACTTTAAATTAGACATCATTACCAGCGTTGCCGGTTCTGCACCACAATCAAGTGCCGCACTTGCGCGCTACATGTGCGATCTCATTAAACAACAAAAGCTAGAGCCACAAGCCAGTTTTAATGCCCTAAGCCAACTCACCCGCAAACTGCTGGACGAAGCCCCACAACAAGCCACAGAGATTGCTGCCATTGTTAGTCAGGAAATAGCCGACGATATGCCGGAGTTAGTGGCAGAAATTGCCGTATTAGCTGCAGAAGCTGCTCCAGATCAACGGGTAGAAGTTGCCGCTGCCGTGATCCAAGAAGTTCCCGAAGCCAGTGTAGAAGTAGCCGCAGGCGTGGCCGAAGCCATTGCTGCAAGCCCTGACGATGAGCTGCACTCCTTCTTAGCTGGAGAGGGTGATGAAGATTATGTGGGCGAAGGTGCAGAGCTCGCCATGGCGGTAGCACACGAGGCACCAGATCAAGCGTTACTAGACATTGCCACCGCCGTAGCCGAAGCCCTGCCAGATGATGCCGCGCAGGTGGCAGAATCTATCGCCCAAACAGACCCAGAACAGGCCTCTGACATTGTAGACAGTATTAGTGAAGCAGTGCCCGACATGGCAGATGACGTCATGTACGCCGTGGCTAGTTCGCTGCCTGATCAGGCGGAGGAATTATTACAAGAAGTGCTGCTAGATGCAGAGTCCAATGACCTTTCTACTGACAACTCTCATTCTTCAGTGAGCTAAGAGGCCAAGTCTCGAGCAGTGTGTCGACTATAATTTGGTTAGCGTCGGGAATGGTTAGCTGGGGTAGATTTTGAACATCTACCCAAGTTAAGGGCTGCCCCTCTAAGCCTTTAGCAATGCCCCTAAAGTCATTGACTAGGTAGAAATACAACGAGACCTGCTTATCACTATAGTCGTGATGCACAGCCTTAAATAGCTTACAGGCCTGTGCATTAATGTGCAGGCCTACCTCTTCTTTAAGCTCTCTGGTTAATGCTTGTAGGTGGCTTTCATTGGCTTCTATTTTGCCGCCAGGAAATTCCCACTTGCTGCCTTGGTGTTGCCAACTGGCCCGCTGGGCCATCAGTATTCGCTGTTGCGAATCGATTACAATGGCGGCTACCACTTCCACACGCTTAGTCATATTGATAATCTTTAACTGCGGTAGTCGGCGTTAATTTTAACGTAGTCGTAAGATAAGTCTGTGGTCCATACGATTTCTTTAGCATCACCCCGTTTAAGGTCTACTTTTATGGTGATTTCTTCTTGATCCATAACCATCTGTCCGGCCGCTTCGGTGTAGCTTTTTGCACAGCCGCCCTGCTCAACAAGGAGGACATTACCTAAATGAATGGTAAGGATATTAACATCTAGATTGGGCACACCCGCATAGCCAACTGCAGCCAATATACGGCCCCAGTTAGGATCGCTGGCGAACATGGCGGTTTTGATCAATGGGGAGTGGGCAATGGCGTAAGCCGCTTGCAAGCACTCTTCAGTATTAGCGCCGCCTTCTACTTCTACGCTAATAAACTTGGTTGCACCTTCACCGTCTCGCACTATGGCTTGGGCCAATTGTTGCATAAGCTCGGTTAAGGCTTGGCTAAACTTAGCCACTAGCTCGCTGTCTTCATCTAAGCATAATTCACTTGCACCCGTAGCGATCAAGATACATGAATCGTTAGTAGACATATCGCCGTCTACAGTAATGCGATTAAAGCTTTTATTAACGGCTTGATTAAGCAGATCTTGAGTTAAGGTAGGAGAACACTGTGCATCTGTAGCAACAAAAGCCAACATGGTGGCCATATTGGGCCTAATCATACCCGAACCTTTAGATATGCCCGTAAGGCTAATCACTCGCCCTAAGTGTTCTATTTGTACACTAGCACCTTTGGTCCGAGTGTCCGTGGTTAATATACCCCAGGCAGCATCCTGCCAACCATTAGCATTTAACTCGCTGACGGCATGGGGTAAACCTGCGACAATTTTTTCAATAGGGAGTTTTTCGCCAATCACACCAGTGGAAAAAGGCAAGACTTGAGAGCTGCGCAAGCTAAGCACTTGAGCCAGTTCGGCACAGGATGTAAGGGCATCGGCATCTCCAGCAGCGCCCGTGCCTGCATTAGCATTACCGGTATTAATCACTAAGGCTAGGGGGCTGTCTTCCTGCAAGTGATGCCTACAAAGGTGTACGGGGGCCGCGCAAAAGGCGTTGGCTGTGAACACACCCGCCATGCTCGAGCCTTCTTTGGCCTGTATCACCACTAAGTCTTTGCGTCCCGGGGTTTTAATACCCGCTTGCGTGGTGCCCAACTGCACACCTTCAATAGGATGGTAATTAACTTCAACTAACGTTCCAACTGCCATGTTTGTATTCCTAGTGTATTACCTATGCTTAACTAAGCTTACCGTGACACTGCTTGTACTTTTTACCGGAACCACAAGGACATGGCTCATTTCGGCCTACCTTAGAAGAAGCTGATGAAGTCTTTTGGGGTGCTTTTTGCGTAGCCGGTTCAGAACCTGTCTCAGATTGTATTTGGGCATGCTGAAACTGCATCGCAGCTTGAGCTTGTTCACGTTTTAAACGCTCTTCGGCCTCAACTTCTGCAGGTGAACGAACCTGGACGTGACTTAAAATGCGAATGACATCTTCTTTTATGGCCGATAAAAGCTGCTGAAATAATTCAAAAGACTCCCGCTTATATTCTTGTTTGGGATTCTTTTGGGCATACCCGCGTAAATGGATTCCTTGGCGCAACATGTCCATAGTAGCTAAGTGTTCTTTCCAACGGGAATCGATCACTTGCAACATCACTTGCTTTTCAAAACCACGGATGGTCTCAGCACCCACGACGTCAGTTTTAGCCTGATAGCTTTGTGTTAAATTAGTTTGGATTTTTTCACGTAGACCGTCTTCTTCTAAACGATCATCGCTGTCAAGCCACTCTTGTACTGGCAACGTCATACCAAACTGTTTTTCTAGCTCTTTTTCTAAACCACTGACATCCCACTGTTCCGCCAGGCTTTGTGGGGCAATAAAGCCATCTATGGCACTGTCTACCACTTCGGTTCGAATATTAGTGATAACATCTGTGATATCGTCAGTAGACATTAGTTCGTTACGCTGATCGTACACCACGGTGCGCTGGTCGTTGGCCACATCATCATATTCGAGTAATTGTTTACGCATATCGAAGTTACGGCCTTCCACTTTACGCTGTGATTTTTCAATAGCGTTGGAAACCATGCGGTGCTCAATAGCCTCACCTTTCTCCATACCTAATTTTTGCATGAGGCCTTTAATTCGCTCAGGTGCAAAAATACGCAGTAAGTTATCTTCTAAAGACAAGAAGAAACGAGATGATCCTGGGTCTCCTTGACGGCCAGCACGGCCACGCAACTGGTTATCAATACGACGTGACTCGTGGCGCTCGGTGCCTATAATGTGTAAACCGCCTGCTGCCAATACCAAATCATGGCGCACTTGCCAATCGGCCTTGGCTGCATCAATGTCTGCTTCGCTTGCGCCATCACCCAGTGCTGCTATTTCAACTTCTAACTTACCACCCAAACCAATATCTGTACCGCGGCCAGCCATATTGGTGGCAATGGTTACAGCACCAGGGCGACCTGCCTCGGCAATTATGCTGGCTTCGCGTTCGTGTTGCTTGGCATTAAGTACATTGTGAGACACATCGGCTTTAGTTAAGGCTGCAGATACCATTTCTGACATTTCAATAGACGCAGTACCCACCAATACTGGGCGCTGCTCCTTCACACAAAAGCGAATATCTTCAATAATAGCGTCAAATTTTTCTGCCATTGTGAGGTATACAAGGTCGTTCATGTCCTTGCGTTTAACTTCAACGTTGGTAGGGATTACCAACACGTCTAAGCCATAAATTTGATGCAATTCAAACGCTTCTGTATCTGCAGTGCCGGTCATACCAGAAAGCTTGTCATACAAACGGAAGTAATTTTGGAACGTTGTTGAAGCCATGGTTTGGCTTTCTTTCTGAATGGTTACACCTTCTTTGGCTTCGATAGCCTGGTGTATACCTTCGGACCAGCGGCGCCCCGCCATAGTACGACCCGTGTGCTCGTCTACAATCACGATCTGATCGTCTTGGACGATATAGTCCACATTACGAGAGAAAACAACATGGGCTTTTAGCGCTGCATGTACATGGTGCAAGAGCGTTAAATTAGATGCTGCGTAAAGGCTGTCGCCTTGGTTCAACAGTTCTGCTCCAATAAGCAGCTCTTCAACAAATTGATGGCCTGCTTCGGTAAGTTCTATGGTTTTGTGGGATTCATCATAAGTATAATGCCCCTTCGGCTCTTCATCACCTTCAACCTCAGGTTGTATGTCCAGGTGTGGCACTAGGCCGTTGATAGTGATATACATTTGAGTATTATCTTCAACGGGACCAGATATAATCAATGGTGTTCGCGCTTCGTCAATAAGAATGGAATCCACCTCATCAACAATGGCAAAGTGAAGCGGACGTTGTACTTTATCTGCAGCACTAAAGGCCATGTTGTCACGCAGGTAGTCAAAACCAAATTCGTTGTTAGTGCCATAGGTCACATCGCAAGCATATGCTTGGCGTTTTGTTACGGCATCTTGGCCAGATAAAATAACACCTACAGACAAACCTAAGCCTTCGTACAAAGGGCGCATCCACTGGGCATCACGCTGGGCTAGATAATCGTTTACGGTGACCACATGCACGCCGTTTGCCGTAATAGCATTGAGATATACAGCCAAGGTAGCTACTAAGGTTTTACCTTCACCAGTGCGCATTTCAGAAACTTTGCCTTGATGCAAAGCCATCCCACCGATCATTTGTACGTCAAAGTGGCGTAATCCCATAAAGCGTATCGATGCTTCTCGGCAAATCGCAAATGCTTCTGGTAATAACTGGTCTATGGTTTCACCCGCTTCAATACGCAGGTTGAATTCAGCTCGTTTAGCAGCAATCTCTATATCAGACAGCGACTGGACACTGCTTTCTAATGCGTTGATTGAGTTTACAATTTTACCAAACCGCTTAACTTCACGATCGTTCTTGCTGCCAAAAAGTGATTTTAAAATCTTTACCATTGTCTTGTCTTTTTATATGCGCTTCAGCGCTGTTATGGATAAACTGAGACGCTTATAATCTCTTCTATTACTATGGGGTCTTAGTCCTATTTTCAAAGGCCTAAAACGTAGAAAAGCCGGAGTTCTTTAGAACACCGGCTTTTTCATTGCAGCCTGTTAAACGGCGGTAGCTGCTGGGCTCATATAGGCAATAGGAGCATCGGCCTCGTCATCAAATGTAACCACTTCCCATGCGTCCTCTTGTATCAATAACTCCCGCAAAAGCATGTGATTTAAACCGTGGCCAGATTTATGACCCTGAAACTTTCCAATTAAGCTGCGACCAAGAAGATACAAATCACCTACCGCATCCAACACCTTATGTTTAACAAACTCGTCTTGGTAACGTAAGCCATCTTCGTTCAAAACACGATAGTCATCAACAGCAATAGCGTTATCTAAACTGCCACCTAATGCCAAATTTTTAGATCGCAGATATTCAAAGTCTTTCATAAAGCCAAACGTGCGCGCTCGGCTCACTTCCTTAACGTAAGAGGTGCTCGAAAAATCTAAGCTGGTTGTGCAGTTACGGCTTTCGAAAAGAGGATGATCAAAATCTATAGTAAAGCCCACCTGAAAACCATCAAATGGTTGTAAAGAAGCCTGTTTGTCGTCTTGGTTTACGCTAATGGTCTTTTTAATACGAATGAATTTTTTGGCAGCGTTTTGCTCTTCTACACCAGCTGATTGCAACAAAAAGATAAATGGAGCAGCGCTGCCGTCCATTATTGGCACTTCTTCGCCACTCAACTCAACGTAAGCATTATCAATACCAAGCCCTGCAAAAGCAGACAAAAGATGCTCAACTGTGCACACGCGCACACCGTCTTTTACCAAATTAGTAGATAATGTAGTGTCGCCCACATTTTGGGCTGTAGCGGCAATAGTCACAACAGGATCGAGATCTGTTCGACAAAAAACAATGCCCAAGTTGGCCGGGGCGGGCTTCAAAGTGAGATAAACCTTCTTACCCGTATGAATACCAATACCAGTGGCTCTGATAATATTTTTTAATGTACGCTGTTTGACCATGATGTCCTAGACCCTGCACTCGGGATAGCCGAGTATTATAGCACAAAAAACCCTGTCTCTAAGGAATAAACGCCTTAATTACAGACAACAAGCGCCACCACCAGACTTAACCCTTAGTCAGCTTGACGCCGTAGAAACGCAGGGATATCTAAATAGCCAATATCTCCGTCAGAGGTAGCAGAATTATCCGCGTTCTCCGCCACTGAATCGCTCATATGCCCATTACCGGCATTGACTGTTGGCAACTCCATTTGATCACCCGTAGGGCGCTTCATAGTATTATTGACCACAGCTTTCACAGTTGGTTCAACTTCTGCTGCATATGCATGCCCTAAACCCGTAGCCACAACAGTCACCTTGAGTTCATCAGACATTTCTGGATCAATAACAGTACCAATAACTACGGTAGCATTGTCTGACGCGAACTCCTCAATAGTATTACCTACTTCAGAAAACTCACCCAAGTTCATGTCTAATCCAGCGGTAATATTAACCAAGATACCCTTGGCACCACGTAAGTCCACATCCTCCAGCAATGGGCTACGAACCGCCGCTTCTGCCGCTTCACGAGCACGATCTTCACCACGTGCAACACCCGTACCCATCATTGCCATGCCCATTTCAGACATCACGGTACGTACGTCAGCAAAATCAACGTTGATCATACCCGGGCGGATAATCAAGTCTGCAATGCCTTGAACGGCACCAAGAAGCACATCATTAGCGGTGCTAAACGCAGTCAAAAGACTACAATTTTTACCTAATACCGGTAGCAATTTTTCATTAGGAATAGTGATCAAAGAATCCACATGCTCTGCTAATTCTTTTAAGCCTTGCTCGGCAATCGCCATGCGCTTACGGCCCTCAAAAGGGAACGGCTTAGTCACAACTGCTACGGTTAAAATGCCCATTTCACGAGCCACTTCAGCCACTATAGGCGCTGCCCCCGTGCCCGTGCCTCCACCCATACCGGCGGTAATAAAGACCATATCAGCACCTTCCAAGATACTTTCAATTTGGGCACGGTCCTCTATGGCAGCTTCGCGGCCAATGTTAGGATTAGCACCGGCACCCAAGCCTTTAGTGATCTGTGTTCCTAGCTGAACTACAGATCGAGCTTCCATGCCCTTGAGCGCTTGAGCGTCCGTATTGGCACAAATAAACTCTACACCGTCTATTTCACTAGACAACATGTGACTAACAGCATTACCACCGCCACCGCCTACGCCAATTACCTTAATAACTGCATTTTGCGGCACGTCATCAACTAATTCGTACATCGCCTTGCTCCCGGTCTAATTTATTGTTTTTCTGACAACCAATCCTATCGTTTATCAGACTTCACTTATGACAAGTTTAAACGACTCATCGTTAAAAATTCGATTTAATCCAAGCTTTAGCCTTTAATAACCACTGGCCGCTATTAAACCCCGAAAAAATCTTGCTTGGCGCCCTAACCTGCATGGAAGACCCTGTTTGTTGGGCATAGCTCAACAACCCTACACAGGTTGCATACGTTGGATTATCTAATAAACCACTGGGGCCCTGGGCCTTATGAGGCTTAGCTAAGCGCACTGGCATATGGAATATTTCTTCTGCTAGCTCTACCGCCCCTTCCATTTGAGCAGTACCCCCTGTTAACACCATACCGGCTGCAATCAGGTCTTCATAGCCACTGCGTCGCAGCTCAGATTGAATCAAGGTATAGAGCTCTTCATACCGAGGCTCCACCACTTCAGCCAAGGCTTGGCGAGACAAATCCCTTGCTGGACGATCGCCTACACTTGGCACTTTAATACTTTCTGTTAGGTCCGTAAGTTGTGCTAAGGCACAGGCATACCTAACTTTTACATCTTCTGCATGGACCGTTGGTGTGCGTAGCGCCATGGCAATGTCGTTAGTCACTTGATCGCCCGCCACAGGGATCACTGAAGTGTGACGAATGGCACCCGCAGTAAATACAGCCACATCAATAGTGCCGCCGCCCATATCCACCAAACACACACCTAGTTCTTTTTCGTCTTCTGTCAATACGGCATAGCTGGAGGCCAATGAGTTGAGAACAATGTTTTCCAACACTAAATCACATCGACTGACACACTTTTCAATATTTTGAGCCACGTTAAGGGCGCAGGTGACAATATGAACCTTTGCCTCTAAACGCACACCGGCCATACCCAGCGGATCTTGAATACCTTCTTGGCCATCGATCACGTATTCTTGAGGCAGTATGTGCAAAATCTTTTGATCTGAAGGAATCGCTACAGCTCTTGCCGCCTCAATCACACGCTCTAAATCAAGCTCTGACACTTCACCGGCCTGTATCGCTACAATGCCGTGTGAATTCATACTGCTAATATGATTACCACCAATCCCTACGGTAACCGAGTTAATCTTGCAATCCGCCATCAACTCAGCTTCTTCGATGGCTCGCTTCACAGACAGCACTGTAGATTCTATGTTGGCAACTATGCCTCGCTTTAAACCACGCGACTCTTGGGCTCCAATGCCCACTACCTGCAATTGGTCATCGTTACCCAGCTCTGCCACCATAGCGACCACTTTCGAAGTACCGATATCCAACCCAACGATCATGGGTTTAATTGCTGCTTCTGCCACCCAAATTCTTCCTTATAGATTTGTTTCTCAAGCCACCAAAAATAGGCACTTAAAGATTTTTTAATTATCCCACACTTTAGCCCCTAAGTGGTGGATTAATAGCATAAATTCTTCTTCAATCAAGGCCGCTACTCGTGCCTTTAAGTGGTAGTTTTCCACGCTACTGATACTCCATGGGGATAACGTCCATCAATACGCTCAATGCGCGCCTCTTGGGTTAAAAAATGACTATGATAAACCTTCATCAAGCGCTGTAATCTTGGCAACATTTGTTTTCGACCTAACACTAAAACAATACCATTTTTGAGTAGCAACTCCACCGCCCCTCGATGGGCCATAGAAAGCTGATCTATAATCAAATCATCCCGCCCAACCAGCCAACTCATTTGTCGATACAATTGGCTCATAAACCAAGCACTACCCTGGGGGCCGGTAAATAAAGGCAAGTGGTCAGCACCCGGAACTAGGCTAGGGTTAACCAATACCAGCTCACCTTCGTGGTTAATAAAGCCACCATCTTGCCAACGGGCGATGAAAATTTGTTTATGGGCTTCAACCATCAGCCTATTGGGCCAAACACGACTCACCTTGGCATCATTAACCCATGCATGGTCCTCTACACTTTGTCTAATATCTTGTAAATCGGCGCCGAAAAATGAATCTGACAAACGTAAATTTAGCTGGGCCTGAAGCGCCACCCTTTGAGAAGCGGGTATATCGGTATGTAAAATAATCTGTTGCAGGGGTCGCTTCAACCAAGGCTGCATAACCTGCCAAATTAACAGTCCCGCCATAAACACCACTAACAGCAAAAGCAGCCTAGCGCCCCAGCTCCAATGCGTGGTTTTCACGTCCACTTCAAGGCTCATTAGCTCACCCCAACCCGTGCAAAAGCCAGGTTTAATATCAGCAAAGTTAATTGAGAAAAATCTAACCCGGCAGCGTCAGCAGCCATTGGCACCAAACTATGACTGGTCATGCCTGGCGTTGTATTCACCTCTAATAACCAGTTCCTGCCTTGTTTATCTCGCATCACATCAATGCGACCCCAGTCCCTACACCCTAATACTTGAAAGGCATAACGACATTCGTCTTGCATACCCTGCTGCTCTGCTGCACTCATAGGGTTATCAAACAAGTATTGAGTTTCGTCGGAGTAATACTTAGCCTGTAGGTCGTAAAAGGCATTATTAGTCTCTAGCCGAATCGCTGGCAAAGACAGGTCATTAAGTATAGGTACTGTGTACTCATCACCATCAATAAATTGCTCGGCCATTACTTCACGGTCGTATTCTGCTGCGTCTCGGTATGCTCGCTCTAGAGCGGCAGCTGAATCAACGATATTGATCCCTAAACTAGAACCTTCGTGCACTGGTTTAACCACCAACGGTAGCTCTAGACGTTTAGCCACTTCTGCCCAATTACTTGAACTATTGAGCACTTCATAAGCAGGGGTTCTTACGCCCTGTGCCAACCATACCAATTTGGTCATGAGCTTATTCATACCTAAACTAGAGGCTAAAACGTCGCAACCTGTGTATGGAATCTTCATGAATTCGAGCACACCCTGCAATGTGCCATCTTCACCACCTCGGCCATGCAGAATAATAAACGCCGCATCCATTTTCGCCTGCTGAAGCTGAGACACCTGATCTAGGCCATCTGCGCCTAAGTCTAAACCAAACGCATTAACACCAGCACTTTGCAGGTGGGATAAAACTTGCTCTCCACTCATTAAAGAAATTTCGCGCTCTGCGGAGGTGCCACCATAAATGACGGCAACACGGGCGTCTGGCACAGTGAGCAAATGAGCCCATCGTTTAGATAAATTCATATTTGTCATTTAGTATTTCTCCTGGTCTATTTTCTCCAACAAAGCTCTGGAAATTTGTCCAATATCTCCAGCACCTTGGGTCAACAATAAATCACCACTGTTTAGAACACCTTCCAACACAGGAGCAATAGCGGCGCCACGCTCCACAAAGATTGGATCTACCTGCCCACGGGAACGAATACTTCTGCACAAACTACGCCCATCAGCCCCATTGATAGGCTCTTCACCAGCAGGATAAATATCTAACAAAATCAGCACATCTACTCGCGACAACACGTCTACAAAATCTTCATATAAATCCCGGGTTCGAGAATACCGGTGCGGTTGATATACCATAACCAAACGCCTACCGGGCCAACCAGCACGGATTGCCTCAATAGTTGCTGACACTTCACGAGGGTGATGGCCATAATCATCCACCAAGGTTGCCACCCCTGTTTGTGCAGGATAGTCGCCAAGCACCTGAAAACGCCGCCCCACTCCAGAGAATTCGTTAAGACCAGTGACAATATGTTCGTCTGCCACTTCTAAGTCGGTTGCTACCGCTATCGCCGCCAGGGCATTTTGAACATTATGTTTACCTGGTATTGTTAAGGTAATATCAAGGTCTTGATAACCTTTTCGACACGCCGTAAACGAAGTCACCATACCTTGTTGATGAAGATTAATGGCCTTAATATCTGCATTTTCATCAAAGCCATAAGTCATCAAAGGCCGGCTTACTTGGGGCAATATTTCCCACACTACGGGATCATCAATACACACAATGGCAAGCCCATAGAATGGCAAGTTATGCAAAAACTCAACGAAGGTTTTCTTTAAGCGGTTGAAGTCCCCTTCATAGGTCGACATGTGGTCTGCATCGATATTAGTCACAATAGAAGTGAGTGGTTGCAAATGCAAAAAAGAAGCATCACTTTCGTCTGCCTCTGCCACCAAATAAGAACTCGCTCCTAATTTAGCATTGGTGCCCGCACTGGTTAACTTACCACCAATAACAAAGGTTGGATCTAAACCACCCGCACCTAGAATAGAAGCCACTAAAGACGTGGTAGTGGTTTTCCCATGGGTGCCTGCCACCGCGATACCATGTCGATAACGCATTAACTCTGCCAACATTTCGGCTCGCTGCACCACTGGTATACGATGCGCCCTTGCTGCAACTAGCTCAGGATTTTCTTCTGTTACGGCTGTCGAAACCACCACTACATGGGCACCGCGAATATTGGATTCTTGATGGCCAATAAAAATCTGAGCTCCGTGGCTAGACAAGCGCTCAGTCACCGGACTGAGTTTTAGATCTGAACCACTAATTTCGTAACCCTGGTTAAGCAATACTTCAGCAATGCCGCACATGCCTACGCCACCTATACCCACAAAATGGATTCTCTTAATGCGTCGCATTTCTGGAATTGTGTACTGATTGGGCGGGATGAATTTAACCACGGCTGATCTCCATACAATGTTGTGCCACTAAGTCTGCCGCATCGGGTGTAGCACAGGTTAACGCTGCGGTAGACATATTAATTATAGTTGGTTGATGACCTATTAAATCACTCATTACTCGACTTAAAGTGTCCGGCGTCAGCTGTGCTTGCGGCAACAGAATAGCGGCGCCTGCCGCCACCAACACATTAGCGTTAGCAGTTTGGTGGTCATCAACGGCATGGGGAAAAGGCACTAAAATAGACGCCATGCCAGCTCCCGCCAATTCACTTACTGTTAAAGCCCCGGCCCGACAGATGACTAAATCTGCCCATGCATAGGCCTGTGCCATATCATCAATATAAGCCTCTATGCGTGCTTCAACCTTAGAGCTTGTATAGACCGATTGCGTCAGTAAAAGGTGTTTTGGGCCCGTTTGATGCCACATCTCTGGTCGAGATTCAGTAGGTAACAAACTAATCGCCTGAGGGACTACATTGTTCAGTGCAAGAGCCCCAAGGCTGCCACCCACCACCAAGACTCTAAGCCTTTTATGTGTTTCTTTACGAGGACCAATATCAGATCTCAAAGGATTACCCACTGTCACTACGTCATCTTTCGAAAAACTTCCTGGAAACGCCTGCAAAGTTCGGGCAGCCAAAGGGCGAAGCAATCGATTAGTGAGTCCAGGAATAGCATTTTGCTCATGCAAAACTAACGGTATCCCAAGCAGTTTAGCTGCCAACCCGCCTGGCCCTGAAACAAAACCACCCATCCCCAAGATGCAATGAGGTTTGAAACGACGAATCACGCCGACCGCTTGACACAAAGACTTTATCAAACGCCATGGAGCCAGCAACAAAGTCAATTTTCCTTTACCTCTCAAACCAACCACATCGATACAATGCAATTTTAATCCAGCTGCAGGCACCAAACGCGACTCAATACCCCTGTCCGTTCCCAGCCATTGCACCTGCCAGCCTTTTTTCAGCAGTATTTCAGCCGTAGCTAGGGCCGGATATACATGTCCACCCGTACCCGCAGCAAGTACTAATAAACGTTTTGATTTCTGCTGTAAACTAACGCCCGTCATAATGCTGACCTTGCTTTTGATCTTCATCAAACCACTGATCAATATCGTCTAGACCCGGTGTAGGAGCATAGACAGTACCTGTATCACTTACCTCTACATGACGAGACACTGAATCAGCGCGCTCACCCTTGTCATGGACCAGGTTATTTTCCAATGAAATTCGCAATAAAATACCCAAGCTACCTGCGCAAGCTAACATGCTACTGCCGCCGTAGCTTACAAACGGCAAAGTTAAACCTTTGGTAGGTAATAGACCTAGGTTTACACCGATATTGATCATGGCTTGAGCCGCAATCAACAGCACCAAACCATAAGCCAAGTAGGCTGAAAAATGGCGCCCTAGGCGCTCGGCTTTTTGGCCCACATGTAAACCACGCACAATAAGCACACCATATAATGCCACTACAATGAGTGCGCCAACTGCTCCCCATTCCTCAGCTAATACAGAATAAACAAAATCTGTGTGGGCCTCTGGCAAATAAAACAACTTCTGCATGCTTTGGCCTAAACCTTCACCAAACCAACCGCCACGACCAAACGCAATTTGAGCTTGAGTAAGCTGATACCCGCTGCCAAAAGGGTCTCCCCATGGGTCTAAATAAGTCATTAGCCGTTTGACTCGATACTCGGCGGCAAAAATGGTCATCGCTCCCAGAGCGCCAGCTGCAAGCAAAACCACAGAAATATGGCGCTTACGCATGCCACCTAAAAAGAACATCCCCAATACAGCGCCCATCATCACTACAACCGCACCAAAATCCGGCTCTAACAACAGGAGCACGATAAAGACGCCAAGAACCACAGTAGATTTAAGAAATCCTGAAAAGTGATTTCTAACTTCATCTTGTTGACGCACTAAATAGCCTGCCATAAATGCCACAACGGCAATTTTGGCAAATTCTGAAGGCTGTAAACTTAATGGGCCAATGGGAATCCATCGAGTACTACCGTTCACATTTTTACCCAAACCCGGTAACAACACAGCGACTAATAACAGCGCTGCTACAAGCAACAGGTAAGGGCTTTGTTTTTGCCACACTTCCACAGGAATCAATAGACAAACCATAAGGCTTACACTACCCAACACCATAAACAACAACTGTCGTTTGCTTTGGTAAAAAGGATCATTAAATTTAATCGCAACAACATCCATAGAGGCCGAGGTAATCATCACATAGCCAATCAGTGCCAAAGCTAAAGCGGGCAAAAATAAAGCAAGGTCTAACCTTTGGCTTGTTACGGTGTGCCACTGTTTCGATACATTAGTCATGCTAACGCCCGCACTAATTCGGCAAAATGATCACCCCTAGCCTGAAAACCACTATAGGCATCAAAACTTGCACAAGCAGGAGACAACAATACAAGATCACCGCTTTCTGCCATCTGGGACGCTGTTTTAACCGCATTTTGCATATTATGCACATGGCTAAACATCACTTGGCCAGATAAAGCCTGTTCAATTTGACTCGCGTCTTGGCCCATTAGTAGGGTTTGTTTGCCAAAGTGCTTGAGCGGTGCTGCAAGGTCAGAAAAGTCTGCTCCTTTGCCCACGCCCCCAGCAATAAGAATAATTTTACCTGTTAAATCCGGCCCAAAACCTTCCAGGGCAGCCACTGTGGCACCTACATTAGTGCCCTTAGAATCATTAATGTAATCAACGCCATCAATATTCGCTACCAATTCACACCGGTGTGATAACCCTGTGAAGGTTTTTAGGGTATTAAGCATGGCATCCATAGGCAATTTAACGGCTTGGCCAAGTGCTAACGCAGCAAGAGCATTGGCTACATTATGGAGACCCGACATAGCCATTTGGCTTACCGCCAATAGCGGCTGTAAACCTTGAGCTAACCATACTTCACCACCCTTCTTGCGCAAACCAAATTGGCCTACATCTGGGTCCGCCAAGCTAAATCGTGTTTGTTTTACTGTATCTGGAACCAACGGGTTGGTTAGCGCATCATCGCCATTTACTACGGCCGCTTTACATGATTGAAAAATTCGATGCTTAGCTTGGTGATATGCCATTAAACTGTCATACCGATCCATATGGTCTGGGCTCACATTAAGCACACAAGCGACTGCGGCCCCTAATCCGGTGGTAGATTCTAACTGAAAACTAGACAGCTCGATGACGTACAAATCAACATCATCATCAAGCAACGACACAGCCGGTTCGCCTAGGTTTCCGCCTATACCTGCCTTCAAACCAGCATTATGAGCCATTTCACCCACTAGACTAGTAACCGTACTCTTAGCGTTAGAACCCGTAATGGCTACAACGGGCACTCCTGCAGAGCGAGCTGCCTGGGCAAATAAATCAATATCACTGCGAATAGGCACCCCCACTTTAGCAGCCTCAACTAAAGCGGGTTCTTGCATGGATACGCCTGGGCTTAATATGATTTGGCTAGCTGCCTGACATAAGTCATGGGGGAAATCACCCAAATGGACAGCCACGTCTGGCTGCTCAGATCGCAACTGATGTAAAAATGGAGGTTGCTGCCTTGAGTCTGCAACTTGGAATCGTTCACCTTGAGCTGCCAAATACTGTGCGCAGGAAAATCCGGTTTTTCCTAACCCGATGATCAAGCTAAAACGATCACTGACGATTAACGACATTGGTATTTATGCCCTTTGGAAGTTTAACTATCTTAGCTTCAGTGTGGCTAAACCGATCAATACTAAAATTACAGTAATGATCCAAAAACGCACGATAATACGTGGCTCTGGCCAACCCTTTAATTCGAAATGATGGTGTATTGGCGCCATACGGAAGATCCGTTTTCCCGTTAACTTGAACGAAATCACCTGTAATATAACTGACACCGTTTCCATCACAAATACACCACCCATGATTAATAACACTAACTCTTGGCGAACAATCACAGCCACTACGCCCAAAGCCGCGCCTAACGCCAAAGCACCCACATCCCCCATAAATACTTGAGCAGGATAGGTGTTAAACCATAAGAATCCCATGCCAGCGCCAACCATTGCGGCACAAAAAACCACCAATTCTCCTGCACCACTAATATATGGAATATTAAGATATGCGGAAAACACTGAGTGGCCCGTTAAGTATGCAAATACCGCCAATGCGCCAGCAATAAGTACAGTCGGTAATATCGCCAAGCCGTCTAGCCCGTCCGTTAGGTTAACCGCATTTGAAGTGCCCACAATGACGAAGTAAGTAAGCACGACATATAACACACCAATATTAATGCCTACAGTTTTGAAAAAAGGCACAATGAGTTCTAATTCTTGTGACGATTGGGCGCTGTAATACAGAAATAACGCCGCTCCCAAACCGCCTACAGATTGCCAAAAATACTTCCATCGAGCGATTAATCCACGGGAGTTTTTCTCTACAACTTTGCGATAATCATCCACCCAACCTACGGCACCAAATATAGCCGTTACTGCAATTGTGACCCAAATATATCGGTTTGTTAGATCGCCCCACAACAAAGCACTGATTAATATCGCCACTAATATTAATGCGCCACCCATTGTGGGTGTTCCGGCTTTCACCAAATGAGTTTGCGGGCCATCATCACGAATTGACTGGCCTATTTGCTTGGCTTTTAAATGCTTAATCATATAAGGGCCAATTGCCATAGCGATAAACAAAGAAGTAAGCACTCCCATGATGCCACGCATAGTAAGGTATTGAAAAACACCAAAGGCGCTATAATACTGTGATAAATAATCTGCTAACCATAACAACATGGGCTAGTTTCCATTGTTAATTAATAATTCAACCACGTGTTCCATTTGACTGGATCGAGATCCTTTAACCAAACAGCTGAAGTCGGCTTTTGGCAGTTGTTCAAAGCAACTGTATAAATTTTTTTTGTCTGCACAAACCTTACCGTAGCCACCCCCGCACTGCTGATAGCTTTGAATGGCAGCCGCAGCTAACGGGCCAAATCCATAAAATTGCTCTATACCAGCTGCCGCCACTTGGGCTCCAATCCGCTGATGTAACGCCACCTCTTGAGAGCCTAATTCACCCAGATCACCCAACATAAAACAGCGCACCCCTTGGCACTGTTCTAACACATCAATAGCCGCCTTAACCGACCCTGGGTTGGCATTATAGGTGTCATCAATAATGCAACGATCATTACTGAGTTGATGACTAACCAGCCGTCCTTGATACGGTCTGGCCTGGGCGAGTCCTGCTACCACTTGGTCCAGCGATAAACCCAAAGCCAAGGCTGCCGCAGTTGTTGCTAAAGCATTAGCCACATTATGTATACCTAACAAAGCCAAGGACACTTGTCGCTGCTGCTCGCCAATATGAAGTGTAAAGCGGCTGCCTTGAGGCGTATTTTGAATATCCCTGGCATACACGCTAGCGCTGCTATTATTTAAGCTAAAACTCCATATTCTCCTGTCCTCAGCCAACACTTTCCATTGGTTAAAATGTGGATCATCCAAATTCAGCACAACCTGTCCTTGCGATGAAAGGCCTGTAATAATTTCGCCCTTGGCTTTAGCTACACCACTTAACCCCCCAAAGCCAGATAAGTGGGCCTCTTGTGCGTTATTCAAAATAGCCACGTCTGCCATCACCATGCGACTGGTATAGGCTATTTCACCAATATGGTTGGCACCCAGCTCTAGCACTTTATAATCAATGTCGTTGTGCATACCCCAAAGGGTTAGTGGCACACCAATATCATTGTTAAAATTACCTTGAGTTACCTCTGCTTGCCCCGCTTCAAATAACACCTTTTGGAGCATTTCCTTAACTGTAGTTTTACCGCTACTACCGGTGACGGCAACAAATTGACCATCCAGCGTTTGGCGCTTTATCTGTGCTAACTGACCCAAGGCAATACGCGTATCCGGCACAACCAACAAGGGTAGGTTTGTGTCTATTTCCGTGCTCACTAATGCTGCACATGCCCCTTGGCTTTGCGCCTGAGCTATAAATTCGTGACCGTCAAAATTAGGCCCTACCAAAGCAACAAATAGATCTCCTGCAACCAAGCTTCTTGTGTCTGTAGACAACCGACTAAATGAAGCCTCACCTATAGACCGGCTGAAAGGCACTTGTTTCGATAGTTCAGAGAGACTAAAAGAGGTCATGCTTTGGCGCCTCCCTGAAGGAAACGATGCACTTGCTCTTGGTCACTGAAGTGATGTTTATGACCCTGTATATCTTGATAAGTTTCATGACCCTTGCCAGCAATCAACACAATATCGCATGCCTTAGCTCGACCCATTACCAACTTAATAGCCGCGCTTCGGTCACTTTCTATAATCACAGACTCTAAGCGCGAAAATCCTCTAGCAATGTGTTGTAATATTTGCTCACTGGATTCAGTTCGAGGATTATCATCAGTCACCACCACATGATCTGCAAAACGTTCGGCGATACTTGCCATTTGAGGACGCTTGCCTGCGTCACGATCACCTCCACAACCAAACACAACCCACAATTCTCCTTGAGTGATGTGTTCTTTAGCTGCTATGAGTGCTTGTTCTAAGGCATCAGGCGTATGAGCATAGTCGACAATCGCTTGGGGTGCATTTTCCAACTGCCCTGCCTTACCAATAAGTTGCATCCGGCCACTTACGGTGGTCAAATTATTAATGGATTCCATCGCTGGTATTAATTTGACCCCATGCAACAAAAGCACCGCTAAACTGGCCAAAATATTACTTAAATTAAAACGCCCAATAAGGCCTACATTTAATGCAGCCGTTCCCATGGGAGTATGCACCAGTGCTTCGATGCCGTGTTTATGCTGGGTGATAGACGACACTCCTACATCCACATAATCAACTTCTGAAATTTGTGCACTGTAGGTATAGGTTTGCACCGAAGGGGCAACTTCATTAAGTAAGCCTCGCCCAAAATCATCATCAAAATTGATCACTGCGTGGCTCAAATTAGGCCACACGAATAACTTGGCCTTCACTTCTCCATAAGCTCGCATGCTGCCATGGTAATCAAGATGATCTCGAGTCAGATTGGTAAACACCGCAGTTTTAAAGCGACATCCATTCAAACGGCCTTGGTCCAAACCATGGGAAGACACCTCTACTGCACAAGCCTTAGCGCCTGCATCTGCCATAGCACCCAGCTGACTCTGCATAGTGACTTCATCTGGCGTCGTATTTAGGCCCTGTTCCAACTGGTCGAGAAGGCCATAGCCTAAAGTGCCCATAACTCCACAAGTTTGACCAAGTTGCGTAAAACACTGGGCAATGAATTGGCTACAACTTGTTTTACCGTTAGTGCCAGTAATACCTACCAAGGACATCCTTTGGCTGGGTTCATTATTCATTTTTGCAGCCACAGATCCCTGAATAACTGCTAGATTAGCAATACCCACAATGGGCACAGTGAGATTAGATGGGTCCAACTTCAACGCCTGTTGCGCATCAATAGCTACCGCCGCAGCTCCATTTGCCTGCGCTTGCTCTATATAGCTGCGCTGCCGCTTTGGTTCCCCTAAACAAGTAATGAACAAGTTGCCCTGCTCTACCTGCCGGCTATCTGATGACACCCCATACACACAAACATCAGCCCATTGTTGGGCTAGTCCTGGCAGGGACATCAGTTCGTGTAAGCGTTTGGTATCCACATCCAACCTCACTGTTAACCTTGTAATGGCGCTAGATCATCTGGCGCCACATTTAATAACCGCAAGCTCTCCGCCATAATGCGGGAAAATACGGGTGCGGCCACTTCACCGCCATAATATTGTTCACCTTTTGGGTCATCGACAATCACCACACACACCAAACGCGGCTTAGATGCTGGAGCCATGCCGGCAAATACCGCAGCATAAACGTCATCATCATACCCACCATCCTTTGATGGTTTATGTACGGTGCCGGTTTTTCCTGCCACCTTATACGATGGCACCCTTGCCCGAGTTCCAGTGCCGCCTTTTTGCGTAACTGTTTCCAGCATGGCGATCACTTGTTTGGCCACGTATTCGGGCATCACTCGTTCGGCCTCAGGTATTTCGCTTTGTTTTAATATCGACACTGGACGTTTCAGGCCGTAGCTGGCAAAAACCCCGTAGGCCTGCGCTAACTGTACCGGCGTAACAGCAATGCCATATCCATAGGCCATGGTTGCCAAGTTAATAGGATTCCATTTTGCATAATTAGGCAAAATGCCAGAACTTTCACCGGGGAAACCACTGCCTGTGGCCTGGCCTAGACCAAAACTATAGAACGTATCCCTGACACTATTTTCGGGTAATGATAAGGCCAATTTAGTGACCCCTACGTTGCTTGATTTGGTGATAATGCCGGTGATATCTAATACACCATAATTACGGTGGTCACGAATAGTTTTACGTTTTACTTTAACAAAACCAGGGCTGGTATCTACTTGGCTGTCTGGATCGTATTGACCACTCATCAGTGCTGCGGCAATAGTCATAGGCTTCATGGTTGAGCCTGGCTCTAACACATCGGTTAAAGCACGATTACGCAAGCTATCTATACTCATGACTGAGCGATTATTTGGATTGTAAGCAGGTTGGTTAACCATCGCCAAAATCTCACCAGTTTGTACATCCAGCACTACCGCAGAACCCGAAGACGCCTTGTGCTGCTGAACCACGGCCTTTAGCTCACGATAGGCAACATATTGCATGCGTAAATCGATACTTAGATTCAGATCTTTTCCTGGCTGCGCATTGGCCAATAGTTGTAGGTCTTTAACGGTTCGGCCAGTGCGATCTTTTTGCACCACTTTTTTCCCAGAAGCGCCTTGTAACCACGATTCGTATGCCAACTCCATACCTTCTTGGCCCTGATCATCTACGTTATTAAAACCTACTAAATGAGTAGCTACTTCTGCAGCAGGGTAATAACGATGGAATTCTTCACGCCCATGCACACCAACCCATTGTTGATCTAGCACAGCTTTTGCGTCAGCAGGGTTTACATGCCTCTTTAGATACATAAACTCTTTGTTTTTGAGTCGATCCAAACGTTTTAAAAAAGCAACTTCAGGCAACCCTAGGCCTTTAGCCACTTGTTTGGCTTGAACTAAATCCTCACCCAACACTTGAGGGTTAGCCCATAAGCTAACCACTGGAGCACTGACAGCAAGAGGCTCACCACGCCGATCTAAAATCATGCCCCGGTGCGCAGGAATTGGAACCTCACGCACCATGCGAGCATCGCCTTGGCGCATTAAGAACGAACGTTCAGTTACATTAAGATGCACCAAACGCCAAGCCACACCCGAAGCCGCTACCAATAAAATCAGCCACACCAGGCGTAAACGCCATGGATAATCCATGGCATTCATGGTAAGCGCACCAAAATAATCTGTTTTGCTGGCGGCACACTCATCTGCAACTGTTCAGAGACCATCGATTCCACTCGACTATGAGACGCCCAAGCACTTTGCTCCAATAACAACTGTCCCCACTCCACTTGCATGTTATTACGGTCTCGCTCTAACTGATGCAAATAGTTAATATGGCCTCGTGCCTGAAATGAGCTATAAACTACAGACTGAGCACTAATCACTAGAAACACGAGTAATATAAGCCCCAGCATCATGGCATACCGCTCAGCCTGCAGGCTTGCACGTTTGAGCCAAACGTTAAGGCTTTGACTCAAGTCTTTCATGCTATTTTTTCTGCTACCCGCATCACTGCACTGCGCGATCGAGGGTTAATGGCAATTTCATTGGCAGTAGGCTTCCTAGTCTTACCTATCAGCTTTAAACGTCGGCTTAACTGATCCTCAGTCACAGGTAGCCCTAAAGGAATGTGGGAGTCACCTTTAGCATGTTCTCGCATAAAGCGTTTTACAATACGATCTTCCAATGAATGAAAACTAATCACCACTAAACGGCCACCAGGAGCCAAGGCTTCTAGCGCAACTTGCAAGCCCACTTCTAGGTCTTTAAGCTCTTGGTTAATATGAATACGTATACCTTGGAAAGCTCTAGTTGCTGGGTTTTTGCCTTTTTCCCATTTTGGATTAGCTGCAGCAATAATGCCCGCCAACTGTTTAGTTGTGGTAATCGGTTTTTGTTGGCGCTGCTCAACTACAGCCCGCGCCATCCTTCGAGAAAATCGTTCCTCCCCATAATGATAAAGCACATCGGCAATTTCTTCTGCACCGGCTCGCGCCAACCATTGCGCAGCAGATTCACCCTCATCAGGATTCATGCGCATGTCTAACGGTCCATCGCACTGGAAACTAAAACCACGATTCGCGTCATCTAACTGGGGGGAAGAAACACCAAGATCTAGCAATATGCCCTGAACTTGACCGAAACAGTCTTGTTCTTGGGCAACTTGATCCAAATTAGCAAAAGAAGTTTGAGTAATGGTCAAGCGAGGGTCTTCGGCGATCATTGCCTGCGCTTGAGCAATGGCTAATGGGTCTTTATCAAAAGCCTGTAACCGACCATGGGCACCCAAGTGCTGCAAAATAAGCCCACTGTGCCCGCCACGACCAAAAGTACCGTCCATATAGATGCCATCGGCATCGTGTACCAATAGCTCTACAGCTTCATCAAGCAGGACAGACTTATGTTTAAATTCTTGTGTCATTTCAGTTCCATTTTTTATGCTAGACAATGGCTGACTATAAAGACAACTGATGCAAGAGTTCAGGCAGCTCTTCAGTGTTACTATTGGCCTGCAAATATGTCTCTCTGCGCGCACTCCATAAGGACTCGCTCCACAGTTCAATTTTTTTGCCCTGCCCTAAAAGAATGACTTTTTTATCGACCTGTGCATATTCACGCAACACAGCCGGCAATAAAATGCGCCCACTGGCATCCAGCTCTATATCTGTTGCATGGCCTATCAGTAAGCGCTGAATGCGCCTTGCGGCGGGATTAAAGCTAGGCAACTGTTCCAGCTTCTGTTGAATAATGTTCCATTCAACTAATGGGTAGATTAGTAGACAGGATTCTTCGGTATCAATGGTAATCACTAGTTGGGGGTTTGCATCGATCGGCGCTTTTTCTATAAATAGATCGCGAAAACGTACTGGCATCGCCATACGCCCTTTTGCATCTAAATTTACTGTAGCCGCGCCACGAAACATCATTTACTTCCCAAAAACAAAGCCATATTGGGAAAATACACCACCTTTTCCCACTTTTACCCACCATACTAGTGTAGGTAGGTCATGGCTATATTGCAAGTGAAAAAAGAAAGTTACTTGATCGCCCTAAACAGCAGGGCCTTGAGTCTTTACAGCAGGTCTTGTAACACGTGGCTAGGCACTAGTATATGTTTTGATATCAGGCTTTGAGCGGCCTTAATGTCTCGCTCTAACACTGCGCAGACCAATTGTTCATGTTCCTTCTGGTTTACGTCAAAAGCGGCATGCCCCGCATTATGCTGTAACCACAAATTACGATAGCGGGACGCTTTTTCGTAAAGGTCTAAACGCACTCTAAGTAACTCTTTAGAACCACACCCTTTGGCAATGGCATAGTGAAACTGTTGATGTAGCTGCTCCCATGATTGCAAGTCACCGTCGGCTTGTAATAAAGACGCGTTAGCTTGCAAACGATACGCAGCGGCCACAATATCAGCTTCCCATTGTTGATCACCGCGTTCTATCGCTAAGCCTACACATAAACTCTCTATGCGGGCACGGGTATCATAAATGTCGATCAGTTCCGATTGAGAAACGGGGCAGACTCGATAACCTCGCTGGTCCTGTACTTGCACTAGCTGCATTACCACCAACTGGGACAAAGCTTCACGTAACGGATTGACCCCCACATGGTAACGCTCTTTTAGGGCGCTCATTTTGAGTTTATGGCCTGGCGCAAAAACACCAGCCAAGATATCTTGCTTAACCACCTGCAGGACTTTTGTTGCGGAGTTTTCTAAGGCCATTCTCAAAATCCATACATTTAGAAATAATGTCGATACTTTAATGCCATTTGATTACAAGATCAATCTAGGCCAAGCAAATGGCCTTCTTCCTTAAGCCACTGTTTTGCATCTCTATGATTAGGCAGTACTTTAGACACATGCGACCAAAACTCTGGGCCGTGATGCATGTGCAACAGATGACAGAGTTCATGCACCACTACACTGTCTACTACGGCCTGAGGTGCCATCATCAACTTCCAGTTAAATTGCACCTCCCCACGAAGGTTGCAACTCCCCCATCGAGCACGATAAGTTTTAATCTCTACCTCTGTAGGCCATGCACCCACCAAAGGTGCAAAAAACGCCACCCGCTGCCTAAAATGATCTTTTGCTTGTTGCTTATACCAACGCACCAAAGCATTCCGTATCCAATCAGGTTTAGCCTGGGGTGCGCTCACTACCAGCTGATTCATCATCTTAAGCTCTACACCAAAAGCACCCGGCCGAACAACTAATGTTAATTCGTCACCTAAATAAGGCAATCGATCTCCCGCCTGATACAACCGCACAGGACCTATCGGCACTTCATCCAGCGCGGTAAGCTTGGACAATATCCAATCACTTTTTGCCGTTAACAAACCCTTTAATTGTTTATTCGTTATAGACTTTGGCGCCAACACCACCACCTGACCGCCAGACAACCGAAAGCCTACACTGCCTTGACGCCGTGTACGTTTGATGATGGCTGTGAAGCCATTTAAAGAAATTGTTTCTGCGGAGGCTAAAATCATAAAGTCTGAAATCGCGCCATTTGAGCCACTAATCAAAGCAATTTTATGGATCTAAAAAGGTGAGAAAGACCGCCACATAAGCCGGGTTCTGTCGTGGACAGTCATTCATCTAGGGCCTGCGTCGCCGCAGGCCTCTTGCGACCTACCCGAACCCAGTGCGGGCCGCACCTAGTGGGTTCCTATTTGGTCTTGCTCCAAGTGGGGTTTACCATGCCGTAACGTGTTGCCACGTACGCGGTGCGCTCTTACCGCACCCTTTCACCCTTACCGCCCGATAAATCGGGGTTGGCGGTCTACTCTCTGCTGCACTGGCCGTCGGCTCACGCCGCCCAGGTGTTACCTGGCACCTTGCCCTATGGAGCCCGGACTTTCCTCCCCTACCGAAACACTTAAGTGTAGAGTAGCAGCGACTGTCTGGCGGACTTTCTCGGGCGCAGAATACCGATTTTGCTCGCCTGTGGCAAGCTAAATGCAGGCTAACAGCAACTTACTTGCCTTGTAGCTGCAAGGCTCGGTCATAAAGGGCCTTTTTTTTATGGCCGGTGATGGATGCGGTGATAGATGCAGCTTTTTTAATAGGTAATTCTGCTAACAAAACAGATAGAATTCTCTCTTCTTCAACGCCAATCTCTTGAGGCGGTTGCTCTTCAGCCCCCGCCAACAATACAACAAACTCACCCTTTTGCTGATTATGGTCTGCCGCAAGCCAAGCCTGCACATCGCCTGCCACAGAGCCATATACGGTTTCAAAAGTTTTGGTGAGTTCTCGAGCCAACACAAGCTGTCGCTCGGCGCCAATCACGCTAACAATATCATCGATCATAGCAACAATACGATGGGGGGATTCGTAAAACACTTGCGTATGAGTCACTTCTTTTAACTGCTGGAGTTGCTGTTTTCTGCCACTACTCTTGGCCGGTAAAAAACCATAGAAGCTAAATCGGTCGGTGGCTAGCCCAGAGACACTAAGGCCCGCAATCAAAGCACAAGGACCTACAACCGGCACCACTTGATAACCCGCCTCACGTACAGCACTCACCAAGTGGTAGCCAGGGTCAGAAATCAACGGCGTACCTGCATCGGATATTAGTGCAATGGACTGCCCTTGAGCTAACTTTTGCACTAAAACTTGAGCTCGTTGGCGTTCGTTATGGTCATGCACAGCAAGCATGGGGGTAGTAATAGCAAAGTGCTGCATTAAACGACCACTGTGCCGAGTGTCTTCAGCGGCAATAAGGTCCACCTTTTTAAGGGTATCTACTGCTCTGGGGCTTAAATCATCAAGATTGCCAATAGGTGTCGAAACCACATAAAGTATTGCTGCTGTCATGCCTTAAGCCTTTTGCACTTGCTTGGCCAAGCTTTTATGCTAGGCTTACGAAGACCAGATCACTAGATTGACCTGAGTTGCGCACATTGTAACCTAAACTAGCCACACCATACCCACAAGAATGCTTTATGATTTTAATTCGACGCCATTGTTTCCGCATCATATATATTGCATTGGGCTTACTCATACTGACTGCCTGCCAGCCATCGAATGTACGTTCGCAATCCCAAACGTCTAATCCAACTCAAGCCGCTATTGTAATAGCGCTGGATTTAACTAAATCGAGCCCCCTTGACAACAATCAAGACATGGCCACTTTGCTTGAGGGCACTCCGGCCCTTGAAAGCAACACGGCCAGCATATTAGAGAGCCCCAAACCCAATAGTCAACCAACAATTATAGATATACACCGCACCGAGCCAGCGCTGCCTCAACAACTCAATCAACAACTTCAACAAATATACCAAACTCCTAAACCCATTCGTCAGTCACAATTACTGGCAATGGCACAAAAATTACTAGCACAAGGCCACGCTCAATCAAGCGCTCGCCTGCTTGATCAAATCAATTTAGATAATCTTGAAAAAGCTTTACTGGGCCGTTACTTTGAAACTCGTGCAGAAACTCAACTAACCCTAGGCAATAGCTTCGGCGCCATCGTGTGGCTACATCAAGCACAATTATTAACCCCAGCAACTCAGCCTACAATTATTAGCAAGCGATTAGCGTTAAAAGCGCAAGCCTATGAACTCAACGGGCGTGCACTTCCTGCAGCAACAACACTTATCGAGCTCAGCCAAACACTGGTAACGCAGGATCCCACCCAGTACAACCAACGAATATGGCGATCCCTAACAAAAGTGAGCAAAAATGCCTTGCAACAACACGCCGCCAAGGCAGCGTCGGATACGGCACGAGCTTGGTACAATTTGGCATTATTACCTCTAAACTATCACGATTTACACTTGCAACTAAATGCCTTAAAACAATGGCAACAACAGTGGCCCACACACCCAGCGGCACTCAAACCACCTAAAGATTTACAAAATCTAGCGGATTTAAACGCCCATCAACCTCGTCGTATAGCCCTCGCTATTCCACTTGAGGGGCGGCTAGGAAAAGTAGGGAAAGCCGTGATTGATGGCTTTATGGCGGCTCGATTTGAGGCACATAAAAAACAAGGCATCATCCCTTATATTAAGGTTTATGACACCACCCAATTGCATGACTTGGATGCACTGTATCAACAAGCTAGCGATGATCAAATAGAAATGATCATCGGTCCTTTGGATAAGGAAGAAGTGGTTGAACTAAGCCAAAGAGAGGCTTTACCGATCCCTACCCTAGCGCTTAATTACGTACCCTTAGAGAGCAACCACAAACTCACCACCAATTTGATGCAATTTGGCCTAGTGGTCGAAGATGAATCTGCCCAACTCGCCAAACGGAACTGGGCCCAAGGCCACAAACGCATTCTTATATTGCATCAAGACCAAGCTTGGGCAATAAGAGCCGCTCGGCACTTTAAATCTACTTGGGATGAGCTAGGCGGCCAAATTGTGAGCCAAGTGAGCTTTTCTGGCGCCGGTGATCATTCTAAGGCTATCACCCAAGCGTTACTTATCAACCAAAGCCATGACCGCTCAAAAATTCTTAAACAAATTCTGTCTGGCAGTAGCCCAACACTAAAATTTGAACCAAGAAGGCGCCAAGACATCGATGCAATTGTACTATTTGCACTGCCTGAAGATGGCCGCCAAATCATTCCTACTTTAGCGTTCCATTACGCTGCAAACTTGCCAGTGTACGCAAGCCATCATATTTATCAGGGGCCGACTAAAACCAATCGAGACCGTGATCTAAATAAAGTCATTTTCACGGAGCTACCCTGGATGATAGAGCAGCCGGAAATCCAAAAAACAATTAGCCACCAGTGGCCGCAAAGGCAGCGATATAACCGACTATTTGCCATCGGCGTAGACGCCTATAGATTATTCCCAAGGCTTGAACAGTTACAGGCTTATAGTGATAGTCGTGTTCACGGCGTCACTGGATTATTACAGATGAATGCCCAAGGTCGCATTGTTACGGAAAGGTCTTGGGGGCAATTTAAAGGTGGAAAAATCATCGTTAATCCTCGTGTAATAAAATGAACACCACACAAATAGGGGCATGGGCCGAAGACATCGCATGGCAACACATGCAACAGCATGGCTGGCAGCTGGTCGAACGCAATTTTTTTTGCAAAGGTGGAGAGCTTGATATCATCGCCCGCAAAGATAACGTACTTGCATTCGTTGAAGTAAAGTACCGTAAACATCACACAATGGGCGGTGCAGTGGCCAGCCTTAGCAAAGCTAAGCAGCGCCACTTAATCCACAGTGCGAAAGTATTTTTGCAACGTTATCCGCTGTTTAACAATATGGACTGCCGTTTTGATCTGGTGGCTATTAGTGGTTCTAATAGCCCCCATAGCCAAGTTCAGATACAATGGTTAGACAACGCATTTATCACGTAGGACTAACGCTAGGTCTCATTAATGGAACTGCAAGAACGGGTTATCAATCAATTCCATGAGCATATGGGATGCGCAGCATACAGTGCAGAACATTTACCTCAAGACATTGGCATTGCCGCACAAATGCTGCATCAGTGTTTTATTGAGGAAGGCAAAATACTAATTTGCGGCAATGGCGCCAATGCCGCAAATGGCCATCATCTAAGCGCTGCTTTACTGAGCCGCTTTGAACAAGAGCGCCCAAGCCTTCCTGCTATTAATTTAACAGCCGACAGCACAACCATGAGCTCGATTACTCGCGAATCTAGCTTCCAAGATGTGTTTGCGAAGCAAATTACAGCTTTAGGTCAGCAAGGTGATATTCTTTTAGTACTTTCTGAACAAGGCAATTGTGGCAACCTAATTCAAGCCATACAAGCTGCCCATAACCGTAGTTTGCAGGTCATTTCTATTACCGGACAAAGCGGTGGCGACATGGCGACAATACTCGATCCAGACGACGTAGCCATCCGCATTCCAAGCGATAACAATGTTAATATATTACAACTTCAATTGATTACCATTCACTGCCTTTGTGATCTAATCGATTTTCAACTCTTTGGGAGCAATGAATAAATGCTAAAACGCGGTATTCAACTAATCACCCTAGCTAGCTGTTTCGTTATAGTGAGCGCTTGCACACCTGTACTAAGCAGTAAACCTGTCACAGACACCAAAGGCTCCCGCTCTTTGGGCACCTTATACAATGACCAATTGATTGAAACCACCACCATAGATTCAATTTTACGGGGTTCACCACTGCTTGAATCTGCCCATATTAGCGCTGTGAGCGTAAACGGTATTGTACTATTGGTTGGCCAAGTACCCAGTGAGAGCACAAAACTCCTTGCTGGCGCTAAAGCTCGAGAGGTGACCAATGCCCGTAAAGTACACAATGAGCTGTTGGTTAGCGGCCCTTCTTCTTATGTCGTGCGCACCAACGACACTTTAATCACCACCAAAGTAAAAGCGCACATGGTGGGCGAACCCGCTTTTCCAGCTACCCGCGTCAAGGTGGTCACTGAGAACGGGGTAGTCTATCTAATGGGCTTGGTCACGCACGCAGAAGCCGAGTGGGCCGTTAAAGTATCTTCAGCTGCCAGTGGCATACAACGTATTGTAAAAGTGTTTGAGTACATCGACTAATAAAGGCACTTTGCACCAGACCATAAAAAAGGGCCAACTGGCCCTTTTTTATGGTCTGCATCATTACTTTACCACTTTGAGTATAGGTCGCTTAGATCGATCAGTGATAGAGGACACAGTACCCGGCTCTTTAGGTTTATCGGGCGGAGGTGGTTCTAAATCATCTGGGTTGGGGATACCTGGCTCAAAACCAAACCCCATGCCTTCACCACTTTCCTTAGCGTAAACGGCCATTACCGCCAATATGGGCACGTAAACGTGCATACGCACGCCACCAAATCTAGCATTAAACTCTATTGCTTCATTGCTAAGGCTTAGGCCCTCTACAGCACTGGGCGAAATATTGAGCACAATTTGCCCATCAGAAATAAATCGCTCTGGAACCATCACGTCATTGATGGTTGCATCAACCACTATATGAGGCGTGGAATCATTATCTAAAATCCACTCATGTAAAGCACGTAATAAATAAGATCGGCTTGGAGTCATCATCTAGACAGCCTCAATTAGATACGCATTTCGTGCTCAAGCTCTGACAAGCTTTCTTGAAACCCTTCGCGAGCAAAGATACGCTCCATATACTCAAGCATCGGTGCAGCTTGTTCTTCTGGAAGCTCAATGCCTAGCTGTGGCAAACGCCACAAAATAGGCGCAATGCAGCAATCAACCAAAGTAAATTCTTCACTCATAAAGTATAATTTTTCAGTGAAGATAGGGGCTGTAGAAATCAAACTTTCACGTAATTCTTTTTGCGCTTCCACGATTTCGACTTCGTCATCAGAAGTCATAATCACATCGGCTAAACGACACCAATCACGTTCAATACGATACATGTACAGACGGCTTTCTGCGCGAGCAACGGGATAAACAGGCAATAGTGGAGGATGCGGAAAACGCTCATCCAAATATTCCATCATCACATTGGCTTCATAAAGCACAAGCTCACGATCTACTAGTGTAGGCAAGCTATTGTATGGATTAAGGTCAGCCAGGTCCTCTGGCTTATGCTCTGAATCAACATCAATAATGTCAACAGTCACACCTTTTTCTGCAAGCACAATACGAACACGATGGCTGTAATGATTTGACCCATCAGAAAAAAACGTCATGGAAGAGCGTTTAGCTACTACACCCATGTAGGTATACCTCAATAATAAACGATAGCGCTAGGCGCCGAAAACGAATACGCGACCGGCTGTATTCATCATTAATGAACAACAACGGTCGCGCTAAATAGATTAGATTGAGGCATTATACCTCAAAATTAGCTGTTAATGGACGTCGCGCCAGAATTCCTTTTTCAAGAAATAAAACACCACTGTCATTAACATGGTGAACAAAATAGCCCACATACCAATACGCTGACTATCTGTCTTGTATGGCTTAGCCATGTAAGACATAAAGTTAGTTAAATCATAAGACACTGCATCAAATTGAGCCTGCGATAAACTACCAGTGCCTGCTTCTACACTCAGCACATCACAACTCTGCGCAGTTAACGCCTTACCGGTTAAGCTATCAATCATGACTACACCGTGGGTGTCCTTCTTGGGCACCTGAGCACAGATTTTTGACTGCACGCCTTGCAACTCAGCTAACACGTTAGGCATACCGACACTTGGAAAAACCACGTTATTAACGCCATACGGACGACTGTCATCTGCATAAAAGCTACGTAGATATGTGTATACCCAATCAGCACCACGCAAATTCACTTCATTGGTTAGGTCTGGTGGCGTTGCACCAAACCATTTAGCGGCAAGCTTAGGATCCATAGCATTAGTCATTTGCGATCCGACCTTTTGATTACTCAAAATCAAATGTTCCGTCACTAAATCCTCTGGCATATGCAAGTCTTCAGCTGCACGAATGTAACGCTGGTACTGGGCAGTGTGGCAACCCAAACAATAGTTAACAAAAGTTTTCATGCCACGTTGCAAAGACGCGTGATCTGTTGCATCGGTTTGGATAGAGTCTAAGTGAACATTAGAACCACCACCTGCTTGAGCAAACATTGGCATTACTAGCATTAAACTTAACAAGAATAATTTTTTCATGATTACACCACCCTTGCTGGAACAGGCTTGGTCGCTTCCATACGCGTGTAAAACGGCATAAGGATAAAGTAACCAAAATACAAAGCAGTACATATCTGAGCCACTAAAGTGCGCCCCTCTGTAGCGGCCACGGTACCTAAATAACCCAATATAACAAAGCTCACTACAAAAATAGCCAACCAAACTTTGCTTAACCAACCTTTATAACGCATCGACTTAACTGGGCTGCGATCTAACCAAGGCATCACAAAGAGGATAGCAATCGCGCCACCCATGGTGATGACACCTAGAAACTTAGCATCCAAACCAAATAGCGGGAAGGTGATCGCACGTAACATAGAGTAGTAAGGCGTGAAATACCATACCGGAGCAATATGTTCTGGCGTTTTCAACGAGTTGGCAGGCTCATAGTTGGGCTTCTCAATAAAGTACCCTCCCCCTTCTGGAAAGAAGAAAATAACCAAACAGAACACCGTTAAGAAGACACCCACTGCCACCAAGTCTTTAATGACGTGATAGGGCCAGAAAGCCACACCATCAACTGGCACACCATTTTCGTCCTTATTTTGATCAATTTCGATGCCATCTGGGTTACTAGAACCCACATCGTGTAATGCCAAAATATGCAAGACAACCAAAGCCAAAATAACAATCGGCAAGGCAATAACATGTAATGAGAAGAAACGGTTAAGGGTAATGCCCGAAATCAGGAAGTCACCACGGATCCACTGCACAAGGTCTTCGCCTACAATAGGAATCGCACCCGCTAAGGATAAGATAACCTGGGCACCCCAATAAGACATTTGACCCCATGGCAGCAAATAACCAAAGAAACCTTCAGCCATAAGTGCAAGGTATATGGCCATACCAAATAGCCAAATTAGCTCGCGCGGTTTTTGATAAGAGCCATACATTAAACCCCTAAACATATGCAAATAAACCACAACAAAGAAGGCCGAAGCGCCGGACGAGTGCATGTAGCGGATAATCCATCCCATCTCTACATCACGCATAATATATTCTACCGAGGCAAAAGCACCCTCTGCGGTAGGTTCGTAGGACATTGTTAACCAAACACCCGTAAGGATTTGGTTAACTAAAACCAATAATGAAAGCACACCAAATACGTACCAAACGTTAAAGTTTTTAGCAGCATAGTATTTGGACATGTGGTCTTGCCACATTTGAGTCAGCGGGAAACGGTCATCAATCCAACGAATGATGCCACTATCTGCCTTTGCGCGATTAGGATTACCGACAGCCATTACGCATTACCTCCATCTTCGCCAATTTGAATAATTGAATCACTCTCGTAAAAATGTGGCGGAATTTCTAAGTTTGTAGGGGCTGGTTTACTCTTATAAACACGGCCAGATAGATCAAAGGTAGAGCCATGGCAAGGACAGTAAAAACCACCCTTCCAATCGGCGCCCAAATCGGCTGGAGCCACTTCTGGGCGATAGGTTGGAGAGCAACCTAAATGCGTGCAAATACCAACCATCACCATCACTTCGTCACGTAATGCACGTGAAGGAGTGCCAGGCACATATTCAGGTTGCTTAGATTTAGCAGAAGTTGGATCGGCAAGGCTATCGTTTAAGGCCGCCAAATTCCCCAAAGCCTCTGCGCTACGGCGTACAATCCATACCGGCTTGCCGCGCCATTCAACAATCATTTGTTGGCCTGGCTCTAACTTGCTAATATCCGCCTTGACCGGTGCGCCGGCCGCTCGGGCTCTTGCACTTGGGTTCCAGGAGGCTACAAAAGGGACTGCTGCACCTACGCCACCAGCGGCACCCACAACTACAGATGCGCCGACTAGCACGCGACGTCGAGTCTTATTCACGCCATCATTACTCATTCAATTGGTCTCCAGCTAGGCTGTAAAATTACTGCCTGCAATATTAAAGGAAAGCCTTTAAATAGACAAGGTTA
>JAQRMV010000120.1 GCA_028598985.1 Gammaproteobacteria bacterium
ATTGAAATTACCGTCTCACCAAAAACCACCACCGCACCCAATATAGACCAATGGTTAATCACAGTAGATAAAGACAGGAAATCTGCCCTGCTTAGCCACCTGATTAATGATCAAAAATGGGTGCGCATTTCGGGGTCATCCGGCCACCCATTTCAGTATCATCCGGCCACTCGTTTCGGAGTCATCCGGCCACCTATGATGAACTGATCGGATAGGTTTTTCTTCCCTCGCCTTTGGGGTTCAGGCATAACAGTTATTTGACTGTTTGCCGGAGCCAATATGACTAAACCAAAGAAAAAAGCGAGGACTGATATGCGTATTTATATGCAGATTTTCCAACTCAAGTTTGAACGCCATCTTGCTAACCGACAGATTGCTCTTATCCTTAATATTGGCCGCTCTACAGTGAATGATCTTATCGTTCGATTTGGCCACTTAGGCTTGTCATGGCCACTGCCTGACAATGTCTCTTTAGACCAGCTGGACAAAGCGCTCATGCCAGGGCGTGATTACCAAACTCAGCGCAAGTTGCCTGTGTGGGTTGAGGTGGATATTAGCTTGACCAAGCCAGGTGTCACCAAGCAACTCCTGTGGCAAGAATACCAAGCCGAACACGGCTCAAGAGCACTGGGCTATACTCAGTTCTGCACCCATTACCGTACTTGGAAAGGCCAGCAACGCCGCTCCATGCGCCAAACCCACAAGGCCGGTGAGAAACTGTTCATCGACTTCTGTGGGCCAACGATACCCATCGTCAATCCCCATACCGGTGAAGTACGTCGTGCCGCCATCTTCGTCGCCTGCATGGGCGCTTCCAATTACACCTACATCGAGGCCTGCGAAGGTCAAGACTTAGAGTCGTGGTTGCTGGCTAATCGGCACTGCCTAGAGTTCTTGGACGGTGTGCCGGCTTTGATGATCCCGGACAATCTCAAATCAGCCGTGAACAAAGCGGATCGCTACGAGCCTCAGGTGAACGACAGCTACCAGGCCTTTGCCCAACACTACGGCTGCCCAATCATGCCGGCACGGCCCTATAAACCCCAAGATAAGGGCAAGGTTGAAGCGGCGGTACTGGTGGTGGAGCGCTGGGTTCTAGCGCGGTTGCGGCATCACACCTTCCATAGCTTGGCTTCTTTAAATCAAGCCATTAAGGCTTTAATGAGTGATCTCAACCAGCGCCCCATGAAGGGCTATAACGGTTTATCTAGGGCCGAACTGTTTGCACAGATCGATGCACCGGCCTTGTCAAAGCTACCTCAGTTCCCTTATGAATACATTCAGTTCAAGTTAGCCAAGGTGGCCAAAGATTACCACGTGGCCTTCGACAACCACTGGTACTCTGTGCCCCATGCCTTGGTTGGCGAACGGGTTGAACTTGTGGTGTCACAACGGTTAGTCCGTGTCCGCTTCAAGGGCAATATTATTGCTCAGCATGTGCGTAGCCAAAAGCTGTACCAGCACACAACCGAATCAGTTCATATGCCGGAAGCACACGGGGCTTACAAGGATGCCACGATAGAGCGTATCCGCCGCTGGGCTAAGCGCATTGGCCCCAATGCCCAGCAAGTGGTGCAGGTCATAGAGCAAAGCAAAGCCCACGTCGAACAAGCCCAACGTAGTTGCCAAGGCATTTTGTCACTGCAAAAACGCTATGGTGAACAGCGCCTAGAACGGGCCTGTGGCATTGCCTTAAGCCAAGGATGTTACACGGTGCGGTTCATTCGTACTATTTTGCAAAACGGACGCGACAACGTCATTGAGTTCACGCCAAGTCGCCCTATCACCACTCAGCACGAAAACGTACGTGGCGCTGACTACTACTCATAACGGGAGAACATCATGGAACACTTACTCAGTCAAATGCGCCAGCTGCGTATCCCGGCGATGGCCGCC
>JAQRMV010000121.1 GCA_028598985.1 Gammaproteobacteria bacterium
TCGGCAATGTCAATTTCCATGCGGCCCCAAGCAGCTAGGGAGATGTCGGCAACTTTGTAGTCTGTGAAGGTGGTCATAGTGAGTTACTTTCCTTGGTTAATTTTTGGTCCAATGATTTCTCGTTCCCACGCGGAGCATGGGAACGAGGTGACAGTAAAAATTTCTGGTTCCCACGCTCTGCGTGGGGGCCTAATCCCCTGCCAGAGTGCATTCCCACGCGGAACATGGGAACGAGGTGACAGTAAAAATTATGCGGCAAATTATACGCTAGTTTTACTTTATGTGCTTGCTGCCTAAGCGCTCACACACATAAAATTGGTTTTTTTGAAAATGCAGAGTATGCTAATGGAACAATAATAAAGGAGAATGCTGATGGTAATTTATCCAGACATAGAAATTCAAAATGGCCAATGTGTTAATTTACGCCGTGGTCATATGCAAGATCCCATTGTTTATGACATGACCCCTTTGGCTGCTGCCAAGCAGCATGTTGCCGATGGCGCACAAGTATTGCACGTAGTGGATTTAGACAACGTGATGCGCGGCGGTCATGACAACCACAAGACCGTGTTGGAAATCATTCAGTCTGTAGATGTGCCTGTGCAAGTGGGTGGTGGTATCCGTTCTATAGAAGGGGCTCGATGGTGGTTTGAACACGGTGCGTCTAGGGTGGTGATAGGTACTGCGGCCATAGAAGACAGGCACTTTTTACATGAGTTGTGTATCCATTACCCAGGCCAAGTGGTGGTGTCTATTGATGCTCGTCAAAACAAGGTGATGTGCCATGGTTGGACGCAAGAGACTATTTATACGCCTTTAGAGGTGGCCATAGACTTACAAGAGCGCGGTGTGGCCGCTATTATCTACACCGATATAGATCTAGATGATGACCACCCAGAAGCCACCTTTGCCACTACCACACAGATGGTGGATGAGCTGCATATCCCAGTCATATCCAGCGGGGCAGTTAAGAGCTTAGATGACGTGTCTACCTTACGTTTGTTGCCTAACATTGCAGGTGTGGTAATAGGCAGGGCGTTAATGAATGGTGCGGTGTCTTTAGTAGACGCTTTAGGCGTATGCCAGCAGCCCTATACCCATGCAGATTTGGTGTAGGTATGGGTTCACTAATAAGCTATATATAAGCTTAGATCACGGTGAGTATTTCATCCAATGGCTTTTTAATTTTTGCTACGCTAGGCACGGTGGCGTCTTTGGCGGCATGGCCTACGGCTAAGATCATGACGGCTTTTTCGTGTTCTGGGCGGCCTAAAAGTTTGTTGAGAAAACGCATGGGGTTAGGTGTGTGGGTTAAGCTGTATAAGCCAGCGTGGTGTAATGCAGAGATTAAAAATCCGGTGGCAATGCCCACGCTGTCTGGCACATAGTAGTTTTTAAAACGGGTGCCATCTGCAAATACGCCGTAGCGTTGGGCAAAGATTACAATTAGCCATGGGGCAATGTCTAAATGAGGTTTGCTGGCATTGGTGCCTATGGGTTCTAGGGCTTTTATCCATTCATCGCCACCACCGCCTGCGTAAAACTTTTCTTCTTCGGCTTCTGCCGCTAAACGAATTTTATGCTTTACGTCTGGATTTTTAATGGCCACAAAATGCCATGGTTGATGGTTGGCACCACTGGGGGCAGATCCCGCGGTACTAATGCAGTGTTGGATCACGTCTTGGGGAATGGTGCGCTCTGTAAAATCTCTTACTGTATGCCGTAATTGCATGGTTTGGTAATACGCCAAAGCCCTTTGCTGCATTTGTTCATCGGTTATTTCTGGCCTAGGGGTGAGTGGCACTGTGTCGTAGGTGAGCTGATCTTGTGAAAACAT
>JAQRMV010000122.1 GCA_028598985.1 Gammaproteobacteria bacterium
ACCGGACTTTGTATATTGCTGATAAAGCAGCTAATTAAGTGGATTTTGCACTATGCTTGAACAAACATCTAGTCCCATAACAAAGTCTGCTAAACCAATACTGATGTTAGTAGTCTTGTGGCTAGTGGGTTGGACTCTTCGTGTACCGATACTGGCCGCACCGCCGTTAGCGGTAGAGATAGGCAACAGCTTTGGCTTGGGTGAAGCGGGTATTGGTGCCCTTACTATGTTACCAATTATTGCTGTGGCTCTTGGTGCCATACCCGCCGCTTGGATTATCTCACGTTGCAGTTTACGCTCAGTGATCGCGGGTGGTGTGTTGGTGATGGCGTTGGCTTCAGCGGCGCGGGGTTTTGTACCCAATGCTAGTTTGCTATTTATGTGTTCTATGATAATGGGTTTGGCCGTAGCGGTATTTCAAACCGCATTGCCTAGTGCCACACGGCACTGGACGCCACGACACGTTGCCTTGGGTAGTGCTGTCTATTTAAATGGCATGATGCTCGGCGAAACTTCCGGCGCAGGGTTAACCCTGCCCTTGATTATGCCTTTGGCTGGCGATAATTGGGCTGTTGCCTTGTTGCTATGGTCATTGCCCCTTATTTTAATTGCTGCCCTAGTGGCCTTTGTGCCTATGGCTGAAGATGCTGGCCATGTAGATGAAAAGGAAGCCGAAGTTACGCAGGGGCAAGTCACCTTGCCGCGCATAAATGACATGCGGGTATGGCAGTATGGTCTCTTGTTGGCTAGCTCTGTCGTGGCTTTTTATGTGATAAATGCATACTGTGCTAGCATCTTAGCAGCCCGCGGCGAAAATGACGTTCTACAATGGGTAATATTGGCTTTTAATGCTATGCCTTTGTTGGCCTCATTTGTGTTATTGGCCAGACCCAATTGGATTGGTCGTAGAGCACCTTTAGGTATGGCTGCAATTGCGGCAGCGATGGGTTTATTAGGCTTTATTCTCAGTGCTGGTTGGTTATCTTGGTTGAGTGCTCTAGTGTGTGGTTTTGCCGCCACTATTGAATTAATATTGCTAATCAGTTTGCCGCCTAGTATCGCCAAAGGGATTGCGGTGACGCGCTTAAGTGCGGGTATGTCTGTGCTCGGTTTTTCCTTAGCTTTTGTTTGTACATTGCTAGGTGGCTATCTGGCTGACAGGTTTGGTGTTGTTGAATTGGCTTTGTGGCCGGCGTTGCTATTTATGCTGGCGGCCTTGCTAGTGCTTGGCAAGCAAGCTGTTTACCCTCCCTACCCATAGTTTCTTTAGGCGGGCGTAGGCCACTAATGACACGTCATGGCGTAAGCTTGTCGTGGTTTATAACTTGTTATCTTCTAGACTAGGTGACCACACAACCTAGCGTTTGTTAGGTCTCTTTGTAAAAAGGTAAACAATATGGCATATGAACAACTAGCATGGATACATTTGGCTTTAATTGCACCGGCACCGTTTTTGGGTGGCTACTTGTTGTTGCGAAAAAAGGGCACGCCTAAGCATCGCCAACTTGGTAAAATATATATGCTGTTGATGTTTTCATCGGCGCTGATTTCGCTCTTTATGCCGGCCCATATCGGTCCGCAATTTGTTTGGCACTGGGGCTGGATTCATGGCTTGAGTTTCTGGACCTTGATCTCCATTGTGATGGCGCTGTATTTTGTAAAGCGGGGCAATATCATTGCCCATAGGAAACTCTGCATCAAACAGCCAGTGTGAGATAATACCTTTATCAGGGCTAACAGCAGTAGACTTAAAAATGACTCAACTCAGTTTTTCAGATGCCGAATACCAAGACAAGCGCAAACA
>JAQRMV010000123.1 GCA_028598985.1 Gammaproteobacteria bacterium
GTCACGTTCATCATCCCATTTGATGGCGAGTAGGGCTTTTAAACATAAGTTATGGCGGCGGGTGGCTTCGTTCGCTTGGTCGAGTGATAAGCACCAGTCAATCCAGTCGATGGCTTCTTCGAATAAAGGGGACGCTACCCTTTGTTGTAGAAAAAGTAAATCTATTAATAAAAAAGGGTAGCGTCCCCTATTTCCTCATTTACCAAAGCGATGATGACATAACAAGGAGCAAACACTAAACTATGCCAAATAATGACAACACGATGACGAGCGATAAGAAAATAACGATTAACACCTTTGCTGAGTTTCAAGAGAAGGTTTTAAAACTTAAGGGTGTCTTTGCCTATCGTGGGCAAAAGGATAAAGACTGGGGGATTGAGTCAGGTGCCTATCGGCGTTTGCAGGGGAATGTTAATACAGACCTGCTTAAATACACCAACGAGATTATTGGCAAAGCCAAAAACTACACACAAGAAGTGGGCAACAAGAGCGACCTTGATTTGCTGGGCGATTTGCAGCATTTTGGCTGTGCCACGCCGTTGATTGACTTTTCTTATAATGCGTTAACCGCATTGTGGTTTGCCTGTGAAGACAGCACGAAAGACGGCAAACTTGTGTGTTTGAAAACCAATGAGATAGAGCGTTTTTTAAAGGTATCTAGGGAGGATAAAAAGCAATCACTTAATCAGATTTTATCTTTCACAATAAGAGAAACTGGAAGTTATAAGTTTGGTCTCTGGCAACCGCCCCTAAACAACAACCGCATCATCAAACAAGACAGTCTGTTTATCTTTACCGAGACTGGCAAGATTGCAGACACTGAGTTTGCAGTTACCTTTATTATTCCAAAAGGCGCAAAACCAGCCATTAGAACAGCGCTTGACCACCTTTGTAACATCACACAAACTAGCATTTATCCAGACTTCTACGGCTTTGCCAATAGCAACAATGCCGATAATGAATATCAAGAACTGCCTATTGACGAACTCACAGAGCAAGCTGACCAATACTTTCAAGAAGGCAAGTATCTGAAAGCCAAGCCTTATTACGAAGATGCACTTAAAACCGCTGAAAAGGAAGAAGACACAGCGGCAATAGCTAAGTGTCAGAATAATGTGGGCTTTATATTGGATGAACTAGGCGATCCTAAAAAAGCCATTGAGTATTATGAATTGGCACTGGCAAGCGATTTAAGCAGTTATGGCGAGGCAGATCCTAAGGTGGCAATTCTTCGCAATAATATAGGCGGTGCGTGGCATGCACTCGGCGAGTTTGAAAAAGCCATTGAGTATTATGAATTGGCACTGGCAAGCGATTTAAACAGTTATGGCGAGGCACATCCTAATGTGGCAACTTATCGCAATAATTTAGGCATGGCGTGGAAAGCACTCGGTAAGCCTAAAAAAGCCATTGAGTATTATGAATTGGCACTGGAAAGCGATTTAAACAGTTATGGCGAGGCACATCCTAATGTGGCAACTCGTCGCAATAATTTAGGCGGTGCGTGGCAAGCACTCGGCGAGCTTGAAAAAGCCATTGGGTATTATGAATTGGCACTGGCAAGCGGTTTAAAAAGTTATGGCGAGGCACATCCTGAGGTGGCAACTTATCGCAATAATTTAGGCGGTGCGTGGCATGCACTCGGCGAGTTTGAAAAAGCCATTGAGTATTATGAATTGGCACTGGAAAGCGATTTAAAAAGTTATGGCGAGGCACATC
>JAQRMV010000124.1 GCA_028598985.1 Gammaproteobacteria bacterium
TGAAGCCGCTGAACAACTGAACTCAGCAAGAGATAAACTCTTTAATCAACTTCATGCGCGACTAAAAACAGGCACTTAAATAGCTGGATTTCAGGCTCATCTCTCTATTGGAAAATACTTTGCGTTGCAATTGACTTAACTTGAGCTATACCAACCACATAATTTTTTCCATAATGCTTAGCGCACTTAGGACAGGTTGAGTAAAAGAAATAAGGCTTCACCATGGTCATGCCTTTTTGTTTTACAAAATCAGTTAACGCTTGGGACCACTTGCCCATATGACTAAAAGGCCCTTCATATACTTGGCTAACAAAGTCACCGCTCAAGCGCACCATGGTTTCACCCGGTACCTCTTTTGTGACTAACATATAATGCTCAGAACGCCATAGAGAAGGATCATGGGATAAGGTTAAATAGGCGTCTTGCGACTTGGCACCAGCCTTATCAATAGCCCCGAGAACCCTTGTAAATACACCGCCCATGTTGAGCGGTATGTGGAAAATGCTACGCACAGAGAATTTGACAAATAGCATGTCATCTAAGTGCAAAGTTGCGTCTTGCCACGACTCTGGCTTAAAGCGCGGGCAGCATTGCGTTGGGCAATCCTGCCAGTCGACATAGGGTAATTGATTGGTTTGCATGCTCACCTCTTCTCAATTCACAGGCCGTAATAACCGTTAGAGTGTAGCATGCATAGTAGGTGGGCATTAGGGATGAGGTCAAACACTAAACAGATGGCAAGAAACAGGGACAGGCACTTTTGCTGCGCAAAAAAGCCAGTCCCGGTGTAGTGTTTGGGGACTGGCTCTTCTTTATCCGCGTAGCGGATAAAAAGTGCCTGTCCCTAAAGACTAGAGACTAACGGCGGCGTTTACTAGTACCTGGCATTTTTTGTGCTTTGGGGCTAGTGAAGCGTGTTGCCCCCTGCTTGCCTTTAGCAGCACGTGGTGGACGCTTACCTTTGCTGGCACCAGCAGGTTGACGCCGGTCGCTTAAGTTAGGTGCAGGCACCAAGCATTCTGGACCTTTACCAATGAGCTTGTGCAAGCCCATTTCTTTTAAGGCTTCGCGAATATATTCCCAGTTTTTGGGGTCGTGATAACGCAAAATCGCCTTATGCAAACGGCGTTGGCGAATACCACGGGGAATGCTCACACGCTCGCTATCGCGGGTGATTTTTTTCATTGGATTGCGCTCTGTGTGGTACATGGTAGTCGCATTACACATGGGCGATGGATAGAAGTTTTGTACCTGATCCAAACGGAACTTGTTTTTCTTTAACCACAGTGCCAAGTTCACCATGTCTATATCACGGGTACCTGGGTGAGCGCTGATAAAGTAGGGAATCAGGTACTGTTCTTTGCCTGCTTCCTTAGAATATTTTTCGAACATGCGCTTAAACTTGTTATAGCTACCCATGTTGGGTTTGAGCATATGCTTTAACGGCTCATCTTCCGTGTGCTCTGGGGCGATCTTTAGATAACCTCCCACGTGGTGGGTGACCAATTCTTTGACGTACTCAGGATCTCGAATGGCCAAGTCATAGCGTAAGCCAGAAGCAATTAATACCTTCTTAATGCCAGGCAAAGCCCGGGCACGACGATACAGTTTGATCAGCGGTTTATGGTCGGTGCCCATGTAATCACAGATGGTGGGGTGCACACAGGAAGGTAAACGACAGGTGGCTTCCACCTTAGGATCTTTGCAATGCA
>JAQRMV010000125.1 GCA_028598985.1 Gammaproteobacteria bacterium
GACACCAGCACAGCTGATCCCTGCACTCCCCCTCTGACCACTCTGAAACTTCTGCATAGCGGGAGAATTTAGCATAAAATGCTTTCCAGTTCGACTTTCCCTCAAACTTTAGTGATTTGGACAGACTGACATTCTTGCCCCTCTTAAGACCCTTCTCCCCCTCATACTCCTCTCTCCCTCCGTAACCTCTGGATTCTCCCCTTGGGGTATACCTAGGCCTGCACCTACCCTCGGATACTCTAGGGTTTCCTCCTCTGGGACCCCATATTAGAAGATATTGAGGGCGGGACTGCCTCCTTTCTCCCCCATACTCTTCTCTCCTTTTAAAGCCTCGGGGATTTCTCTTTCTCTTCCTAGGGTGTACCTATCCCTGTCTAAGGGGCTTTGATCCCTATTCCAACCCCCTCCAATAGTTCTTGGAGGGGACTGGCGACCACCCCTTTCTTGCCAATATCGTTCCCTATGTGTCGGGACTAAAGACTTCATGTCGGGTTCTTCCATGTCTCCCCGGGATGAGGATGCATAGTGAAAGAGACCCTGCCCCCTTGGGGTCCTCTCCCACAGGCCTCTACTCATGGCCCTATTCTGGGACGCGTACATATGCGGCCTGTCTATCCTCGTGACTCGATTCCATATCAAAATCGTCACGACGCGTTCTCCGTACTGATGTTGATGGCGACGGGTCCAGAGCTGATTCACCTTTATTCCACCGCGGCCCCTCAAAATGTCCCCTATATTCTCCCCCTGAGGTCTGCTCTCCCATGAAAGATGATTCTATCTCATCATCATCATCTATCATCTCCGATGATTGTGACCTTTGCCACCAATCTTCTTCCTCCTTAACCAGATAGGGTTTTCCCATTTGTTGACCACGGGCGTGTTGTCCCCAATCCTTCCCCATTTAATAATTATAAAAAATGAGAATGACACCAAAAAAAAAATTAACAACAGGTGTACTATTTTTTGTTTAGTTTATGTAGGTGTGTGTATTTTTGTAACAGACCAGATTTGTACGCTAGGTCTGTTATATTTGTTTAAATATCCACTATATAAACAACATCGTACACGATAATTTCGTAATATAAATTACAATATATTTCCTGAAATAATATTTATTATTATTCAAGAAAAACTTTTACTATGTAAATTAGAAGCAGCATTTTTAATGGGGCTGATTCCGGTCCGTGAATTGGGGTTCACACGGGGGGTGTCATGTTTCCACGTGGATTTTTTTTAATACCTAACTGGCAACGCAACCCGTACCCTCCCCTTTACCCTTGAAATTGGATTAATGTCGACTCCGGAACCTACCGAGAGTCAACAAAGGCCAATTTCCCTTGAAAGGTACGAGTCTCGCTGCCCAGCTAGCCAAAATGACCGAGATACTTTCCCGACCTGGAAAAGTTTACATTACAAAAATACAAATTAACAAGCCTTAATGAAGTTCGTTAAAAGTCGCAGCGCCAATGTAACAAATTGGAGCTACTCACCAATATGTTAGGTTGATCGGGCAGTAAACACTACGAGTGTCTTAGGACGTCTTGCCTGTTCAGTTCCTGGGTTTTATCTGCGCCTCATAGCATCTCTCTCCGGTGCATCTTGGGTACCGATCTGGGTCTCTCAGACTCTT
>JAQRMV010000126.1 GCA_028598985.1 Gammaproteobacteria bacterium
AAAGCTAAGGTGGCGGGTAAAGTTCATGTTGATGTGACTTCTTTAGTCCTACACGGTAGGACGTTTTTTGATATCTTAATTGTGCGTGATATGCAGTAAAAAGTAAAAACAAAAGCTCAAATAAAAAAGACTGGCAGATAACATGGGTAATATCTTAATTACTGGATCAAGCCGCGGCATTGGTGCCGCTACTGCCAGAGTGTTGGCGGCCAAAGGCCATAACCTGTGTATAAACTACAACCAAAGCCAGCCCGCAGCAGACCAGCTAGTGAAGCAAGTACAGCAGCTGGGTATAAAGGCGATTGCGGTGCAGGCCGATGTTTCCCAAGAGCAGCAAGTCATGGCCTTGTTTAATGCTATGGATGAACAGCTAGGGCCGCTTACAGGGCTAGTGAACAATGCGGGCATTTTATTGCCACAAATGCCTGTGGAGCAAATGGACGCGGCGCGTATTAACCGTTTATTGACCACCAATGTCACCAGCTACTTTTTATGCTGTAAGGAAGCCATCAAGCGTATGGCCATAAAGCATGGTGGTAGGGGTGGGGCTATTGTTAATGTGTCTTCTGCGGCAGCGCGGTTAGGCGCGGCTGGAGAGTATGTGGATTACGCCGCATCAAAAGGCGCCATCGACACCTTAACCCGTGGCCTATCCGTTGAAGTGGCCAGCCAAGGGATTAGGGTTAACTGCGTCCGCCCTGGTTTTATCGACACTAAAATGCATACAGATGGCGGTGAACCTGATCGCATTGAACGGGTAAAAAGCGCTATTCCTATGGGGCGCGGTGGCACACCAGAAGAGGTGGCCAACGCGATTGCTTGGCTGTTATCTGATGAAGCGTCTTATGTGACTGGGTCATTTACAGAGATAGCAGGAGGGAGGTAATTGTAGTGCCTGGCCATCCAATATGAGACACTGTTAGGCTAAATTATTGTTTACTACCCTAAGTCTTCTAACCCCAAAGAGACAGGCGCTCTTAGAACCGCGCGATCTAAAATTTCTTATCAAAAAGGCTATAAAACGAATGCTGGAGTTCTAAACAAATTTTGTGATTTTTTGATGTAGAAGTTGGGTAAATAACAAGATATATAGAATCGGTTAAGGAGTAACCATGGCTATCCCAGATTATCAGTCTCTTATGCTGCCATTTCTTAAATTGCTAGCAGATGGCAAAGAGCATGCTCTGCATGATATTACCGAAAAACTAATGGTCGAGTTTCAACTGTCTGAACTTGAGCGCCATGAGCTATTGCCGAGTGGTAATCAAAGCATAATGCGCAATCGAGTAGGCTGGGTACGAACTTACCTTAAAAAAGCATTATTACTAGAAGCGCCGCGTAGAGCCGTATTTACTATTACAGATCGTGGCCAAGACGTATTGGCAGAAAACCCCGAATTTATCAACGCACGGTACTTACAACGTTTCGAAGAGTTTTGTGAATTTAAAAATTCAACTTCCTCCACTGTTCAAACACCTGCTCAGATTGTTGATATTGAAGAAGTTCAAACGCCTACAGAGGCAATAGAAACGGCCTTCATCGTTCTTAATAACGATCTCGCCAGTGAAGTGCTAGCAGCTATTAAAAACCAGACT
>JAQRMV010000127.1 GCA_028598985.1 Gammaproteobacteria bacterium
TTGGTTATCGTCAACGTTATCTTGTTGATAGGCGGCCAGTTTATGGAACCTTCTGGTTTGATCGTGATTGTGGCGCCACTGGTATTCCCCATTGCTATTGAACTGGGTATTGACCCGATTCATCTAGGTATCATCATGGTGGTCAATATGGAGATTGGTATGATCACACCGCCCGTTGGTCTCAACTTGTTTGTGACATCGGGAGTCGTGGGCATGCCCATGATGCGCGTTGTAAAAGCTGCGCTGCCATGGCTTGCTATCTTGTTTGTGTTCTTGATTATGGTGACTTATATCCCTGCAATATCAACCTTCTTGCCCACCTACTTTATGGGCCCAGAAGTCATTATTCGCTAGCGATGTTTGATGGTTTTGTTTAGCCGGTGCCTTGCACCGGATTTTTTATCTGCTTAATGCCCAAGATCGGCCACTAGGTTCTTAATATCCGTATGTTCTGGCATGTCTCGATGCTCTATGGCTTCGAGCTTCTGCGCCACCGTATTAATACCTTGCATGGCATCATTCAGTGCTGCCGACTGTTGTATAAGGCCCGTCGCCGAGGCAGCTGATTTTTCTACCAAGTCGGCGTTTTGTTGGTTGATGCCTTCCAACTGATTAACGGCATGGTTAACCTGTTCGATACCCAGCGCTTGCTCTTTGCTGGCATCGGCTATGGCGGCTACGGAAGTGGCAACTTGTTCAATGTCGTGGTTGATAGCCTGCAAAGATTCACCGGTTTCTTGCACCAAGCGATTGCTAGTAGAAACGCGCTGCCGCGTATCCGTAATCAAAGCACTGATATCTTTAGCGGCATCTGCCGAACGCTGCGCCAAGGTGCGCACCTCCCCAGCTACCACGGCAAAACCACGCCCTTGTTCGCCGGCTCGCGCGGCTTCTACGGAAGCGTTGAGTGCCAATAAATTTGTTTGAAAGGCAATGCCATCGATAATGGTGATGATTTCGGCAATTTTTGCACTGGCTTGGTTCACCCCTTCCATCGCCGTCATGGCTTGGGTGACTATCTCTGTACTCACTTGTGTGTCTGCCCGGGCACGGCGCATCATATCATCGGCGCGTTGGGCATTTTCAGAGTTCAAGCGCACACTACCCGCCATCTCTTCCATGCTCGCTGCTGTTTGTTCTAAGGAGGCTGCTTGGTCATGGGCGCGGGACGACAAATGCTGCCCGCCACGATGAATTTCTTGTGCCGTTTGGTTGACCCCACCTGCCATTGACAGCACATTTTGAACCATCTGCGACAAGCTATTATTGGTGTCATTTAAGGCACCCGCTATCAGGCCTAGCTGCCCTTCGTAACGCCCCTGGACATGATGCCCTAGATCACCATCATTCATGGCCTCGGTAACTCTAGTCACCTCTTGAACTGCTGCGGCTAGGGAGCTCATGGATTGGTTAATATATTGAGCCTCTTGCAAAACTCTAAGTTTTTCTGAAAGTTGATTTTAAGACAACACCTAAATTTCTTCATTTTTTCAAAAAAGATGCTGAACGTCGATGTTTTAGCGAAAATATTCGCTAATTGTCAATTTTTTCTAAATTTAGGGCATCAGGTCTCTCCGAC
>JAQRMV010000128.1 GCA_028598985.1 Gammaproteobacteria bacterium
GTCAGTTTGTCGGCCCTTTCCCGCACTATTCGTCAGTTAGAGGCAGAGCTAGGCGTGACTCTATTTATACGCGATAACCGCAGCGTGCAAATCACCCCGCAAGGGCAAACCTTTTTAAACTATGCTCGTAATGCAGTGAGTGAGTGGGATGCCATTCGCCATCAAGTTCAAGATGCTAGAGATCAGTTACAAGGCGAAGTGAGTTTGTATTGCTCAGTGACGGCCGTTTACAGCTTGCTGTTTGATTTGTTTCAGCGTTTTCGCGCAGACTACCCCAGTATTGAAATTAAACTCCATACCGGAGACCCAGACCAAGGTATCGCAAAAGTCATGTCTGGCGAAGAAGACTTTGCCATGGCGGCGCATCCTAAAACACTGCCCAGAGAGCTGGCATTTAAACCTATTACAGTATCCCCACTGGTGTTTATTGCACCCAAAGATCAGAGTGATCTAGAGACACCCTTAATTCAGCCTAAAAACCGGCAACAGTGGGCTCAAGTGCCCATGATTCTGGCTGAGGGTGGGCTTTCACGTGAGCGTTTAGACGCATGGTTTAGAGCTATGGGTATCAGCCCTAAAGTTTATGCTCAAGTGGCTGGTAATGAGGCCATCGTTACCATGGTGAGCTTGGGTTTGGGTATAGGTGTAGTGCCTAAAATAGTATTGGATAACAGCCCTACTTTAGCGCGCATCCAAATATTAGATGTACAACCGCAACTCGAAGCCTACGATGTAGGGCTATTTACCCTCAAAAAGAATTTAAAAAACCCATTAGTTAAAGCGCTTTGGGATTTAGTAGGTAGCTAAGCAGTTGGCAGGGGCGCACTAAACGACGTAAAAGCTTTATCCAAGGGCAAGCACCAAAGGGCAAACAAGGGTGCATCTACAGATTTCATACCATGGAACACATTGCTTGGGTTATATACCAAACCACCAAGGCCGGGGGTGCCCCACGGGCCATTTTCTTGCCGCCATAAGCCTTGGCTGAGTACCAAGTAAAGTTCTTCTGGCTCGTGTTGGTGGTCTGGGTAATCCACATTGGGACGCATAAGGGTAACGCCTACGATTAGATCATCGCGTACCACCAATCCTTCAGGTCCCATGATCTGGGCATTAATGTGGTTCTTCATAAAAATTGGATTGTTGGCAACAGGCCTATGATACCAAGGCAACTGATCTGCCAAGCCTAACACTCCCTCGGCAAGAGCATGCAATGATTCAGGAAAGGTGCGGGTGGTTAATGCTAATTCGGGTAATAAATCTGCTAGCGGATTTTCTGCACCAACCTCTGGCTGAATGACATGGTTCACTGCAAGCCGTTGAGTCACTTTTTCTAAAACGGCCTTGCGCCCTTCATTACCCCCAGTCGTTTGGTTTTGATGCTGCTTTAAAGCAGCATCAAGTAACGTGTGTAGGGCTTTTTGAAAACAATTTAGGTAAGACATATTCGGCCTAATGGGTTGTTTCATGTAGATCTCCTTCGTTTAGTGTACGAGAAAATCCTACTTAAAACTGATCTTAATTTACGGGGGG
>JAQRMV010000129.1 GCA_028598985.1 Gammaproteobacteria bacterium
CTTGTGTGTTTGAAAACCAATGAGATAGAGCGTTTTTTAAAGGTATCTAGGGAGGATAAAGAGCAATCACTTAATAAGATTTTATCTCTCACAATAAGAGAAACTGGAAACTATAAGTTTGGTATATGGGAGCCACCTTTAAGCAACAACCGCATCATCAAACAAGACAGTCTGTTTATCTTTACCAAGACTGGCAAGATTGCAGACACTGAGTTTGCAGTTACCTTTATTATTCCAAAAGACGAAAAACCAGCCATTAGAACAGCGCTTGACCACCTTTGTAACATCACACAAACCAGTATCTATCCAGACTTCTACGGCTTTGCCAATAGCAACAATGCCGATAGTAAACATCAAGAGCCGTCTATTGACGAACTCACAGAGCAAGCTGACCAATACTTTCAAGAAGGCAAGTATCTGCAAGCCAAGCCTTATTACAAATATGCACTTAAAACCGCTGAAAAGGAAAAAGATACAGTAGCAATAGCTGAGTGTCAGAATAATGTGGGCTTTATATTGGATATACTGGGTGAGCCTAAAGAAGCCATTAAGTATTATGAATTGGCACTGGCAAGCGATTTAAACAGTTATGGCGAGGCACATCCTAATGTGGCAATTCGTCGCAATAATTTAGGCATGGCGTGGCATGCACTCGGCGAGTTTGAAAAAGCCATTGAGTATTATGAATTGGCACTGGCAAGCGATTTAAAAAGTTATGGCGAGGCACATCCTAATGTGGCAAGGGATCGCAATAATTTAGGCGGTGCGTGGCATGCACTCGGCGAGTTTGAAAAAGCCATTGAGTATTATGAATTGGCACTGGCAAGCGATTTAAACAGTTATGGCGAGGCACATCCTAATGTGGCAACTTATCGCAATAATATAGGCGGTGCGTGGCAAGCACTCGGCGAGTTTGAAAAAGCCATTGAGTATTATGAATTGGCACTGGCAAGCGATTTAAAAAGTTATGGCGAGGCACATCCTGAGGTGGCAATTGATCGCAATAATTTAGGCATGGCGTGGTGTGCTTTAGGTGAGACGAAAAAAGCCATTGGGTATCTTGAATTGGCGTTGGCTGGGGTTAAGCAGGCTTTGGGTGATGAGCATCCTAACACTAAAAAGGCGGCTAAGAATTTAGCGAAAGCACAACGGGGCTGCCCATGACATTAGGCGTGTAGGGCGTGTTATTAAAAAATTCATAAAAAACCCGCATTAAGCGGGTTTTTTATTTGGGGAAAGGGTTGCTGGGGTTAGACACAGCCGGTGGGTTGGGGCATGCCGCCGTATTTGGTGATGAAATAATGGGGACGGGCTACTTTAATTGAATAATTTTAGTAAAAACAATAACTTATAAAAATAAAAACACCTAACAAACACTTTCAACGGACTACTAACGCAGCCGTTGAAGGCAAGGCTTTCACCAAAACAGCGTGGTGAAGTCCTTGCCTTTTAATTGTTCAATATTGGAATCGAGCCAACCTCTCTTGTTCGCTTCCAAGCGTGTCCGTAAATTACTTCGTA
>JAQRMV010000013.1:0-30653 GCA_028598985.1 Gammaproteobacteria bacterium
ATTTACGCACCGCCTAAACCTTTATTATTTCCTCAATCGAAAAAAACAGGTGTAACGCTAAATTATTACCAAGCAGCTCAACAGACAATAGGTCTCTATACCTAAATCCAGAAGCGTTTAGACAAAAGAGTTTGTGGCCCAACACGGGTACTATTTGCACCATCAAATACACCCTGTGATTTCTGGAGGCCTCCAATGATGATAATTCGTCCCCTAGCTCAGACCGACGCTGACGCCCTACTTGACTTAGCTCATAAGGCCGGTGTTGGTTTTACTTCATTGCCTGCCGATCCAGACCGCATCCTTAGCAAAATCGAAGCTTCTCTAGCTGCCTTTAACAACCCAGCAGACCTTTCACGTGAACAAAGCTATGTGTTTGTGATGGAAGATTCCAGCACGGGTAAAGTGGCGGGTATTTGTGGCATCGAATCCACTATTGGCCTCAGCAGCCCTTGGTATAGTTATCGCATTGGCACTTTGGTGCACTCTAGCCGCGAACTTAGCGTCCACAATAGCTTCCCTACACTCTATTTAAGCAATGACCAAACCGCTTGCGCAGAAGTATGCACCTTATTTTTGGACCCGGAATACCGTCATAGCAAAAACGGTAGCCTACTTTCTAAAAGCCGGTTTCTGTTTTTGGCTCAATTTTCTAGTCGTTTTCAACCCAAGATTATTGCTGAAATGCGTGGTGTTTCCAACGACAATGGTCAGTCTCCTTTTTGGGATGGGTTAGGTGCTCATTTTTTTGATATGCCCTTTGCAGAAGCAGATCGTTTAACCGGCTTGGGTAAAAAAGAATTTATTGCCGAGCTTATGCCACGCCACCCGCTGTATATCAACTTATTACCAAAAGATGCTAAAGACGTGATTGGTGAAGTACACGACAACACCCGTCCTGCACGTAAAATGCTTGAAGATGAAGGCTTCCGCTACCAAGGTTATGTGGATATCTTTGACGCTGGCCCAACCCTAGAAACACAAGTACAGGACATACGCGCGGTACGTGACAGCAAGCACTACACGATCACTGTAGAAGATAATATCGCTGCAGGCGATACGCCTTACCTTGTAAGCAACACCAGCCTTACAGGGTATCGCTGCACCATGGTCTATATCAACACTCCAGAATCCGGCTCTTTGTGTATTAGCACAGAATTAGCCCGCGCCCTGCAGATTAATGCCGGCGACTCACTCCGAGCAGTGCCATTATTCGGCCCACGTCTCTAAAGCATAAGGAACCACAATGACTCACTTAATTAACAACCAATGGTCAGCAGGCAATGGCCCCGCTTTTGATTCTGTTAACCCAGCTAATAATGACATACTTTGGCAAGGCCAAGGTGCAGACGAAGCTCAGGTAGATGACGCCATTAGTGCCGCTCGCGCAGCCTTTCCTGCATGGTCTTTAAGTAGCTACGAAGACCGCCTGGCTATGGTAAAAGCCTTTCAAACACAACTTAAAGAAAAAGCTGAAGCTATTGCCATTGCCATTGCCCAAGAAACGGGAAAACCGTTATGGGAAACCCGCACAGAAGCGGCCGCCATGGCCGGCAAAATAGACCTTTCGGCCAAAGCCTACGAAGAGCGTACAGGCGTGGTAAGCAAGCCCGCTCCGGCTGGAACTCAAGCCTGGCTACGTCATCGGCCCCATGGTGTTGTGGCCGTATTTGGCCCTTATAATTTCCCTGGCCACCTGCCAAACGGTCACATTGTACCTGCGTTACTTGCAGGTAATACCGTGGTATTTAAGCCTAGCGAACAAACACCTATGGTGGCAGAACTTACCTTAAAGTGCTGGCTAGACGCAGGCCTTCCTGCAGGCGTAATTAACCTTGTGCAAGGCGCCCGCGAAACAGGTATTGCTCTAGCCAATCACCATGGCATTGATGGACTATTCTTCACGGGTAGCTCAAGCACTGGCATGTTGTTACACAAGCAATACGCTGGCCGCCCAGACAAAATTTTAGCCCTAGAAATGGGCGGCAACAACCCGCTAATCGTCAGCCAAATAGAAGATACTCGTGCAGCTGTGCATGAAATCATTCAATCAGCCTATATTTCAGCTGGCCAGCGTTGCACCTGCGCCCGTCGTTTATACGTCCCTAAAGGCGATGCTGGCGACCAACTAATCGACCAGCTTGTCACCGCTATTGGCAAAATCCGTGTCGGCTTCTACGATGCAGAGCCAGCACCTTTTATGGGATCTGTTATCTCGTCTGCCGCAGCCCAACAGTTGTTATCCGCGCAGCAAGAGTTAATGGACCAAGGTGCTAAATCACTAGTGACTATGGAGTTACTGGCACCAGACACCGGACTGTTAAGCCCTGCTTTGATTGACGTGACCGATGCCAAAGATTTACCAGACGAAGAATACTTTGGTCCACTACTCACCTTAGTACGCTACGAAGGTTTCGACCAAGCCATCGACATGGCTAACAACACCAGTTTTGGTTTATCAGCCGGTTTGTTAAGTGACTCGCGCGACGAATATGATTATTTCTTACCGCGCATTCGCGCCGGCATTGTTAACTGGAACAAACAAATCACCGGCGCCAGCGGCGCATCTCCATTTGGTGGTATTGGCGCAAGTGGCAACCACCGTGCCAGCGCTTTTTATGCGGCTGATTATTGCGCCTACCCGGTTTCTTCTATTGAAGCAGACGCCTTAACCATGCCCGCACAATTAAGCCCAGGCCTAGACCTTTAAGGAGTACACCCATGAGCACAAGCATTCAAGCTCGCGAAGCTAACTTTGACGGTCTAGTCGGCCCCACCCACAACTACGGTGGTTTGTCCTACGGCAATGTGGCTTCTAGCAGCAACTCTGCACGCCCATCTAACCCTAAACAAGCCGCGCAGCAAGGCTTGCAGAAGATGAAATCTTTGCATGACCTAGGCATGTTCCAAGGCGTCCTAGCGCCCCAGTCACGGCCAGACTTACACACTTTACGCCGCCTTGGTTTTACCGGCAATGACAGCCAAGTGATTCAGCAAGCCGCTAAAAAAGACCCCGCATTATTGGCTTCTTGTTATTCCGCCTCAAGCATGTGGACAGCCAATGCCGCTACGGTTTCTCCTAGTGCGGACTGTAGCGATGGCCGCTTACACTTTACACCTGCAAACCTAGTCAACCGTTTTCACCGCTCTATCGAACATGAAACCACTGGGCACATATTACAAGCCACTTTTGCCAACCAAGACCGCTTTGCTCATCATCAAGCATTACCCTCTTCGGACCACTTTGGTGACGAAGGTGCGGCTAACCATACCCGTTTTTGCCATAACTATGGTGAAGCCGGTGTAGAGTTTTTTGTTTATGGTCAACATGCATTCAACGGCCAAGCACCTAAGCCAGCTAAATACCCTGCCCGTCAGAGCCTAGAAGCATCTCAAGCTATTGCACGCTTACATGGCTTAAAAGATGGGCAAGTTGTCTTTGCTCAACAAAATCCAGACGTGATTGACGCCGGTGTATTCCACAACGACGTCATCGCCGTGGGCAATGGCAACGTGTCTTTCTACCACCAACTGGCGTTTCTCAATACCAGCCAAGTCAACGATAATTTGCAGCAAGCCATGTCTAACATCGGCAACGGCGAAATGCAGTTTATCGAAGTCCCTGCCGACCAAGTGACAGTACAAGACGCAGTAAAAAGCTACCTATTCAACAGCCAGCTGTTGAGCCTTCCTCACCTTGGTGCCGGCAAAATGGGCATTGTAGTACCACAGGAATGCCGTGAAAACACCAATGTTTCGGCTTACCTAGATCAACTGATTGCTGGTGATAATGCCATTGAAGAAGTATTGGTGTTTGATTTAAAACAAAGCATGAGCAACGGTGGTGGCCCTGCGTGTTTACGCCTACGCGTGGTACTGAATGAAGCAGAACAAGCAGCAGTGAATCCAGCCTGCATCATGAACGACTCCTTGTTCCCTCGGTTGATGGATTGGACGGAAAAACACTACCGAGACACACTTTGCGAAGCAGACCTAGCGGACCCGCAGCTACTCATCGAAAGCCACAGCGCCCTAGATGAACTGACGCAAATTTTGTGCCTAGGCAGCGTTTACGATTTTCAACTCTAGCGGCTTGCTAGTAATAACTTAACGGCTAATTAGCCCGTAAAACACTTGTCCGGCTTTTTTGCTACGGTGCAACTTCCAACCTTCTGGCAAGATTAAATCGGTGAGGGGTTGAGGTTGTTCTATGTAGATCATGGCATTAGGCGCTAGGCAACCACTGTCAAATAGTGCTGTGAGCATGTCTTGCATCAGCGCTAATGCAAAAGGCGGATCTAAGAACACTAGGTCATAGGTTTTAACCTGCGTAGCGGTGTGGAGCGATGTTTTATAATTACGCAACCAATCAAAACCGCTCATTTGTTCTACTTTGGCTATTTGGCCTTGTGCCATAGGTAGCTGTTTAATATTGTCATTTAGTGTGCGCGTGGCTACGGTTGACAGGTCTACAAAATTAACCTGCTTCGCACCTCGAGATAGCGCTTCTAAACCTAAGGCGCCAGTGCCCGCAAATAAATCTAAGCAGATTGCCCCGGGTATTGGGCCTGCAACCCAGTTAAACAACGTTTCTCGCACCCTGTCTTGGGTAGGCCTAAGGCCTACAACAGTAGCAAAAGGAATCTTGCGTCCGCGCCACTCCCCCCCAATGATACGTAAACTCTGGCGGCCTGCTTGACCTATTTCAACCACCTTTTTAGAGGTCGATCCCGCGCCTTTAGAGCCCAAACGGGGTGTAGCACGAGAGAGTTTTGGATTGGGTTTACGGGCCATAAACTTACCTAAGGAGTGTAGATGATCGGTTACACTGCCTATTCTAAGGCAATAGCGCCATAAAAGAAGCATACCCAAGTAAAAGCTATGCTAAAATTTACTTCTATCTGTGAATATATCGAGACCTCCCCAACATCATGGCCCTGTTTAATTTATTTGGCAAAAACAAAAACGCCGCAACGGAAGAAGACACTCCGCTTGAAGAGCAGGTAGTTGAGTCTGAAATTGATACAGACATTGAGCCCACCCTAGGCTTTTTTGCGCGTATAAAAAGCGGCCTAAGTCGTACCCGTGGTAATTTAGGTGACGGCCTTGCCAATTTGTTCTTGGGCGCCAAACACATTGATGATGACCTATTTGAAGAATTAGAAACCCAGCTATTGATTGCTGATGTTGGCATAGAAGCCACCGCAGAAATCCTTAAAAAACTAAGCGACCGTGTGGTTCGTAAAGATTTACAAGACCCACAAGTCCTATACAAAGCCTTAAAAGAAGAACTTGCTTTGTTACTACAAAACAGCCAAGCACCCCTTGAAATTCCTCAGCAAGACGCCCCCTTTGTTATCCTGATGGTTGGCATCAACGGCGCGGGCAAAACCACCACCATTGGCAAACTAAGTAAACGCTTCCAAAGCCAAGGTAAATCTGTACTGTTGGCGGCAGGGGACACCTTTCGCGCCGCCGCCGTTGAACAGCTACAAGAATGGGGGCATCGTAACAATGTTCCTGTAGTCGCTCAGCACACGGGTGCAGATTGCGCCTCGGTGATCTTTGATGCGGTGCAATCTGCACAAGCCAAAGGCATTGATGTGGTTATTGCAGATACCGCTGGGCGCTTACAAAATAAAGCACATCTTATGGATGAATTAAGCAAAGTAGTACGGGTTATGCAAAAACTAGATGCTAATGCCCCCCATGAAGTGATGTTAGTACTAGATGCCGGCACTGGGCAGAACGCATTAAGCCAGGCCAGCCTCTTTGGTGAGGCTGTTGGTGTCACCGGCATCACCCTCACCAAGCTAGATGGCACCGCTAAAGGCGGGGTGATTTTTGCTATGGCAAAGCAGCTGAACTTGCCGATTCGTTTTATCGGCGTAGGTGAACAAGCCGATGACCTTCGCCCCTTTGAGGCCAACGAATTTATTGATGCCCTGTTTAGCGAAAATAGCCTTACTCAAGACCATACCCCATGATTCGTTTTGAAAGAGTCGACAAAAACTATCACGATAAAGAAGCGTTAATGGGCGCTAACTTTCACCTTCCCCGTGGTGAAATGGCATTTTTAACGGGCCACTCTGGTGCCGGAAAGAGCACTTTGTTAAAGCTGATCATGCTTATGGAGCGGCCTACCAACGGCAAAGTTATTGTGGATCGTCAGAACCTAAGTCAATTAAGCCGAGCTCAGATACCTGCTCATCGTAGAAAAATTGGCTTGGTGTTTCAAAACCACCAATTGCTCATGGACTACTCTGTATTTGATAACGTAGCTCTACCGCTTAAGATCAGTGGTTACAACGAACGCGACTCTGGCCGTCGTGTAAGGGCTGCCTTAGATAAAGTAGGCCTGCTCGATAAAGAAAATCTTTCACCACAAGTGTTATCCAGTGGTGAACAACAGCGTATTGGCATTGCCCGTGCCATTGTTAATAAACCCAAACTTATATTAGCAGACGAGCCCACCGGCAATTTAGACCCTAGTCTGTCTGCAGAAATCATGCGTTTATTTCAACAATTCAACCAAGTGGGAGTCAGCGTGCTCATTGCCAGCCATGATCTTGAGCTAATACAACGCTTACCCCACCCCGTTATCCAGCTTAACCAAGGCCGTTTAAGTGGCCCCCTTTGTGTGATGGGACAATAATTATGGCCTTGTTCAATAAGGGTCCAACCCACAACGCCAGTCGTTCGCAACCCGAAAGCTCAAGTAAGCGATGGTTAAGAGAACACAAAGAAGTAGCCATTAGCAGCTGGCAACGTTTGTGGCTTACGCCCTTCGCTAACCTACTCACCTGGCTTACATTGGCTATTGCTTTAACACTGCCGGCAGCTTTGCTACTGCTATTAAGCCAAGCCCAGCACTTAAGCCAACAACTTAACCAAAACAGCCACCTGAGTGTATTCTTGGCGCCCTACATCAGCCAAGAACAAGGCCAATCTATTGCTAATCAGTTACTCTCGCGTCCAGACATTGCTAACGTCACCTATATTTCTGCCGATCAGGCGTTACTAGATTTTAAAGCCAGTAGCGGCCTAGAAGACATATTAGACAGCCTTACTGATAACCCATTGCCAGCAACTATACTGATTGAACCGGCCAGCACTCCCCTTAGCCCAGAAGCCGTTGCTCAGCTTGCGCAACAACTGCGCCAACAAAATCAAATTGACCAGGTATTAGTGGATATGGCGTGGCTGGATAGGCTGCAAGCTATATTACAAACCAGCCAGCGTTTTACCTACAGCCTAGCGTTGTTATTGTCTTTAGGTGTATTGCTTGTTGTGGGTAATACCGTGCGCCTGCAAATTGCCAGCCGCAAGCAGGAAATATTAGTGATTAAGCTAGTGGGGGGTACCGATGCGTACTTGCGCCGACCCTTCTTATACGCAGGTTTTTGGGCCGGCCTTTTTGCCGCCGCTTTAGCATGTCTCATCATCCAGCTTGGGGTTAGCTATTTACACCCTTCCCTAGCCTCATTAGCCCAAAGTTACCAAAGCGATTGGCAGCTGCAGGGCTTAGGCTGGCTTGGGAGTTTATTGTTGATAATAACCAGTTGCAGCCTGTCGGTATTAGGTGCAAGCCTAACCGTAGGGCGTCAGTTGCGCCTTATTGAGCCTAAATAGCACCCAAAAAGCAGCTTTACAAAGCTTTACGGGGAAAAACAGACCCTAAGCCTTGCGCTGTTCTCATTTGCGCCATAGAATGCATACCAGAATCATGCTGCAGCAAGCTTACATTAATATTAGCAAATGTTGATTTAAATCATCGACCACACACTATTGCGGCAATAGTCCCCAAAAATGGCCCCTAATAAGCCATACTTAAACTAAGTTTAAGAGCGGACTCAAAGACTACGGAGATTGTTATGACAAAGTCATTATCAGCTATTGATGCATTAGCACCAGGCCAAAGCCATGAAGCTTACCTGCAAACTATCAGCAGCATCCCTATTCTTACTGTTGAAGAAGAACAGGCTCTAGCTGGCCGCCTATATTACGAAAACGACTTAGACGCTGCCCGTCAGTTGGTTATGTCTCATCTGCGTTTTGTAGCTCATATTGCCAAAAGTTATTCTGGTTACGGCTTACCTATCTCAGACCTAGTACAAGAAGGTAACGCCGGCTTAATGAAAGCTGTAAAGCGCTTCAATCCAGAAGTAGGTGTTCGCTTAGTTTCTTTTGCTGTGCATTGGATCAAAGCTGAAATGCATGAGTACATTTTACGTAACTGGCGCATTGTTAAAGTAGCCACCACTAAAAGCCAACGTAAATTGTTCTTTAATTTACGTAGTGCTAAAAAGAAACTCGCTTGGTTAACCCACGAAGAAGTGCAATCTCTTGCTGAAGACCTAGGTGTAGATGCCAAAGTAGTGATGCAAATGGAAGGCCGAATGTCTGCTCAAGACACCCCGTTTGATGCCCCAGAAGGTGATGAAGACAGCGCATATCAAGCGCCTGCTTATTACCTAGAAGATCACTCAGGAGATCCTGCGCGCCAGCTAGAAGCCAGCGATTGGGAAGAAGATTCCAACACTCGCCTTGCTAGCGCCATGGGTGACTTAGACCCACGCAGCCGTGATATCTTGCAGCAACGCTGGTTAAGTGATTCCAAGTCTACTTTGCACAACCTTGCCGATCAGTATCAAGTGTCTGCCGAACGTATTCGTCAACTTGAAAAGAACGCCATGAAGAAGCTTAAGACAGCTATGAGCGCAGGTATGGACACCAACAGTGAAGGTGCTTACGCCTACTAACAGGCGCTAAAACCTTCTCCAAAAAAACCCGCTTTGTGCGGGTTTTTGCAGTTTAGGGCAACCAATATTCAGACAAGTGCTGCCAAACATTGTCCACTATGACAGGTTGCGCCGCCTTTGTAGGATGTAATCCATCCCCTTGCATTAACTCACTATCAACAGCCACATTCTCTAGTATAAATGGCACCAGTGCGATTTTATATTGTTTGGCTAAGGCTGCGTATTGAGCGAAAAATGGTGCCGTATAACGCGCGCCATAGTTGGGAGGCAACTGAATCCCCAATACTGCCACCTTAGCGCCTGCGGCCTGACTTTGAACAATTATTTGGCCTAAATTTGCGGTGATATTAGCGATGGGGTAACCTCGCAAACCGTCATTCGCGCCCAGCTCTAGTAGCACCCATTGTGGTTGGAACTGATTCAGTAGTGCAGGTAAACGACGCACACCCCCCTGCGTTGTTTCACCACTCACACTCGCATTAATCACCCTCCACTGATCACTAGATCCACTGGCGTCAAGCTTGTCTTGCAAAAGAGCGGGCCATGCTTGCTCTAAAGACATGCCGTAACCTGCACTCAAGCTATCACCTATCACTAAAAGAGTTTGCTCTTTAGAAAAGGCTGTAGGCGCCCATAAAAGACCAACAGTACTAATGCAGTACAATGTAAATATTTTGAAAAACTGTCCCATACCCTTTCCTTGGTGATCCAGCAGAAGCCATAATAGGTCACTCCTATTATAATCCGAAGTTTTTTATGTCTCATGCCACGCCTTTTTTGGCGGCCCAAAATGTTAGTCAAATTGTTGCCAACCCGCAGGCCACACAAGCCCACGACTTGCACATATTACGAGACGTGAATTTTACCATAGAAGCCGGCCAATCTGTGGCCATCGTTGGCGCGTCCGGTTCTGGAAAAACAACCCTTTTAGGCATGTTGGCAGGGCTGGATAGCCCAAGCCATGGTCAGCTATTTTTAGCCCACGAGGACCTTACCTTAATGGACGAGGAAAGCCGGGCAGAATTACGCAAACACCAAGTGGCTTTTATATTTCAAAATTTCCAGTTACTCCCCAGCCTTACCGCGCTAGAAAACATCATGCTGCCTTTAGAAGTTAAAGGCACGGATAATGCGAACGCTTTGGCAGGGCAGTATTTAAATCACGTAGGTTTAGGCCAAAGAGGCCATCATTATCCACACCAGCTGTCTGGTGGTGAACAACAACGTGTAGCGATTGCCCGAGCTTTTGCCGCCCAAGCCCCCATATTATTTGCCGATGAACCCACAGGCAATTTAGACACCCAAACTGGACATCATATTATTGAGCTTTTGTTCGAACTCAATCAACAGCACCACACCACACTCGTACTAGTAACCCATGACGTACAGCTCGCCCAACGGTGCCAACGCCGACTCAGCTTAACGGCAGGTCAGCTTACGGAATTAGTTGATGTTTAAACTTGCAGCGCGTTTAGCCTGGCGCGATTGGCGTGGTGGCGAGCTTTCACTTTTGTTTGCGGCATTATTGTTAGCCATAACCAGTGTCACTAGCATTAGCTTATTTACCCACCATGTAAAACAAGCCATGGTGTCCCAGGGCGCAGACTTAATAGCAGCAGACTTACGCCTCAACAGCAGCCAAGCCTTACCCGAGGACTGGGCCGTACAAGCGCGTAACTTATCCATACAGCAAGCCCACGTTAGCCAGTTTCAAGCCATGGTATTTGCCGATAACGGCATGCAATTGGCTAGCGTAAAGGCGGTTTCTAACCACTACCCACTACGGGGTGAATTAAGCGTAGGCGGTGCCGCTTTTGATCAAGGCATAGTAATTGCCCATGGTCCAAAACAAGGTGATATTTGGCCCGACTCACGCCTACTGGCTAGCCTCAATGCCAGCGTAAACGATAGCATTAATGTGGGTGATCTTAGCCTAACCATTAGCCGTGTGTTAATCACCGAGCCAGACCAAGCCAGTGGTTTTGCTAGTTTTGCTCCGCGTGCCATGATGCACTTGAGTGATATTGCAGCCACCCATGCCGTACAAACGGGTAGTCGAATCACCCATCGCTGGCTTCTAGCCGGCGACAAATCTGCACTAACCAGCCTACAACAACAGATCACGCCCTTGCTAAGCTCTGGACAAAGATGGCAGTCACCCACCGACGGCAATGCCAATATGGCGGCCACACTCGACAAAGCGGAGCAGTTTTTATTATTAGCAGGGTCCCTAGCTGTGGTTCTCGCAGGTGTTGCATTGTCTTTGTCTGCACGTCGATACAGCTTGCGCCAAGCCAAACATGTGGCTTTATTAAAATGTTTAGGCCTTAAACCCAAACAGTTGCGGCTGCTGTACTTAAGCCAAATGGTATTACTCGCTTTATTTGTATTAATTATCAGCCTACCCTTGGCATGGGGCCTGTACCAAGGGCTTACCTTATTAATGGTGGATTATATTCAAACTTCATCATCCACTCCTGCGTTAGCGCCTTTTATATTAGGCGCGGGCACAGGCGTTTTATGTCTATTGGCTTTTGTATTACCCCCTATGCTGGCACTCGCCAAAGTGGCACCTGCAGAAGTGTTACGCCAGTCGTCAAACCAAAAAAAAGCCAATATAGGCCACCTTGCTATTGGTTTTGGTGCAGTCATCCTACTCGTTTACTGGCACAGCCAGTCGTTATTAATCAGCAGTGCGCTCATTCTGGGTGTGGTTGTTATTTTGTTGTTATTAGCGCTACTAACCCATCAACTCATTAAGTTAGGCAATACCATCCGGCCGCATTTAGGCCAAGGCGCAAAGATAGGCTGGGCCAATCTTGTGCGTAGGAAACATCAGAACAGCCTACAGGTGGCTATTTTTGGTTTAGCCTTGATGCTGTTGTTTAGTTTAGTTTCTGTGCGCAGTTTCCTTATTGATGACTGGCGACAGCAGCTCACACAAGACACCCCCAACCTGTTCTTATTCAACATTTACCAAGAACAACGTCAGTCCTTATTAGGGTCTATGAAGCAACAAGGGCTGACCACCGAAGGCTTAACTTTTTTCCCTATTGCCAGAGCACGGCTTGCTAAACCTAAAGTAGACAACCCCCGCGGAGACCGCGAGCTTAATCTTACTTGGAGTAAAGCTTTACCGGCAGGAAACAGTATCAGCCAAGGCCGGTGGTGGCATAATTCAAGCACTGCGCCTTTAGAAGTTTCAATAGAAGCAGACTACGCTAAAAGCATGGGTCTAGGGCTTGGCCAAACCCTGACTTTTAATGTGGCTGGTATCGAAAAAAATGCCATTTTAAGCAATCTCAGAAAAGTGGATTGGAGCAGTATGCAACCCAACTTTTTCTTCGTATTTTCCCAGCCATTAGTAGAAGCCAATAGTGCAAGCTATATGGCTAGCGTATACATTGCACCCAAAGACCGTAGCAAACTAGGCCCCTTATTACGTGAACAACCCACTATTTCCATGTTGGATGTAGACCAAGTGCTGCAGCAAGTGCAGCGTGTAGTCACCCAGCTGTCCCTCGCCGTAGAGGGCATATTAATAATGGTATTAGGGGCTGGCATTTTAGTGTTAGTGGCTAGCATTCAAGCCAGTATTGACGAACGCAGGCACGAAAGCGCCATTCTTCGAACACTAGGGGCAAGTAAAGCGCTGATTCGCAGCATTCTACTGGTTGAATATGCAAGCCTTGGGTTTGTGGCGGGTCTCATTGCAGGGCTAGGTGCGGAAGCTGTAGTGGCGGTATTACAAAATCAGCTATTTCAAATGCCTGTGCAGCTTCACTGGCCGTTGTGGGTACTCACTCCCTTTATTGGCATGATACTAATCGGTGCATGTGGTTGGTGGTTTAACCGTTCGGTGATCACAACCCCACCTCTTCGTACTCTTAAACAAACCTAACCCCCTAGGTAAGAAAATACATTACAATGGGTCCTAATGATCATTGCACTGGGTAGTTTATGACGTCTTCGACGCTCACTTACTTGTTAAAATATTTACCTTTCTTAAGTTGGGCTAGATACACCACGGCAGCCAGTGCGCGGCAAGATGCTATGGCAGGCCTCACTGGCGCCATTATCGTTCTCCCTCAAGGGGTGGCTTATGCTCTTATCGCAGGTTTGCCGCCAGAATACGGCCTTTACGCCGCTATTGTACCGACTATTGTTGCCGCTTTATTCGGCTCATCTTGGCATTTAATTTCTGGCCCCACTGCCGCGCTATCCATTGTAGTATTCACCACTATAAGCCCTCTAGCTCAAGCGGGTACCGAAGCTTACATTAGCCTAGTGCTCACCTTAACGCTGATGGCGGGTTTATTTCAGCTCATACTCTCGTTGGCGCGCATGGGTTCTTTAGTTAATTTTGTGTCCCATTCGGTTGTGGTGGGATTCACCTCCGGTGCGGCGGTAGTGATTGCCACCAGCCAGATTAAAAATGCCCTAGGCCTAGATCTAGAAACCACCGGCAACTTTATCCTTAATTGGGTCGCAGTGGCGCAGAACATTGTGTCTACACATTTACCTAGTCTTGCGGTTGCTGCGATCACCTTAGCTTCCCTTCTCATCGTTAAACGTTGGCGTAAAAAATGGCCTAATATGCTGATTGCCATGGTAGTAGGCAGTATTGCTACCCAAGGATTATTGCTGACGTCTTGGTCTACTGCTAGCCAGATTGCCCTAGTAGGAGAAATTCCATCTCAATTACCACCTTTGTCTGTACCACAGACGAGCTGGGAGTTGTTAAGGCAATTGGCCCCAGGCGCCATGGCTTTAGGCTTACTAGGCTTGGTGGAAGCCGTGTCTATTGCTCGTTCTGTGGCTACCCGTTCAGGCCAACGGATCCAGGGCAACCAAGAATTTATCGGCCAGTCCTTATCCAATATTATAGGAAGTTTCACTTCCAGCTATGCAGCATCAGGCTCCTTCACCCGTACCGGAGTGAATTACGAAGCAGGTGCCACAAGCCCGTTGGCGGCACTCTTTGCTGCGGTATTTTTAGCGCTAATCGTATTGCTTTTTGCCCCTTTAGCTGCCTATGTCACCCTACCCAGTATGGCTGCAATATTGCTTATTGTGGCTTGGAATCTTATTGACTGGCATCACATTAAAATTATTTTCCGAGCAGGAAAAAATGAAGCCATGGTATTTAGCGTTACCTTTGCCGCTACATTGCTACTGCCCATGGAATTTGCTATTTACCTGGGTGTATTGTTGTCATTAGTACTCTACTTACGTCGTACATCTAAACCCACAATTACAGCATTGGCGCGTGGCACAGGTGAAAAAAAACTGGTTTCGGCACAACGGTCTGGCTTGCCTGAGTGTGAAGAATTAAAAATCATCCGCATCAACGGATCTCTTTTCTTCGGCGCGGTAGACTATGTGCAGTCGGCCTTGATGGCCATTCCACAAAAGCATGTTCTCATTGTTGCCAGTGGCATTAATTTCATCGATTTGGCGGGTACAGAATTACTGGCCAACGAAGCCAAGCGTTTACATGCACTGGGGGGCGGGTTATACATCTGCAATCCGAACGGACGAGTGATTAAACCCATTATTCGTAATGGGCACTTAAACACCATAGGCAAGCGCCATATTTTCTCCACCAAAGCATTGGCCTTAAGCGTGATCCACGCCAAACTAAGCGACCATTCCTGCATTGGCTGCGAACCACGCTAGCCTTAATTACATGTTGTAAATGTAAGGCACAAAAAAGCCCGCGTTGAATAACCAATGCGGGCTTTTTTACGCTTAACGCTGTACCAATTACTTGGTCGTACGAGCACCAAAACGCTTGTTGAAACGATCGATACGGCCGCCAACGTCTATGTTCTTCTGCTTACCGGTGTAGAACGGATGACAAGCTGAACATACGTCAATGTGCATGTCTTTACACATAGTAGAGCGAGTCTCTACAACGTTGCCACAAGAGCAAGTCGCTTTGATTGCTTCATACTTAGGATGAATATCTTTTTGCATGGAAAATAACCTCAGGGTTATGGCGCCGCCACTTGATCTATTGCCAAGCACCGCACCGATAGGAGACCTTAACAAGTCTCTGTCAAACTGGCAGGCTGACAATCAGCAAACCATAAAAATAGAGGCGGGATTTTACCAGACACATAAAGATAATCAAGTGTTTTATATTGGACATGCTGAGAAACCACCCAATATGAGCTTTATCTGCGTAAAGAATCACAAATGCAAACACTTTGGTGTAGGATAAGCTCCTAATTAACGTCCCTTTAAGTTCTCTATTAACCAGTGCCTATGTATTTACAAGTTGTGCTCGCCACTGGCCTTCGCCAAGAGTTTACCTATTTACCCACACAAGCGATTCCAAGCGTAGGACTACGTGTGCGCGTATCCTTTGGGCGCAGCGAGAGAGTGGGGTTAATCGTAGGGATTAACCAAACCACAGACTTAGATATCAAGAAGCTCAAGCCCATTATCGAGTTACTCGATGACACACCTCTTCTACCTAAAAAACTGTGGCAATTAGGCCTTTGGGCTGCCGAATATTATCAGTACCCGGTGGGTGATGCCCTAATGCACCTGTTGCCCGCTAAACTACGCCAAGCCAAGCCCAATGATTTAATTCAACTCAACTGGCGGATAATGGATGTAGATCCTAAATTTGGGCGGGCTAAAAAGCAGCAAGCCCTATGGCAACAATTACAAACTTTGGCTCCTGAATTTAACCTTAGCCAACTGCAATCCATAGGCATAAAACCCAGCCAACTCAAACCCTTTATGAACCAACAGTGGCTCACTTCTATCCAACCTAAGCCTCAGGCTGTGTTGTTAAATCTTGCGCAAGAAGGCTTAACCCTGAACGCCGAGCAGGCAGCAATTGTTGAGCACCTTGCTAAGACAGACAAGGTCTTTAACTGTCATTTGCTTAATGGCGTAACCGGTAGTGGTAAAACGGAAGTGTATTTCCAGGCCATTGCCCACCAGTTAAATTCTGGTAACCGCGTGCTTTTATTGGTGCCAGAAATAGGCCTAACACCCCAGTTATTAGAACGCTTAGAGCAGCGATTTAACAACCGTGTTTTAGCACTTCACTCTGGCCTTACCGAGCACCAAAGATTAAATGCTTGGCAGCAGTCTGGTTTGGGGCAGGCCGACATTATTATTGGCACTCGTTCGGCGCTATTTACGCCCATCCCCCACTTAGGTTTGATCATCATTGATGAAGAGCACGACCAAGCTTATAAACAGCAGGAAGGTTTTCGCTATCATGGCCGAGACTTAGCTATTAAACGCGCAGCCGATGCCAACATCCCGATATTACTCGGCTCTGCCACACCATCTCTTGAGAGTTTAGCCAATGTAAAACGCGGCCGATTTAGCCAATGGTTATTAACTTCTCGGGCAGGCCAAGCCAGTGCCCAACGTTATGAGGTTGTTGATCTGCGCAATCAGCCACAACAGGCGGGTATCTCTCAACAGCTTCAAGAAATGATCCAGATCCAACTCGATTTAGGCCATCAAATTTTATTGATGCTTAACCGCCGGGGCTTTGCCCCAAGCCTGCAGTGCCAGTCCTGCGGTCAAACGGCGCAATGCCCGGCATGTGATGCCAATATGACCTTACATCGCCGCCCGCCACGCCTTCATTGCCATCATTGTGAACACCAACAAAGTGTGTACTTGCATTGCCCTGGGTGCTACAGCCACCAGCTCAAACCATTAGGCCAAGGCACCGAACGCACGGAAGAACAGCTTAATGTACTATTCCCTAACACCCCCGTACACCGCATAGACCGAGATACCACGCGCAACAAGGGCAGCTTACAGGCCATGCTTAAAGAAGTGCAGCGGGGTGACCCATGCTTATTGGTGGGCACGCAAATGCTGGCCAAAGGCCATCACTTTCCAAACGTCACCTTAGCCGCCATTTTAGACGCTGATGCTAGTTTGTTTAGTAGCGATTTTCGTGGTCCAGAGAAATTGGCACAGTTGTTAGTACAAACAGCCGGTCGTGCAGGTCGTGATAAGATCCCTGGTACAGCTGTGATTCAAACCTACCAAGCCGGCCACCCCACCATTAACATATTAGTGAATCAAGGCTACAACGCATTCGCTCAACAGGAGCTCGCCAACCGTCAACAAAGCGGCTTGCCACCCTTGGGGCACATGGCGTTATTCCATGCTCAGGCAAAAGATGCGGCGTCTGCTTTTGCTTTGTTACAATGGCTAGGGCAACAAGTACAAGACCCCAGCCTACAAAACCTCACTAAATCATTATTAATGTTTGGCCCAATGCCCGCTTTCATGGCCCGTCGGGCCCATTTTTATCGTGCCCAATTACAGCTACAGCACCCTAATCGCAAGCATCTACAACAATTATTACAGCATTTATGTGGCTTATTGGACCAACATCCTGCGGCGCGTAAAATACGCTGGAGTCTAGACATAGACCCGCAAGAGCTGGGATAATTAGCGGTTATCTACACGCACTTATTATGGCCTTGATTGACGGCCACATTTAAACCTTTTAGAAGTAAAAACACCAACATGAAGCAACACATTGCAAACCTTATTCAACAAGCCATTGATACACTTAAAGCCTCGGGTGACTTTGACACCGAGCTAGTCGCCAATATCCAAATCGACAATACTCGCGACAAGCAACACGGCGACCTTGCGTGTAATGTAGCCCTTACATTGGCTAAAGCTGCACGACGTAACCCTCGTGATATAGCCCAGTTAATTTGCGCCCATTTACCTGCTTCAGATGCGGTGACTAAAACAGAAATTGCCGGCCCAGGCTTCATTAACTTTTTCATCAGCCAAGACGCCACCCAAGCCATTATAGGCAAGGTACTTGAACAGGCCGAGAAATTTGGCCGCAACAACAGTGGTGCAGGCCATAAAGTGCAAGTGGAATTTGTGTCTGCCAACCCTACAGGCCCACTTCATGTAGGCCATGGCCGTGGCGCAGCATACGGAGCCAGTGTATCCAATCTATTGGCAGCTGCTGGTTACGATGTACAGCGCGAATACTACGTTAACGATGCCGGCCGCCAGATGAATATTTTGGCCGCCAGCGTATGGTTGCGGTACTTACAACAAGCCGGGGAAACCATTGTATTTCCCAGCAATGGTTACCAAGGTGATTATGTAAATGATATTGCCCAACAACTACACACCCAAGCTGGGGATCGTTTAAAACACGCCGCCACCACAGTAATGGCAGGCCTCCATACCGATGCTCCTGAAGGCGACAAAGAGAAGCACATTGATGACTTGATAGAGCGCGCCCAAAGCTTATTGGGTGATCAAGACTATCGTCTTGTATTTGATGCTGGCCTCGACTCAATCCGAGACGACATTAAACACGACTTACACGGCTTTGGCGTAGATTATGAAAACTGGTTCTCTGAACGCAGCTTAGATCAAGATGATCAAATTAACCGTGCCATTGCCAAGTTACAACAGCAAGGCCATGTATATGAAGACAAGGGTGCTTTATGGTTTCGTTCTACTGCATTTGGTGATGATAAAGACCGCGTTGTAAAACGAGACAATGGCCAAACCACCTATTTTGCTTCCGACATTGCCTACCACTTAAATAAGTTTGAGCGCGGCATGGATACCGTCATTAACGTTTGGGGTGCAGACCACCACGGCTACATCACCCGTGTTAAAGCTGCCTTAGAAGCGTTAGGCATAGACCCAGCCCGTTTAGTGGTGAAGCTGGTGCAATTTGCCATTTTGTACCGTGGCGAAGAACGTGTACAAATGTCTACCCGCAGCGGCTCTTTTGTGACCTTGCGTGAATTACGTGAAGAAGTAGGCAAAGACGCCTCACGCTTCTTCTACGTAACCCGTAAAGCCGAACAGCATATGGATTTCGACCTTGAACTGGCCAAATCTGAAAGCAAAGACAACCCGGTGTATTACATTCAATACGCCCATGCGCGTATTTGCACCCTTATCCGCAAACTGGCCGAAAAAGACATGGCGTGGGATGCAGACATAGGCCTTGCCCAGCTAGATAAACTTAGCCAAGCAGCTGAAATTGATCTTATGCAGCAAATAGAACTTTACCCAGAAGTGATTGCTAACGCGGCTAAAAACCATGAGCCCCATCAGGTTGCGCACTACCTTAAAGACTTAGCTGCCAACTTTCATACCTACTACAACGCTCACCGCATGGTGATTGAAGATATGCAGCTGCGTAATGCTCGTATGTGCCTTTGTATGGCCGCACGGCAAGTGATGGCTAACGGCCTAGAATTGCTAGGTGTTGATGCCCCGGAGCAGATGTAGCGTGGCATCTCACGACTACGCCAAGCGTAAAAAAAAGCCCCGTAAGCCGGCGGTTTCTCGTTGGGTAATGCTGCTCACCATAGCTATTAGCATGGCTTTTGTAGCGGGGCTTATTGTGCTTTCGCAACAGCCTGATGATAGCAAAGTGAGCACCGTGATTACTAAAAAGGCCAACCCCACTAAAGCGGCCCCTAAAAAGCAAAATCAAGGCGTAAAAAACAACAGCAAAACTGAACAAAAAAATGGCTTCGACTTTTACACTTTACTGCCTGACAGTGAAGTAACACCGGGACAAGTTGAGGAATACGCCTCCACGCCCAAAGACCCAAACAAGAAGACCAACACATTACTTCAAGCAGGTTCGTTCCGTAAGTTGGCGGATGCAAACCGACTAAGGGCTAAGCTTATCCTGATTAACATGGACAATGTGGTGGCCGAAAAAACCGTATCCAGTAGTGGATCCGTTTGGTACCGTGTTCGTATCGGGCCTTTTAGTAACCGCTCAACCCTCAACAAAGCGGAAGACATCCTTGCCCAACAAGGTATTGAATCCATTCGTATTAATAAAAGCGCTAACTAAACACTGTTAACGCTCTTTACGCTTGAATTTTAGCGTCTTGACCCCATTTTAAAAGGATCAGGCTTGAGGCTTAGATGCTTAATCTAAGTTCGGCAACTATTTAGGAAAGAAGCATGACCACTATCGTATCTGTACGCCGCGGCAACCAAGTTGTATTAGGTGGAGACGGCCAAGTTTCCTTAGGCAACACTGTAATGAAGGGCAATGCACGCAAGGTGCGCCGCCTCTACCACGACAAGGTGATTGCAGGATTTGCGGGGGGCACAGCCGACGCTTTTACCTTATTTGAGCGCTTTGAAGGCCAACTAGAAAAACACCACGGCCAACTTGTGCGTGCTGCGGTAGAATTAGCCAAAGAATGGCGCAGTGACCGCGCCCTGCGCAAGCTTGAAGCGATGTTAGTAGTAGCCAATGAGGAAGCTTCTCTTATCATTAGCGGCACGGGTGACGTTATAGAGCCTGAACACGGCCTGATTGCCATCGGGTCTGGTGGTAATTTTGCCCAAGCTGCGGCCCTAGCCATGCTAGATAATACAGAACTTAGTGCCCACGAGATTGTCAGCAAAAGCCTGGATATTGCCGCCAACATTTGTGTCTTTACCAACCACCAAACCACCATCGAAACCATTGATCTCAATGATCAAGCCGAAAAATAAGGCTGAACCATGTCTCAACTGACTCCTGCTGAAATTGTCAGCCAACTCGACAACCACATTATAGGCCAAGATGCGGCCAAACGGGCAGTGGCTATCGCCCTGCGTAATCGCTGGCGGCGCATGCAGCTTGAACCTAATATGCGGGCCGAAATTGCCCCCAAAAATATTATGATGATAGGCCCTACTGGTGTAGGCAAAACTGAGATTGCACGTCGTTTAGCCAAATTATCCCATGCCCCGTTTATTAAGATCGAAGCCACCAAATTCACCGAAGTGGGCTACGTGGGCCGTGACGTAGAATCCATCATCCGCGACCTCATGGAAACCGCCATGAAAATGCTGCGTGAAGATGCAATGACGAAAGTCGGCCATCAGGCTGCAGATCGCGCCGAAGAACGCATTTTAGATGTATTGCTTCCACCAGCACGGGGTTCAGACGACAGCACAGACAATAAAGAATCTAGCACGCGCCAAGTGTTCCGTAAAAAGCTACGTGAAGGCCAACTAAATGACAAAGAAATAGAGATCGAAGTGTCTGCAGCACCAATGGGAGTGGAAATCATGGCTCCTCCAGGCATGGAAGACATGAGCAATCAATTGCAGGGTTTGTTTGCCAACATGGGCAAAGACAAAAAACAAACCAAAAAAATGAACATTGCCGATGCCCTCAAACAACTTCAAGATGAAGAGGCCGCAGGCCTAGTAAAAGAAGAGGACCTTAAGCAACAAGCACTAGAAGCGGTAGAAGAAAATGGCATCGTATTTTTAGATGAAATTGACAAAATTGCCAAAAAACAAGAAGGCGGCAGTGGCGACGTCTCCCGAGAAGGCGTACAGCGAGACCTGCTGCCCCTGATCGAAGGTTGCACAGTGAGCACCAAATACGGCATGGTAAAAACAGACCATATCCTATTTATTACCTCTGGCGCATTTCACCTAGCCAAGCCGTCTGACCTTATACCTGAGCTACAAGGCCGTCTACCTATTCGTGTAGAACTCAATGCCTTACGCCCAGAAGATTTTGCCCGCATTCTTACGGAACCTAATTACTCTCTTACTGAACAGTATCAGGCGTTAATGGGCGTAGAGGGTGTAGAGCTAGAGTTTAGCGAGGATGGAGTAAAACGCTTAGCAGAGCTGGCCTACGAAGTGAATGAAAGCACAGAGAACATCGGCGCACGTCGCCTGCACACGTTATTAGAGCGTTTATTGGAAGACCTCTCCTTTACAGCCAACCTTGCCGAAGGTGCTAAGGTTGTCATCAACAAAGCCTACGTAGACAACAACCTGCAAGACCTAGTTAAAGATCAAGATCTAAGCCGGTATATTCTTTAGTTCCCACGCAGAGCATGGGAACTAGGTGCTGGGAGGTGCTGGTTCCCATGCTCTGCGTAGGATTTGGTGCTGGGAGGTTCTGGTTCCCATGCTCTGCGTGGGAATTTGGTGCTGGAGCTCTGGTTCCCATGCTCTGCGTGGGAACTAGGTGCTGGGAGGTTCTGGTTCCCATGCTCTGCGTGGGAACCGCCTTAACCCAGACAGCGACCTAGCTGTTTATGTATTTCTGCTTCAATTTGGCTTTTCATAGGGGTCAACATCATGCCTAATGTTAGCTCCACTTCAACCGCTCCGTCGGCCAACAACATTGACCCCACAACCCCTGGACGCTCTAACTTTAATCTATCGCCTTCCCAATGACTTTTAACACCAAGCTTAGCTTCTAGCTTGCCAGAAAAAGCTTGAACGGCTTCACGTGCATCTGCCATAGTACGTTGATGAGGGTAAGAAACTTGAATGCTGGCCATAGTATTTCACTAAAATAAGATTAAAAGTAAGGTATATAAACAACGCCATATTAAGCGGACCAAGACCCATACACAAGACACGGGCTGATGAGTCACCCTAGTGTTAATCTTTTATTCACATTTGCAAGGTGGGTATAACTTTTTATTATTAGACACTAAGCAGAATGTTGGTAGTATGCCTGCAGCGCCAATAAAAATAACAAGCGCAATAAGAAAAAAAGACATCCTTTGGTCTAACAATAAAAATAAACAGGCCTCAACAAAGCAGCTCGCACGAGCTGCTTTTTTTATGCCCGCTATTTATGCAGCGCCGCATTCTTTACTAATAACCCACTGCGATAAACTCAAAAGGCGCTCTTTAAGTTGGTTATATTCAGCTCGTGCGGCTTGGGAATCACTACTGCCGTCCACAAAAAACAACACCGGCCAATACAATACTCCACCAATAAACTCCAAACGCTCCATTTGAGTGTCATCATCTCTCACGCCAGCAATGTCATGCATTTGATCGGTAATGCGGCGCGCCTCGGAGTACAGCTGGTCGCAACTAAATGAGTCATAGGCCGCAGTAAAGCTCGGTAAAGGGGTATTACTCACCTGACCTGCGACAGGCTTTGTTGGCACTTCCGAACAAGCACATAGCATAAGGCTGGCGATAACAATGATGAATCTATACATATTTTACTCTACACAATTGGCTTACATTAAAGACTGCAAATTAAAGTTTAAGTTCCCGTATCCATATTAACTACACTCTCTCTTGACCTAGGCCAGCACACACATGGCTTAGCTTTGGCATGCTTAAGCTAGATAAACTTACTGAGGATTACCATGTCTATGAAAAATATACTTGTACATTTAGATAATAGCAAAACCTGCACTCAACGAGTGGAAGCAGCCATTGCCCTTGCTAAACGCCAAGGCGGGTGCCTCACTGGTGCCGCCCTAGCTCTACGCTCAATTACCGCTAACTACATTGGTATACAAATACCAAAAAAGTTACTAGAAGATCAGCAACAACTGATTGATCAAGCTGCACAAAGCGCCGTTGATAGCTTTATTCAGGCTGCGGAAGAGGCGGGTATTACCTACACTAGCGAAATTATCTACACCAATGCTGCCCGCGCTGCGGATCGCTTGGCCTATATGGCTAGATCTATGGATATTACCTTTTTAGGGCAACCTAATCCAGACGAAGACAACCGATCCTATATGTCACAGCTGCTAGAAGGAGTGCTCTTTGACTCGGGCAGGCCGGTTTACCTTGTGCCTTATATTGGCCGCATGAAAATGATCCACCGTAACGCAGTATTAGCATGGGACGGTGGTAAAAAGTCAGCTCGCGCTATTAATGATGCACTACCCATGCTGCAGGACCGAGGCAAAGTGACTCTTCTCATGGTGAACGGCAAGCACTCCAGCATACGCAAAGATCACCAGCCCGGCGCCGACATGCTGCGTCATCTAAAGTGTCATGGTATTGACGCCAGCTTAGAAAACATTACCGCAGACGGCATTAAAACCGATGCAGCAATTCTTAACTTTCTATCCGACTCGGGTGCAGATTTGTTAGTTATGGGTGCCTACGGCCACTCCCGCTTACGAGAAAAGGCTTTTGGCGGAGTGACTCACAGTATATTGCAGTATATGACTACACCAGTCATCATGTCTGACTAGCACACTGCACAAACAACACCCACAAAAAAGCCGGCCCAATGGCCGGCTTTTTTGTGCCTTAGATTAATACCTTGGCAAGGCTAAGTTAAACCTTCTTAGGCGCACGCTTACGGGCAGTTTCGGTAAGCAAGCGCTTACGTAAACGGATAAAGTTAGGCGTCACCTCCACCAACTCATCGTCTTCAATAAATTCAAGCGCTTGCTCAAGAGTAAAACGAATTGGTGGGCTAAGTACAATATTTTCATCCGTACCGGCGGCACGAATATTAGTGAGCTGCTTACCCTTCGTTGGGTTAACTGCCAAGTCGTTACCACGGCTGTGGACACCAATTAACATACCTTCGTATACATCAATATTGGGCTCTACCATTAAGCGACCACGGGTTTGTAGGTTGAACAAAGCAAAAGCTAAGATCTTACCTTTAACCATAGAAATCAATACGCCGTTTTGACGCTCAGCCAAAGCACCCTTCTTCACTTCACCGTAGTGATCAAATAAAGAAGTCATTACACCACTGCCCGAAGTCAGCGTTAAAAACTGACCACGGAAGCCTATTAAGCCCCGGGATGGAATCACAAACTCTAAACGTGTGCGGCCCTTACCATCGGGCTCCATGTTGGTCATCTCTGCTTTACGGCGACCCATTTCTTCCATTAAAGAACCTTGATGCTGGTCTTCGCAATCAATCAACACGGCTTCGTAGGGCTCCATCATCACGCCATCAACTTCTTTCTCGATAACCTGTGGACGACCTACACCCATCTCGAAACCTTCACGACGCATGCTTTCAATCAGCACAGACAAGTGCAATTCACCCCGGCCAGAAACTACAAAACGGTCTGGACTATCACCTGGGTCTACCCGCAAAGCGACGTTATGAATCAATTCACGGTCTAAACGGTCACGGATGTTGCGGCTGGTAACAAACTTACCATCTAGGCCAGCAAACGGTGAATCGTTAACCTGAAAGGTCATGGATACCGTTGGCTCATCAATGCTAAGCGGAGGCAGCGCTTCCACATGATCCGGGTGACAAATAGTGTCAGAAATATTCAGGCCTTCAATACCCGTCACACATACAATGTCGCCCGCTTGCGCTGTTGGTACATCAACACGCTCAAGACCCATGTAACTCATTACATTTTGTAGCTTAGCAGTGCGAACTTTACCATCGGCACCAATCACCTTTGTTTGTTGGCCAACCTTCATGCTGCCGCGCTTAATGCGGCCTACACCGATAACACCTACATAGCTTGAGTAGTCCAAAGCAGAAATTTGCATCTGCAACGGGCCTTCTAAATCTACGTCTGGGGCTTTAACGTGCTCAACCAAAGCTTCAAACAATGGCGTCATGTCTTCAGCCATGTCATCCACAGAAGTGCCGGCAATGCCGTTAATGGCAGAAGCGTACATTACTGGGAAGTCTAGCTGCTCATCGGTAGCACCTAATGAGTCGAACAAATCGAATACTTGATCCATAACCCAATCAGGACGTGCACCTGGGCGGTCGATCTTGTTGATTACAACAATTGGACTAAGGCCTTGCTGGAACGCCTTTTGTGTCACAAAGCGCGTTTGTGGCATAGGGCCATCTACCGCGTCTACCAACAACAATACGCAATCCACCATCGATAAAACGCGCTCCACCTCACCACCAAAGTCGGCGTGTCCTGGTGTGTCTACAATATTGATATGATAATCATTCCAGCTTACTGCAGTGTTCTTAGCCAAGATGGTAATGCCACGTTCTTTCTCTTGGTCGTTAGAGTCCATAATACGTTCTGAGCCTTGGTCACGACGATCAAGGGTGCCGGATTGTTCTAGCAACTTGTCTACCAAGGTGGTTTTACCATGGTCTACGTGGGCTACAATCGCCACATTTCTTAATTTTTCGATCATCTCACTACTCCAAACGGCCTTCATTAAACATGGCCAAAATACGTATGGGCACTATATATCGATAGCGCCAAAAAAATGCAGCGCGAATTATAGCAAAAATAGCTCACTAACGCAGCACCCGCAGGCAAACAAGACAACTATTTATGCAACACCTTTTTATTGCCCCTTATTGGTGCAAGCAGGCTTTAACTGTGAGCTTTTTTAGTGCAAACTGAAGCTGGATTGATAAACACTTAATTATTGCGCTTAATAAACTGCGAGATGTGCATCAAAAACAGACGTCGACGCTAAAAAAACGCCATAGATGGTCGCTTTTAGCGCCTTATTAAAAGTTGGCACGGCTATTGCTTTAGAGTAAACCAGTAATGTCAGCCCACTCGCTGAACCTATATACCTAACCTCCGGCATTAAGGCTGGTTTTAATTGGAGAGACTCTATGTCTGCAAATACCCTTAAGATGATCCAAGACAGCGACGCGCGCTGGGTGGACCTACGCTTTACCGACACTAAAGGTAAAGAGCATCACGTTACTATCCCTGCACGGGTTGTAGACGAAGACTTTTTCTCTGAAGGCCAAATGTTCGACGGCTCATCCATTAACGGTTGGAAGGGCATCAACGATTCTGACATGATCATCATGCCAGATGACGGCTCTGCCGTATTAGACCCCTTCACAGAAGACACTACTGTAAACGTACGTTGTGACGTTATCGAGCCTGCTACCATGCAAGGCTATGACCGCGACCCACGCTCTGTTGCTACACGCGCAGAAGAGTACCTCAAGTCTACCGGCATTGGCGACACTGCATTTTTTGGCCCAGAACCAGAATTCTTTGTATTTGACGACGTAAAGTGGAAAGCCGATATGCAAGGTGCCATGTACGAAATCAATTCTGAAGAAGGCGCTTGGCAATCTAACGCAACCATTGAAGGCGGCAACACCGGTCACCGTCCGGGGGTTAAAGGCGGTTACTTCCCAGTACCTCCAGTTGACTCTTCCCACGACATGCGTGGCGCAATGTGTGACGCTATGGAGGCCATGGGTGTAGAAATTGAAGTACACCACCACGAAGTGGCCACGGCTAACCAAAACGAAATCGGTACTAAGTTCAGCACATTGGTACGCAAAGCCGACGAAGTTCAGATCCTTAAGTATTGTGTACATAACGTGGCCCATGCCTACGGTAAGACAGCTACATTTATGCCTAAGCCAATCGTTGGCGACAACGGTTCTGGCATGCACGTGCATCAGTCTATCGCTAAAGATGGCGTTAACCTTTTTGCAGGTGACGGCTACGGCGGTTTGTCTGACACAGCCCTGTACTACATTGGCGGTGTTATTAAGCATGCTAAGGCGCTTAACGCTTTCACCAACGCCTCTACTAACGCCTACAAGCGTTTGGTTCCTGGTTTTGAAGCCCCGGTAATGCTGGCCTACTCTGCCCGAAACCGTTCTGCATCTATCCGTATTCCATACGTAAGCAACCCACGCGGTCGCCGTGTAGAAGTACGTTTCCCAGATCCAACAGCCAACCCATACTTTTGCTTCGCGGCGTTACTGATGGCTGGCCTTGACGGCATTCAGAACAAAATCCACCCTGGCGACGCTGCCGACAAGGATTTGTATGACTTGCCAGCAGAAGAAGCACTGGCCATTCCTACCGTTGCCAGAAGCCTAGAAGAAGCACTCGATGCATTAGAAGCAGATCGTGAGTTCTTAACCCGTGGTGGCGTATTCACCGACGACATGATCGATGCATACATCGAACTTAAGAACGGCGAAGTAGAAGCAGTAAACAGCGTTACTCACCCTGTTGAATTTGGCCTTTACTACTCTTGCTAATCATCGTTAAGCACTAGCTCCCATGCTCTGCGTAGGAACTAATAGCACGTTAATCCCCTAGTTCCCATGCTCTGCGTGGGAACTAGTAGCCCTCCGAGGAGGGCTTTTTAAGCACCCCGCACGCACTAATTTGGTGCGCATGGGGCCTTTATATAAAACCAATACGGAGCACCATGCCCAACCCATTGCCAGCCAGCCAAGCTCTCGCAAGTTTGGTTAACCACCTAACCACGGCTATTGTCTTGGTTAATGCACGCATGGAAATTGTGGCCCTCAATTTAGCTGCAGAAAATTTATTCCGAGTAAGCCAGCATCAAATGCAGCTGGAACCCATTGGCAATTTATTATCTTTAGACCCTCTTCTTAAACAGCAACTAGAACACAGCTCCAGCCATCAGCAATCGTTTACCAGCCGCGACACCCAAATTCAACAACCCAACGGCCATACATTATTGGTTGATTTAACCGTAACTGCCGTGGATGAACAAGGCAGCCTAGCACTAGAAATACAACCCCTAGAGCGCATGAAACGCCTTACCCAAGAAGCACGCATGATGACGCAACAACACGCTTCGTCTAACCTTGTTCGTAACCTTGCCCACGAAATAAAAAACCCGTTAGGCGGCATTCGCGGTGCAGCTCAACTGCTACAACGTGAACTTACCCCTTCGCTACATGAATTTACTGAAATCATTATTTCTGAAGCCGACCGACTGCGAGACCTTGTAGATCGATTACTTGGCCCCCAACGCCAAACTCAAAAACAAGCCTGCAATATTCACCAAATTTTAGACAAAATAGACCAATTGCTACGCGCCGAAGCAGACAGCCAAGTGGTGCTAATACGAGATTACGACCCCAGCCTGCCAGAGCTATTAATCGACGCCAACCAAATGACGCAAGCTTTCCTAAACGTGGGCCTTAATGCTCTCCAAGCCTTGCTGGAGCATCACATAGACGGCGGCCAAATTCGCTTAAAAACTCGTGCCGTAAGACGCTTTACTATAGGCAATACCTGCCACCGGCTAGTGTGCTGCATAAGCATAATAGACAATGGGCCTGGCATTCCTACAGATCTTAAAGAAGAAATTTTCTTTCCTTTGGTAACCCACAGGCCACAAGGAACAGGGCTAGGCTTGAGTATTTCCCAAAGCCTAGTGCAACAGCACCAAGGCCTAATTGAATGCAACAGCAAAAAAGGCCACACGTGTTTTAACATTTACCTACCCATGGAGAACCTACCATGAGCCAAGATGCATGGATTGTAGACGATGACCACGCCATTCGCTGGGTTTTAGAACGCGCCTTACAACAGGCACAAATTAGCTGTCGTAGTTTTGAAAACGGCCAGCAATTATTAGACGCCTTAGAGTTAGACACCCCAAAACTGATTGTGAGTGATATCCGTATGCCGGGCATTGATGGCCTGGGCTTACTACAAAGGCTACAACAGCAAATTGCCCATGTGCCCGTCATTATTATGACCGCCCACTCAGACCTAGACAGTGCTGTTGCCTCATACCAAGGAGGCGCCTTTGATTACTTACCCAAGCCATTCGATATTGACGAAGCCGTAGCGCTGGTCCAACGTGGCCTGATTCATGCTCAAGAACAAGCAGGCGATAGTATTTCTGAGCCTGCACCTGCTAGCGCTCAAATCATTGGTGAAGCTCCGGCGATGCAAGAAGTGTTTAGGGCTATTGGCCGGTTGTCACAATCCAATATGACAGTGATGATTAACGGCGCCTCAGGCACCGGTAAAGAACTTATTGCTCAAGCACTACACCAACACAGCCCTAGAGCCAACCAACCGTTTATACCCCTCAATATGGCCGCTATTCAGAAGGACCTAATTGAATCTGAATTGTTTGGTCACGAAAAAGGCGCCTTCACCGGTGCAGTGAGCCAGCGCAAAGGCCACTTTGAACAAGCCCATGGCGGCACATTATTGCTGGATGAAATCGGGGATATGCCCGCCGAAGCACAAACACGCTTACTAAGAGTATTAGCAGACGGCGAATTTTATCGTGTGGGTGGCCACAATCTTGTCAAGGTAGATGTGCGCATTATTGCAGCCACCCATCAAGATTTAACCAAACGCGTGGAACAAGGCTTGTTTCGTGAAGACCTTTACCACCGCCTTAATGTAATACGTATTCCATTACCCAACCTTAATCAGCGCAGTGAAGACATACCTGCTCTAGCTCGCCATTTTTTGGTAACCAGTGCTAAAGAATTGGCCGTAGAGACTAAACAACTGTCTAGTGCCGCAGCAGAATACCTACAAAAACTAGACTGGCCCGGTAACGTACGTCAACTAGAGAATGTTTGCCGCTGGTTAAGTGTGATGGGCAGTGGCAGCCAAATATTGGTGAGCGATTTGCCACCAGAATTAAAAGGGCAAGCTCACACCTCAAGTAGTGAAGAGAGTTGGCAGAACTTGTTGTCAAAGTGGGCCAAAAAAGAGCTGCAATTTGGCCAACAGCAGATACTCAGCAACGCACTGCCTGCGTTTGAGAAAGTGATGATAGAAGCGGCCTTAAAACACACCCATGGCCGCCGCAGAGAGGCTGCGGAATTGTTGGGCTGGGGCAGAAACACCCTCACCCGAAAAATCAATGAACTGGGGCTTTAAGCACCACTACAAAACGGCCTACCGCTATGCTTCACGTTGTATTATTTGAACCGGAAATTCCACCCAATACGGGCAACATCATTCGCCTGTGTGCCAACACAGGATTTCAGCTGCATTTAATTGAGCCTTTAGGGTTTAAGCTAGAAGATAAGGCACTAAGGCGCGCAGGCCTTGATTATCACGAATGGGCTCGCATGCAGGTGCACCACAACTACGATGCTTTTATTGCCAGCATAAACCCTAAAACCATCTATGCCATGACTACTAAAGGTAGCGCTTGTTTTAGCAAAGCTAAATTTGAAAAAGACGACGCTTTGTTATTTGGCCCAGAAAGCAGAGGCCTACCTGAAGATATTAGAGCACGATGTGACGGTAGAATTCGTTTACCCATGACAGCACAAAGCCGCAGTTTGAACTTGTCAAATTGTGCGGCTATTGTGGTGTATGAAGCCTGGCGCCAGTTGGGGTACAAAGGCGCCAGTTAAAGCAGTAAGGTTCCCACGCAGAGCATGGGAAC